>JAYWIH010000123.1:0-42351 GCA_043789005.1 Sphingobacteriales bacterium
TGATTTTTGAATTTTAAAATTCGCCATTTTAATTTTGTTTTAAATTATTAATGGCACAAAGGTCTATGGAATGTAAAGAAATGAAAAGGACATATCGCACAATTTTGATGTGAGGTACATCACATTATTTTGCGGAAGAGTTGAAACGGCTCAAAGTTTCTCTTGTTACACCAAGATAAGAAGCGATTAATTGCTTAGGTACTTTTTGGAAAAGTTGGGGATATTGTTCTAATAATTTCTCGTAGCGTTCTTTGGCGTTGCTACTCAATAAAGAAAGAATTCGATTTTGTAAGGCTACATTTCTTTTGTTCGTTTTTTTGCGAAAGAAATGTTCAATTTTGTGCATTTCGGCACAAAGTTTTTCTCTGTTTTGGAATGAAAGACAAAGCACCTCAGTTTCTTCAATACAGTCAATATTTACTGTTGCTGTGGTTTGGTTATAATAGGCTTGATAGTCTGTAATCCACCAGTCTTGCATTCCAAATTGTATGATGTGGTCTTTGCCGTTGGCATCTGTACTATATGATTTGAGGCAACCACTTAAAATAAAAAAATCATTTTCAACTAATTGCCCTTCTTGAATTACAAACTGATGCTTCTTGAATTTCTTGTTTGTAAAGTGCGACAAAATATAGTCAAACTCGGTGTCGGTGGTTTGAATTATTTTTTCTATTTGTTGTCGTAAAATTTGGCTCATTAGCTCATTTTATTTGTCTGTTGATGTCTGCTGTGTCGGTTCTGTACGCTTGCCACTGACTCTCAAATAGACACAAGTTTTGCGCCTTATCGCAATGTTAGCGAAAGGGGCTGGGAATGCCAAAAACGGTGTCCGTTTTTCCATAACCGGTTTGCAATCAGTTAAATAAGCCCTTGCAATCACTGTCAGGTTGGGTTGGACAACACAAAACGCGCATTGCGTACCGGATGGTGTCCATGGTTTTCAACAATACAAGATACGCATTGCGTCAATGACGCTATTTGGCCTGTCGGCAATACAATACGGGCGATAATGGGTGCCGTCAGTTCAGGGTGTCCGGCGGGCTTTTTATGTTCTCCGGGTTTTTCCGGCTCATCTACTTTCAACGCATTACCCGAAAACAGACATGAAACCCTCACCGTCAGTGGCAGGGGTTTGGCGTTTTCGAAAGATACTGTTTTTCCGGGGCCATTTCCTGGCTTTCAGGCTGGCATCAGTTACATGGATGACTATCAGAATCTCAAACCCGCAACAAAAAAAGGCTGCCACAGATACGTGGCAGCCTTTTTTGTGTGTCCGATGAAAACGCCGGGTTTTTGCTAAACCAGGTTTACTGCAGGTCAAAACGGTCTAGGTTCATCACCTTGTTCCAAGCGGACACGAAGTCGTTCACAAACTTCCCGTGCGAATCCGAGCAGCCATAGACTTCGGCAATGGCCCGCAGTTCGGAGTTCGAGCCAAAAACCAAGTCCACGCGCGTGGCCGTCCATTTCACCGCGCCGGTGGTTCGGTCGCGTCCTTCAAACACGTCCTGCGCGTCGGAAACACCGCGCCATGAGGTACCCAGATCGAGCAAATTCACAAAGTAGTCATTGGTGAGCGTTTCCGGGCGGTTGGTGAAAACCCCGTGCGGCGCGCTGTTGTAGTTGGTGTTCAGCACCCGCATACCGCCAACCAGCACCGTCAGTTCGGGGGCGGTCAGGGTCAGGAGTTGCGCCTTGTCCACCAGCATTTCCTCAGCCGAAACGCCTTTGTAGCGGCTTCTTATGTAGTTGCGGAAGCCATCGGCCATTGGATCCAGCACCGCAAACGAGTCCACATCGGTTTGGTCTGCGGTGGCATCCGTCCGGCCCGGCGTAAACGGAACCGTCACGGCAATGCCCGCTTTGTTGGCCGCCGCCTCAACGCCCGCGCAGCCGCCCAGCACAATCAAATCGGCCAGCGAAACTTGTTTGCCACCGGTCTGGATTCCGTTGAATTCACCTTGGATGGTTTCCAGCGTGTCCAGAACCTTGCCCAGTTGCGCCGGGTTATTCACCGCCCAATATTTCTGCGGAGACAGCCGGATGCGGGCACCGTTGGCACCGCCCCGCTTGTCCGAACCCCGGAAAGTCGAGGCCGAAGCCCAGGCCGTGGACACCAACTGGCTGATGGTCAGCCCCGACGCGAGAACGTTTGCTTTCAGGGCGGCGATGTCGGCTTCGTCAATCAACTTGTGCGCAACCGCCGGAACGGGGTCTTGCCAAATCAATACTTCGGCGGGCACTTCCGGGCCGAGGTAGCGGGTACGCGGCCCCATGTCGCGGTGTGTGAGCTTGAACCACGCGCGGGCAAAGGCATCGGCAAATTCGTCGGGGTTTTCCAAAAACCGCCGCGAGATTTTCTCGTAGGCCGGATCCACGCGCAGCGACAGGTCGGTGGTCAGCATTGTCGGCCGGTGTCGCTTGTTGGGGTCATAGGCATCCGGGATAATCTCACCGGCATCTTTTGCCACCCACTGGTGCGCCCCGCCGGGGCTTTTGGTCAGTTCCCACTCGAATCCAAGCAGGTTTTCGAAGTAGTTATTACTCCACTGCGTCGGTGTCGTCGTCCAGGTCACTTCCAGACCACTCGTAATCGTATCCGGTCCTTTTCCGGTGCCGTAGCTGTTGTGCCAGCCAAAGCCTTGTTCTTCAAGGGAAGCGGATTCTGGTTCGTTGCCGACGTGATCAGACGAAGCAGCTCCGTGCGTTTTGCCAAAGCTGTGCCCGCCGGCAATCAGGGCAACGGTTTCTTCGTCGTTCATGGCCATCCGGCCAAACGTTTCGCGGATGTCGCGGGCAGCGGCCAGTGGATCTGGATTGCCGTTGGGGCCTTCGGGATTCACGTAGATCAGGCCCATGTGCGCCGCCCCCAATGGTTGTTCCAAATCGTTGGCGTGCATCGGACGGCCAGGGTCTTCATCCGACGACACCACGCCATTCGCCGCCACTCCCGGCGAGCCGTTGCTGTAACGCACGTCGTTGCCAAGCCAGGTTTTTTCAGCACCCCAGTACACATCTTCCTGCGGTTCCCAGACATCGGCGCGGCCACCGCCAAACCCGAACGTGTTGAAACCCATGGATTCAAGGGCCACGTTGCCCGCCAGAATCATCAGGTCGGCCCAAGAAAGCTTACGTCCGTATTTCTGTTTGATAGGCCACAACAGGCGACGCGCCTTGTCGAGGCTTACGTTGTCGGGCCAGCTATTGAGCGGCGCAAAGCGTTGCATACCCGCAGCGGCTCCGCCGCGACCATCGCCGATCCGGTACGTGCCCGCGCTGTGCCAAGCCATGCGGATGAATAACCCGCCATAATGACCAAAGTCAGCGGGCCACCAGTCCTGCGAATCGGTCATCAGCGCGTGGAGATCTTGTTTCACTGCTGGCAGGTCAAGGCTCTTGAACTCCTCGGCGTAGTCGAACGCTGCGCCCATCGGGTCAGACAGGGAGGAATGCTGGCGCAAGATGTTGATTTTCAATTGGTTGGGCCACCACTCTTGGTTTCGGATACCGCCACCGGCCGCTTGGCCCATGCGGCCGCTCATAAACGGACACTTGGCCGCACTCGGTTCGTTGGCATCCAAGGCGACGTGGTGGCCGTTGATACCATTCGTACCGTTGGTCTGGTGGGTGCTGGAAGTTTCGTTCGGGTTCATGTGGTTAATTGTTTTGGGATTTGGAGAATAAGCAGGGATTGAGATGCAACTTGGCGTGAATCAAGGCGGTGGAAAAACCGGCGGTGCCAGCGGGTTGTATTTGTGCAAAGCTGCCCAGTTTAAGTCAATAGTTAAAATTGATAATTTCTATGAATTTATTTAAAATATCTATAACTAATGCTAAACTCACCCGAAAATTGCACGTGCCTGTCCGGAATTTTTTCGATGGGGGTTTTGGCTTTTTGAAAGATACTATTTTGCCAGCAAGAGACAGCTAAGCCGCACCTTCATATTGCCGTACAATGGTGTTCACCCAACTGCCAGCCAATTCAATGACTGCCTCGGCCTGCTGGCGGGACACGCTGGGACAGCCCGCCAAAAAATCATCCAACGAACTGGTTGCCAGATAGTCGAACAGCGTTTGGATGGCTACACGGGTGTCGCGAAAGACGGGTTGGCCGCCCAAAATTTCCTTCGCTGTGAGTATAGTCATTTAAATCTCCAAGAGACTGTCTAAAAAGTATTCAAGCGGTTTGAAAGTTGGTATCAACCTGAATCTTAGCACTAATTTATTGGAAGAGCGTAGCCCAAGAAGATACCTATTGCACGATTTTGAGATTTATAGTCCGCACGTGTACGGACGCTATTCTCAGGCTGTCGGTTAAAGTCAACAAATCCGTGTCCATAACGGGATTCCAAAGTGATTGCTCCTATCCAGAACGGATAACTGCCTTGCACTCCTACATACGTCCCTAGGTCCAAGCGTCGCGCTTGTGTTTTCGGGTCATAATAGCGAGTGCCGTCAACATAATAGGGCTGTAATCTCTCATCAAACTCTATCTTGCCTTTTCCGGTGAATAATCTACCCATGTTCATGCCGAAATCCGTAATACCACCTTGCTCCGAATACTTCCCATTTATTCCATAACCTACATAAGGTCCAGCATAAAACGAGATGTTTAGTTTATCTTTTTTCCCAAAATTGATTTTCAACAGAACGGGCACTTCAAAGTAATTGATGCGTTCAAACGACTTTCCGGTAATTGTGTAACCAAACTCACTCAACGTTCTTTCAACAGAATACCCTTTCTGAATATACCAAATTTCAGATTGGAGAGATAAACGGTTGCTTCCCAATTTCGTTTCAAATGCAAATCCGCCAGAAAATCCACTTCTGAATTTTATGTTGCTCTCAATCTTGTTGTAGGGGCCTTGCAAAAGAAAATCAGAAATGGCTCTCCGACCAAAAACGATGCCTGCTTTGGGTTGTACGAACATCGTTTGAGCACAGGCAATGTTTCCCAATAATGCAAAAAACAAAATAGCTAATATGTTTTCTTTTTTTTGTACAAGGCAAGTCTATACATATTGACAGAGTAGTTTGTTGTAAGGTGCCAATTGCCTTCAAGGTTTATGTAGTAATGTCGCAAGACAAGCAAACTAGACCGATAGGAGCAAGCATCTCAAGCTGCTGTTTATACAGACTGGGCGGTAAAAGTAAACCCCTGTATACCCAAAGATACTCAGGGGTTTTGCATTCTCAAAAGGTACTATTTTGCCAGCAAGAGAGGGCCACTTTTCCAAAGGCAGCATCTGTTAGCATCACAACTTCCGCACGCCCAGCCCCGGCGCATCGCTCACCGACATCATTCCGTCCTTTAAAATAAAGCCGCCCGAAACCACGTCTTTGGCCAAGTCCAAGCTGCCGTCCAAGTCCAGGTATTTGGTGTTGGGGCAGGCCAAGGCCACGTGCAACGCCGCCGTAATGCTGATGATACTCTCATCGTTGCAGCCCCACATGAGGTCTATATTGGCTTGGCGGGCAATCTGCGCTATTTCCAAGGCTTGCGTGATGCCGCCGCACTTCATGAGCTTGACGTTGAAAATGCCGCAAGCCGCCGGCGATTCGGCCAGCCTGAATGCATCCTTGGGCGTAACCAAGGCTTCATCGGCGGCAATGGTCTGCTTGATGCGGTCGGGCAGGGCTTTCATCTCGGCCACCGCCGCGGCGGGCAGCGGCTGCTCGTTGAGTTCAATGTCCAAGCCGCCCGTTTGCCGGTAAAAGCGAATCAGGTCGGGCGTGGTGTAGCCTTGGTTGGCATCCACGCGGATAATGATGTTTTTGCCCACCCTTTCGCGCAGTTTCACCAGCCGTTCCACATCCTCCTCCATTGATTTTCCCAGTTTCACTTTCAGCACCTTGAAACCGCGGCCAATGTATTCGTCGGCTTCGGCCAGCATGGCGGCGGTGTCCTTGATGCCAATGGTGATGGAGGTGGGTAGGCTCCGGATTTTCTGACCCAGAAAGGCCGTGAGCGGCACGCCCAAATGCTGGGCAAACAAGTCGTGCAGGGCGGTTTCCAAGGCAATCCGCACGCCGGGATTCTTGGGATATTTATCTTGGATTTCGCGACACAGCATACCCAAATGCCGCACGTCGCGGCCAAGCAGCCAGTCGAGGCGGGGCGTTTGCAGGGCGGCCCACGTGTCGTCAATGGATTCGCCGACCACGTATTGGCTGGGGTTGGCCGCGCCGAGGCCGTACATTCCGTTGTCGGCCACAATCTCGACCACGCAGTTTTCAACGGCACTCACGGTCTTGTAGGCAATGGTGTAGGGACGGGTGAGTGCCAAGTTGGGTCGGCTGATGTGGATGTGCTTGATTTTCACGATTTTAAATGATAAGGTTGGCTAACTTGAGGGAGGTTTGGCCTTTTGGAAAGATACTATTTCACTCCGGCTGGCAAAGCGCAAATAACCACAGAAAACCTGTAAACGAAAAACGGGACGGAGTGCCAAGACCCGTCCCGTGAGCATTTGCGGCATGAACCCGGTTACCAGACCCAAAACCCGATGGCGGCCAGAATGCCCAGTTTGCAGAGGTTGCAGAATGTGCGTGTCATAGATGTAGAAGTTGGATTACTTGTCATCTATTGATAGCGTGGTTCGGTGCCTTGTAACCACATGGCGGAATTTATTGCGCAGGGGTACGTGTAAGGTTTCCGGGTAAAAGCCGGGGTTTGGGCTTTTGGCGGGATACTATTTTTGGGGCGGCAACCGCATTCAATCCTCCGTCCGGCTGTCTTTCCGTACCGTTATCTGCCGCACATCAATTTCCTCATCATCATCTTCCAGATAAAAACGGTCGTAGTCTTCCAACGAAAAGGTTTCGCTTTTAGGCACCTTGCCCGAATCAAAGCTGTTGAGCAATGCGGGCAGCAGCGTCAGGTTGGTAATCATGGCGATGAGCATGGAAAGCGACATCAGGATGCCCAGCGATTTGGTGCCGCCAAAAGTGGAACCGATGAAAATGACGAAGCCCACAAACAGCGTGGCCGAAGTGTAGATGATGCTCGGACCGGTTTCCATGAGTGTGCTGGTAACGGCTTGGCGGATGGGCATTTTCCGGTAGAAAATTTCCTGCCGGTAATGCGCCAGGTAATGGATGGAACTGTCCACGATGATGCCGAACGAGATGCTGAAAATCAGCGATGTGCTGGGCTTGAGGTAGATACCGAGCAAACCCATCAGTCCGCCGGTGACAATCAGGGCCACGAAATTGGGAATCAGTGAAATGACAACGATGCGAAGGTTCAGGAACAATGCGCCAATCATGACGGCAATGACCACAAATGCCGTGATAAGGCTGGACGCGAGGCTACCGCTCAGGTAGTTGTTGCCCTTGGAAAAAATGACCGTGGTGCCGGTAACTTGTGCCTTGAGTTTGGTGCCGGCAAATGTGTTGCTGATGGCCGGCTCAATCAGGCGGGCAAGTGTGGTATCCATGGCATACGACCCCAAGTCGGCGATTTTCATGGATATGCGCACATAGCGGCCCGTAGAGTCCACAAATGAATTCAGCAGCCGCGTACTCACGTCCGCCGTATCGGTCGGGTTTTTGCCGCCGGTCAGGTTTTTCAGGTACAGCAGCACAAAATTCCTGTCCATTTTGGTGGGCAGGCCGTAGAAACCGGGATTGTTGTTGTAGTACGCCTGCCGCGCCGCCTTGACAAACGTGACCACCGAAACCGGCTTGGTGATGTTGTGGTGGCCGGCCATGGCCTGCTCAAAGGCATCTATTTTCTCCAGGTTCTTCAATTTGAACACCCCGCGCTTTTCGCCCGTGTCCACCACCACCTCCAGCGGCATGATTCCTTGGAAATTCCGCTCGAAAAACCGCAAGTCCTGCACAATCGCGCTGTCTTCGGGCAGGTCGTCCACCATGTAGCTGATGGCTTTGATGTTGTAAATGCCCCAGAGCGAAAGCAAAACCGCCACAAGGCTGATGCCGTAAATCCAGTTGGGGTGCGTGTTGATGCGCCGGTCAATCCAAGTTAAAATCTTGGTTACGGGCTTGGAATACAGGTACTTGAGTTTCTTGGTGGTTGGGGGTGGCACATACGAGAAAAATATCGGGATGGTGAGCAGGCAGATGAAAAACGCCACAAAAACGTTCAGGCCCGCCACAATGCCGAACTGCTCCAGCATGGACACATTGGTGAACACCAGCCCGACAAAACCGGCGGCGGTGGTGGCGTTGATTAAAAAGGCGGCCAAACCGAGTTTGGTGATGGTGCGCACCAACGCCTGTATTTTGTTGCCGTGCTTCACAAATTCCTGGTGGTATTTGTTGAGCAGGTAAATGCACGTGGGCACGGTCATGACGATGATGATGGCTGGCAGCAAGCCCGTGAGCAGGTTTACCTTGTAGCCCAGCCAGCCCATGGAACCCACCGTCCATACCAGCACCGTAACCACGGCCAGCGTGCAGCCAATGACGGCATCGAAAGCGCGGAAGAACACGTAGATGGTGACAATTGTGACCGCAACCGACAATAGCATGAACATGATCAGTTCGCGCTTGACTTCGGTAGCCAGTTGCGAACGCACAAAAGGCACTCCGGCGTAGTGCAGTTTCACGCCGGTCTGCCGCGTGAATGCGTCTCCGAAAGCCACAACCTTGTTGGTTAGTGGTGTGCGTTTGGCCGAGTTCAGCACGGCTTTGTCAATCGAAACCAGCAGTACCGTTGCGCCGTTACGCGTATTGATTATCTGGTCTTTGTAAAACTGGATTGTGCCAAAAAACCGCAGTATGCTGTCAAGTTCGGCCTGGGAGGCGGGTGGGCGGGCAAACAGCCGCTGCGGATAAAGCCTTTTCCGCGCCGTGTCCTTGGCCAAATATTGCAGCCGTGGCAGAGCCGTAACGCTGGTAATGCCGCCAAGCCGGGATATTTTTTCTGAAAATTCCTGCAAGCGGATGAAATTCCCGAGCCGGTACACACTGCTGTCTTGCAGGCCGATGGCGATGATGTTGGCATCCTCGCCAAACGTCTGCTTGAACTGCCCGAAATACACCATTTCCGGGTCGTCGTTGGGTACAACGGCCGTGTAGTCGTAGGTCATTTCTACCTTGCGGGCTTGGTAAGCCATGAATGCCGTTGAAAGCACCAGGAATGCCACCAGCCAAATCCGGTTCCTGATGATGAAATGCGCGAGGGTAGTCCACATTCAATTCGTGGGGAAAATACGGACAAAGGTAAAAAACCGGTGGTTAAACGCTACAATATATGCCTATTTTAACCGAAGGCCTGCATTTGGCAACCGCCGGTGCGCCAAGTTGCACCGCAAAAACAGTATCCCGCCAAAAGCCCAAACCCCCGCCCTTTCAAAATACTCGCACCAAAAAATACTGCCCCCGGTTGCGGGTAAATTCGATTTTGTGCATTAAATTTGTAAAACTTTGTAACAGCGGGATTTTTGGCAACCATCAAAACGATTCAGTTATCATGCGTGATTTAAAAGTTTTAGTGACCGTACTCGTCCTGCTTTTCATGTTTTTCCAAGGCACGCAATGCGGATCGCGCTACAACACCATTGAACAAAAAGACCCGAACGCGGGCGATGCCTACGTGTATGGCGAAATTGACGGCCCGGCCAAGCAAGCAGCCAACCAATACGAACCAAACCCGGAGCAAGACAAGAAAGCGGGCGAAATCAGGGAAAAGTTTTTTGGCGAAAACGGGGGAATCGAATCCGGCAACTGACAGTCTGACCCGTAGTTGAACTGTAACGGATTGGAAAGGCGCAACACTGCGCCTTTTTTCGTTTGCGCCAAATCCGCCTTCCAAAAACGCCGACCGAAAATAGTATCCCTTAAAAAGCCCAAACCCGCTCCGCCAGCCGCACGTCAAAACAGTATCTTTCCCCAAGTCAAAACCCGCCGCTTCAACGTGGTGGCCAAGTCCGGCATCCCCATCCGCAGGAGTGTTTGTAACAGGAAAAACCGTTTCGTTGAAACCCCCTCAAAAACTTACATGAAGCACAAACAGGAGCAATAATGGAAAATTTGCGCTTACTTTTAGCACTTTTTAAATATTATTTATGAAATAATCAATTGCAAGTATATTTAAAATACTCATGATCAGGCATTTGCATAAGTTTCAATAACCCGCAAAAATCTTTGTACATTCAGGTGACTTTTAGGCTGGTAAGTGTATATACGTTCAGTAAACGACAAATCAACAGCCGAACATTGCCCCTATGAAAACCGCCACCCTGATTCTCTTGGCTCTCATCACGACCCTTACCGTCTGCAACACAAGCGGTTATGCCCAGACCCAAACCGAAAGCATGGCCGTTCGCAGTGCGGATGCCTACCAAAAGAGCCTAGTTCGTTACGAAGCCCAGAGTTGCATCCAGGATTTACGCCGGTTGGAAACCGTGCTGAAAGACGCGCATCCGTGCCTGTACTGCTTCGCGGATAGCCTGACCCTGCACGGGGCGTTTGCTGATGCCATCACGGGTCTGGAAAAAATACAGGGCGAGGCAGGCAACGGACAAGTGGCTGAGAACGAATTTCTGGGAACGGTACGCAGGTTAATCGCCTTGGTGCAGGATGGTCACTTGTATGCCGAAGCCAATGAGTCGCTGGTGAATTATGTGGCTGAAAGAGGCCGGTTTTTCCCCCTGAGCCTCGCCATTGAGTCAGGCGCGGCTTTCATCAGTGCCGATTACTCGGCTTCGCTTGATTCATCAGCTTCGGGCAGTGAGTTGCTGGCCGTGAACGGCGTGAAAACCGCCGACATCCTTGCCAAAATGCTGCCCATGCTCACCGCCGATGCCGACTTGGAAAAAGCCAAGTGGCGGCAATTGGAAAATGTATTCACTTTCGATATCCTCTACTGGTCGCTGTACGAACCGACGGACACCTTCCAGATCACCTACCGCACCGCCGACGGACGGGAGTGTTCCGAGCGTATCAGGGCGGTTGCCGGCAGCACGATAAACTTGGCCAACGCCGATGCCGGAGCCAGCCGCCGCCTGGTGATTGACAAGGCCAACGCCACGGCTTATTTGGACATCAACACGTTTTACAGCGCGGAGAGCAAACGCGAAAACGCCACGTACGAGCGTTTCCTGGCCGATGCGTTTCGCCAAATGAAAAGGGAACGGGTTGAAAACTTGGTGATTGACCTGCGCGACAATCCGGGCGGGCTGGTACACAACGCCTACAAGCTTTTCAGCTACGTAAGCCCCGTGAATGTGGAAAGCCGCGTGATGGTGAAATCGAGCCGGTTTTTGAAGGAACAGAAAAAATCGTCTTTCATTGAGTCAATGCTCAAGAAAATCAGCCGCAAATCGTACGCGGCACGCCTCGACAAGGCTCCGTTTGGCTCGTTGGTGGAGGTTTCCAGCAAACAGCACTTCATCAAGAAAAACAGCACGAAATTCACGGGCAAAACCTACGTGCTTGCCAACGGAGCTACTTTTTCAGCGGCCAGCATGTTCGTGAAACTCTGCAAGGATTACGGTGCGGGCGTGATTACGGGCGAGGAAAACGCCGCCTGCCAGTCCGTTTCGTTCGGCGACCTAGTGGATTTCCGAATGCCCAATACCGGCGTGAAAGTCTATCTTTCCACGTCCATCGTGAACCGTGAGGACGACTTGGAGAAACGCAGCGTTCAACCCGACATTTCGTTGGTGCGCAATGTGCGCGAAGATGCCAAGGGCAACGATTCGGTGCTGACCCAATTGCTCACGATTGTACACAAAAGCGCACCGGCCAATAGCATTGCCCGCTACGGAAAATAGTATCTTTTGAAAACGCCAAACCCGCCGGTGCATTACCGGCGGGTTTGGTTTTGGCTCTCCCCACGGGTTGTGCAACCCGGCAAATGCCCATTCACAGCCATTTCATGAGCCACCCCACCCTGCGCCTCACCGTTTCGGTATAAGGCGGATACAGCATTTTGAGCGGGGTGAAGCCGACGCGCTGGCGCAACACCGCCTTTTCGTTGGAAAAGGCCAGAAACCCGTGGTGGCCGTGCGCCTTGCCGATGCCGCTATTATTCACGCCGCCAAAAGGCAGATCGGGGTTGGCAATGTGCAGAAGGCAGTCGTTGACGGTAACGCCGCCCGCCGATGTGTTTTGCAGCAGATGCTCGATTTGCCTTTTGTCGCGGCTGAAAACATACAGGGCCAACGGCTTGGGCTGGGCATTCACGAACCGGATTGCACCGTCCAGATTTTCACAGGCGATGATGGGCAGTATCGGGCCGAAAATCTCCTCCCGCATCACTTCCATGTCGTCGGTCACGGCGGTGAGCAGCGTCGGAGCCAGGTAATTGTCGTCCCGCACTTGGCCGCCCGCCAACACGGTTGCGCCTTTTTGGATGGCATCGGCCAGCAGTTTTTCGAGGCGGCCGTGGTGCCGGGCATTCACAATGCGCGTGTAATCGGGCGATTGCGCGGCATCGCCGCCGTAAAAACGCCCGATTACCGAGGCCATGGCATTTGCCAGTTCGTCGGCGCGGCTCTGGTGTACCAGCAAGTAATCCGGCGCAATGCAGGTTTGCCCGCAATTGAGAAACTTGCCCGCCACGATTTTTTCAGCCGCGTCACCAATGTCAGCCGTTTGGTCCACTATCGCGGGCGATTTGCCGCCCAGTTCCAGCGTTACCGAAGTCAGGTTTTCGGCGGCGGCACGCATGACAACCTTGCCGATTTGCGGGCTGCCCGTGAAAAAAACATGGTCAAACGGCAATTTCAGCAGCATTGTCGAAACCGGCGCGTCGCCTTCCACCACGGCTACCTCAGCCTCATCAAACAGTTCGGCCATCATCCGTTTGACCAAGGCCGATGTGTGCGGGGTCATCTCGGACGGTTTCAAAATGGCGCAGCAACCGGCGGCAATGGCCGACACCAGCGGGCCGATGAGCAGGTAGAACGGATAGTTCCAGGGCGCAATGATCAACGCCACGCCCTTGGGTTCGTACATGATTCGCGAACCCGTGCCCAACAGCGACAAGGGCGTGTGTACGCGCCGGGGTTTCATCCAGCCGGACACATGCGCCAAGGTGTGGTTGATTTCGCCTTGCACCGGAAAAATCTCACTCAGTCGGGTCTCCGTTGCCGGTTTGCGGAAATCATGGTGCAGCGCATCGCAGATGGATTGATCGTTGAGGCGTATCCAGACGTGCAGTTTCTTCAATTTCTCCTTGCGTTGCGTTGCCGTGGTCTGGCGGATATGGTGCTTGTGTGCCTGTTGCCGCTCGAACAGGTCATGTATCTGGCTTTCAGTCATTTGTGGCTTTTGGATTTACAAATCGGGCGTTTTTCGTGCCGAATATCAGGTGCGGCTACGAAAAATACCGGAAGTCGTGCCCCGCCTTGAGTGCCAGCAGACATTCGTACATCAGCCGGATCACGCTTTCCACATCGTCGCGGTGTACGGTCTCCACGGTGGTGTGCATGTATTTGAGTGGCAGCGAAATCAGGGCCGAGGCCACGCCTTCGCCCGCGTAGGCAAACGAGTCGGTGTCGGTACCCGTACTGCGCGACACCGAGGCCAATTGCACCGGAATCTCCTTGGTTTTGGCGGTCTCTCGGATCAGGCGCAGCAGGTTGTTCTGCACCGCCGGGCCAAAGGTCAGCACCGGGCCTTTGCCGCACGAAACATCGCCCTGCTCCAGTTTCTTGTAGGCCGGCGACTGCGTGTCGTGCGTTACGTCGGTGATGAATGCCACGTCGGGCTTGAGGCGGCGGGCTATCATTTCGGCCCCGCGCAACCCTATTTCCTCCTGCACCGCATTGACGATGTACAGCCCGAAATCAAGTTTCACATTGTTCTCTTTAAGCATCCGCGCTACCTGCGCTATCATGTAGCCGCCAATGCGGTTGTCTATGGCGCGGCCCACGTAAAAACGGTCGTTGAGCAGCATGAACTCGTCCACAAACGTGACCACGCAGCCCACGTGGATGCCCATTTCGGTGAGTTCATCCTTGTTTTTGGCTCCGCAGTCAATGAAAATCGTTTTCAGCGTCGGGGCTTCATCCTTGCCGATATCCCGCACGTGGATGGCCGGATAGCCGAATATGCCCTTCACAATGCCCTTGTCGGTGTGGATGTTCACGCGCATGGACGGCGCAATCATCACATCCGAGCCGCCATTGCGCCGCACGTAAATGTAGCCCTCGTCGGTGATGTAGTTGATGAACCACGAAATCTCGTCGGCGTGGGCTTCAATGACGACCTTGTACGGCGCGTCGGGATTGACAATGCCCACCACCGTGCCGTAGGTGTCCACGATGTGCGTGTCCACGAAGGGCTTCAGGTAGTCGAGCCAAATCTGCTGCCCCGACGATTCAAAGCCGGTGGGCGAGGCATTGTTGAGGTAACGGGCAAGGAAGTCGAGGTTTTCCATTTTGAAAAGATACTATTTTGGAAGTGGAAGTTTGGTAAGGTTTTGCGAGTCAAAAGTAAGAAGTTTTTTGCAAGCCCCGGCGGGCGGAGCATCATTTCAGGCCGAAAGGCGGAGCGGAAACCGATAAAATACCGGCTGTAATTGGTTAATCCGGCTAACATTCGCTTTTTTTGTGTAAATGGAAAAAATGGCCGCCGCCCGCCGATAACATATCCGCACCGCCACCGTTATACGTAACAAAACCCACGATATGCCGCTTTTTCGCTTCCTGCCGCTTCTCGCCTCCCTGCTGCTGTTTACCGGGATGGCACATACCGCCCACGCCACCCACTTGCGGGCCGGCCAAATCACCGCCGTGCGCGACAGCACCAATCTGAATACACTCACGTACATTTTCACGCTGACACTGTATCGGGACAACTGTAATGGTGTTGATCAAGAAAAGGCGAAAATATTTTTCACTTCGGTTGACGACAAAATCGTATTTGGTAGTCAAGAACAAAGCGTGGGTTTGCGCCGTCAGGTGGCTCCCTGCGTTCAGGAACTCACCTACACGTTCACGTATACCTTTGGGGGAGCCGGGCAGTACAAGATTTATTTTGCCGCTGAAAACCGCAACCGGGATGTGGTGAACATGAACCTGTCGGTGGACACGCCGTTTTACGTGGAAACCATCCTGACCATCAGCCCGACGCTGGGCGTGAACAACACACCCATTCTGCTGAACCCGCCCATTGACCAAGCGCGGGTGGGCCAGCGGTTCTGCCACAACCCCGCCGCCTTCGACCCCGACGGCGACAGCCTTGCCTACCGGTTCTCAATACCCCGCCAGAAAAACCCGAACAATGAAAACTCACTTTCCACGCCCGTCAGCGGTTACATTTCGCCCGAGCGGGCGGGGCCACCTTTTGGCGTGCCCGAGCCGCCCGCCACGGGTGCGCCCACGTTCACGATAAACCCGCTGACGGGCGAAATCTGCTGGGATTCGCCGGGCAAGTTCCGCATCGGCTCGCAGGGGTTTGCCGAGTACAACATCGCCTTCATTGTGGAGGAGTGGCGCAAAACCTCGGCGGGCTTCATCAAGATTGGCGAGGTGGTGCGCGATATGCAAATCACCGTGCGCGACCAGCCCAACAACCGCCCCGAACTGTTTATCCCCAACGACACGTGCATTGTGGCGGGCAGCGCACTCGACGTATTCATCCGCGCCACCGACCGCGATGTCAACCAGCGTATCCGCATCTCGTCGGAGAGTGCCATTTTCTCCAAACTGCGCAGCGTGTTTCCCGCCCAGCCGTCCGCCACGCTCGATCCGCCCAACACGCCGCCCACGCTGCCGGCCAACTACGTGTATCAGGGCAATCCGGCCCGGAGCCGTTTCCTGTGGCGAACCGACTGCCCGCACGTGCGGTCACAGCCGTACGATGTGGTGTTCAAGGCCGAAGACAATGTGGCACCGCCCAACCAACTCACCGACACCCGCACGTGGCGCATTACCGTGGTTGGCCCGGCTCCCACGGGCTTGCGGGCACAAGCCGAAGGCCGGGGAATCCGGCTGAATTGGGACAGATACCGCTGCCCCAATGCCGCGCAGATTGTGATTTGGCGGCGGCAGGGCTGCTCCAACGAGCCTACCGACCCGTGCCCCAAAGGCGGCCCGGCGGGCTACACGGCCATTGGCCGGGTCGGGGCCAACGTGACCACGTTTCTGGACAACACCGTGCAGTCGGGTGTGCAGTATTCATACCGCATCACGGCCAATTTCGGTGCGCCGGGCTTGGGGGTCAGCATTGCCTCGCCGGCGGTTTGCGCACGCCTGAGGCTGGATGCACCGCTGATCGTGAATGTGTCGGTGCAGGCCACCAGCCGCCAGAACGGGCAAATCCGCGTCCGTTTTGCTGAGCCTTTGGAACTGGATGCCACGGCGTTTCCGCCGCCTTACCGCTACGATGTGTACCGTGCCACGGGTTTTACGCGTGGTTTCGGTACCGCCCCCGTCCGTAGTTTCACCGTTACCGATGCACTGCCAACAACCTCGGCACGCTACCAGGAATTTACGGATCAGGCACCGGACTTGAATACCGAGGACAACCCTTACACGTACGTGGTGCTGCTGTACAGCGGCGGCCAGTTCCGCGACTCGTCGCGCACGGCTTCGAGTGTGCGGCTTGCGGCGCGTCCGCTGCCGAGTGCCATTGAGCTTACGTGGCGCGCCGATGTGCCTTGGGACAATACCAACCAGCGGCACGTGGTGTACCGCGAAGACCAAAGCCGGAAAGGACAAAACCCGAAGCGGTTTGTGCGGCTGGCCGAAGTGCCGGTCACAACGGCCTCCACGTTCCGGTTTACGGACACGGGCAACGGCATTACGTTCACCACTGATTCGGCGTACTGCTACCACGTGGAAACCATTGGCAGCTACAATGAACCGCGCATTGAGTCGCCGCTGAGCAATTTCTCGCAGGAGATATGCGCCAGTCCGCTCGATACCGTCAAGCCGTGCGCCGTAACGCTCAGCATTGACCCGACCAAGTGCGAGGAATGGGCCAGTGAGGAAGGCAGCACGCAGCCCTCGGCCTCGTTTTGCAGCCAAGCACCGTTCAGCAACCGCCTCACGTGGACTTACCCGACCCAGCAGGGCGCAAAGGTTTGCCGCGAGCAGGATGTGTTCAAATACCGCATCTATTACAAACGCTACGAGGAAGACGGTTTGTTTGCCCTGATTGATAGTGTGGTATCTCCCGCGCCGCCATCCAAGGAATACCTGCACAAGAACCTGCCTTCCTTTGCGGGCTGCTACTACGTGACGGCCGTGGACCGGAGCAACAATGAAAGTGCGCCGAGCAACACCGTGTGTCAGGACAACTGCCCGTACTACCTGCTGCCCAATGTGATATCGCCCGACAACGGCGACACACTGAACCAAGCCCTGAAGCCGTATCCGTGTCCGCGATTCATAGAGTCGGGCAAAATCACGATTGTAAATCGCTGGGGCCGGATTGTGTTTGAAACCGACGACATCAATGTGAATTGGTCGGGACGGCTGAACGGCAATGCCGAAGTGGCCGATGCCACCGAACTTGCGCCGGGCGTTTATTTCTACTCGGCCCAACTGAAAACCACGCGCCTGCGCCGCAAGGACGAAAATATAAATATTAAAGGCTGGGTGCAGATATTGCGGTGAGTTGGGGCAGCGGCGAAATAGTATGTCTCCAAAACCCCAAACCCGGGGCCTCCCCCCAACCCCCCTCCGAAGGAGGGGGCTAACAGTATCTTTTAAAAACGCCAAACCTGCCGGTTCGGAAGCCCCTCTTTCGGAGGGGGTTGGGGGGAGGCTCCGGGCTTTCCCGTGGACTGTTGACCGTCGTCCGTGGACTGAAAAATAGTATCCCCGCAAAAGCCCAGACCTGCCACTCACGCCAATGCCCGCAAATCCACGGGAACCACTTTCGATACGCCCGTGTCGTCGTCGGTCTGGGTGATGCCGTAAATCACATCCGTCGAGGCCATGGTGCGTTTGTTGTGCGTGACAATGATGAACTGCGAGTCGGCGGAAAACTTGCGGACAATGTGGTTGAACTTGTCAATGTTGGCATCGTCGAGCGGCGCATCCACTTCATCGAAAATGCAGAACGGGGCCGGTTTGAGCAGGTAAATCGCAAACAGCAGCGATATGGCCGTCAAAGTCTTTTCGCCGCCCGACAATTGGTTGATCGTCAATGGCCGCTTGCCTTTGGGCTTGGCAATGATATCAATCGGCGATTCGAGGGGGTTTTCCGGGTCGGCCAGTTTCAGGTCGCAGGTGTCCTCATCCGAAAACAACGACCGGAACACGCGGATGAAATGCTCGCGGATGGTGCCGAATGCCGCCAGAAACGTCTGCCGCGCCACCGTGTCAATCTCCGAAATGGTTTCGAGCAGCGAGTTTTTGGCTTTCAATAAATCGTTTTTCTGGCCGTCAATGAAATCATAGCGGTGCTTGATTTCCTCGTACGCTTCCAAGGCCATCGGGTTCACCGGCCCGATCCGGTCCAGCCGCGCTTTGAATTCATTGACACGGCTACGCAGTTCGTCTTCCTTCTCGCCGAACAAAGTCCGGGCCTCGTCCATGCTCCACGCGGCACGCCCCGCTCCCGGTTGGGCAGCCAAAAAACTCAACTGGCCGGAATGTACGCTTGTCGGTTGTTCGGGATTTGCAATTCCGAATCCTGAACCGGCGGATTTTGAATCTGCCGCAGCCGCGTTTTCCCCGAATGCCAAATCGCCGGTAAACTTCTCGTCGTCAGGCTCTTGCGGCCTGTCCAGATTTACATTGAATTCCACCGAAAGGCGGTCTTTCACGGCGGTCACCTGCATTTGTATTTCGTTGCGTTTGCCTTGCAGTTCCAGCGTCAGGCTGTCGGCGAGTTCGCGTTGGCGCGTCAGGTCGCGGGTTTCCTTTTCGGCCTTGTCAATGCCGCCACGGGCGGCGTAGTAGTCGCGTTCGGCTTCGTTGAGTCCGGCCTCGATGGCTTCCTTTTCGCGGTACATTTCCACCAATTCCTCATCGCCCACTTCCTCAGCCTCGCTCAATGCCGAAATGTCGGCTTCCGTTTTTTCGAGTTCGTTCTGATTGGTACGCAGACGTAACTGGCTGCTGGCCAAGGACTCCTTCAGGAAACGGATTTCCTGCTCGGTGCCTCCCAGCCGGTTTTGCTGCTGGATCAGGCGGATGTTTTCGGCGTTGAAAAAGCCGGATTTCACGGAAAGCTGCTCGTTTTGAAACGCCAGTTCGTCGCCGAGTTCGTGCAGGCGGGTTTCGAGATTTTTCAAGATACTATTCTTCTCAGCTGCCTGCGGACTGGTATCGGCCACCTCGCCGGTCAGGTCTTCGAGTTGCGCCATGAAATCCTCGCGCCGCAACGATTGGTTTTGCAGCATCAGCGTAAGTTGCTCGTGTTTGGTTTTCAGCGTGATTTGCTGGCGGTTCAGGTCATTGCTTTCCGATTGCAGGGTTTGGGCTTTCTGGAAGATACTATTCTTACGCACCGCCAAGTCGTCTTTGGCGGCTTTCAGGTCGCGTTGCCGGGCGGAAGTTTGGTCAATGGCCTGCCTGAAATCGCCAATTTCCGCTTCCAGTTTCTCCAGGTTTTTTGCCCGGCCAATCCGCTTGCCTTCAAACAAACCCACCGAACCGCCCGACAAACTGAATTTCCGCCGGATTAGTTTTCCGTTTTTCGTCAGCAAAATAGTATCTCCCGAAACATCCAAACCCACCTCTTCCGTAACAGCGAAAACGTTTCCCAGCAATTGCTCGGCCAGTTTCTGGTAACGGCTGTTAAACTCAACGATGTCCATGAGCGCAACCGCACTTTGGGGCAAATGCTGAGTTTCGGGTTTTTCATGAATACTATTCCGCAGTTTTTCGAGCACGAAAAAGTTGGCTTTTCCCTGCCCGGCTTCACTGAGCAAATTGATGGCGGCGTAGGCTTGCCCGGTTGTTTCAACAACGTAGTAGTTCAGCACGGGTTCCAGGTAGTTTTCCAACGCCACGCGGTACTCGTCGGGGCAGGCAATAATATCCGACACCAGCGGCGTTTTCTTGTCCCATTTCGGGTTTTTGCTCAGAAATTGCACTGCTTCCGGGAAACCTTCCAAGCTGTCAACCATGGATTTGGTGAGGCTGTACTCATTTTGGCGTGCATCCAGTTGGCGTTGTGCGGCCGTAAGCTCCTGCCGCGTGGATTCAATTTCAGTGTCCGTGGTTTCCATTTGCGCCTGCAACCCTTCAATTTGTTCCTGCAAAGTCTTTAACGCATCCGTTTTGTCACGGAGTTGCGCATCGGCCAAGCCCAAATTTTCGGCAATGGTTTCCAGATCGGAGGTTTGGCCCGAATTTTCAATACTGCTTTTTTCAAGCTCCTGCCTGATTGTCGAAATACGCACCTGCTTGATTTCCAGCGATTTGTTCAGCGAATACAGTTCTTCCTGTTGTTGCCGGAATGCCACGTTCTGGCTGTTCAGTTGTTGCTGTAAATCCATGGCCGCCGCTTTCTGGGCCTCGTGTTCGATTTTCAGCGTTTCCACAATCACCGCCAGTTCGTCGGTTTGCTTGGCCACACTGCTTTTCTCGTTTTCAAGCCGCTCAATGTTGGCCTGCACGTCGGTTTGCTGCCGCTGGCCATCAGCAATTTGCTGGCGCAGCGACTGGGCTTTGTCGGTCAGGAACTTGAGCCGTTCGTTCTTGATTTTCTTCTCGCTTTCGTGTTGCCTTATCTGGTTCACGTGTTCGTTCAGTGTCCGTTGGCGCGAAGCCAGCAGTTTTTCCTTGGTTATCAGGTCGGCCTTGGCCTTTTCAATCGCCGCGTCGAGCCTGGCAATGTCGGTTTGCGCACCCAGCCGCTTCTCGTTTTCCGCGTCGAGTTGCTTTTTCAGCCTGTCCAGATTTTCCTGGAAACGGCCCACGGTTTGGTGCGCCAGGGCCACGCTGTAGGTCTTGTACTTGTTTTTGACTTGGAAATATTCCTCGGCCTGCCGCGCCTGCC
Source organism: Sphingobacteriales bacterium (assembly GCA_043789005.1). Classification (GTDB taxonomy): domain Bacteria; phylum Bacteroidota; class Bacteroidia; order Cytophagales; family 172606-1; genus Xanthocytophaga. The sequence continues at coordinate 20,881 of JAYWIH010000123.1, forward strand.
GCTCCAGCGACTTCATGTTCTTGGTGATTTCGTGCAGCAAATCCTCCACCCGTTCCAAATCGCTGTCGGTGTCTTCGAGTTTGCGCAGCGTTTCCTTTTTGCGGATTTTAAATTTGGAGATGCCCGCCGCTTCCTCAAACAGTCCGCGCCGCGAGTCGTTCTTGTCGTTGAGCAGGTCGTCTACCATTTTCAATTCAATGATGGCATAGCTGTCCGGCCCGATTCCGGTATCCATGAACAGGTTGTTAATGTCTTTCAAGCGGCACGGAATGCCGTTGAGCAAATATTCGCTGTCGCCGGTGCGGTAGTAGCGGCGCGCAATCGTGACTTGCGAATACTCGGTAGGCAGAATGTTTTTGGTGTTGTTGAACGTGAGCGAAACTTCGGCCATTTGCAGTGGTTTGCGGCGTTTGGTTCCGTTGAAAATCACGTTTTCCATCTTGTCCGAACGCAGGTTCTTGGTTTTCTGCTCGCCCAGCACCCACCGTATCGCATCCACCACATTGGATTTGCCGCAGCCGTTGGGCCCCACAATGCCCGTGATGCCACTGTCGAAGTTGATGGTGACCTTGTCGGCAAAACTCTTGAATCCCTTGATTTCCAGTTGGTGCAGTTGCATGTATGATAGGTTGGTTTGCTGTCTTGGGCTAAATTTACAACTATTGGGACAGACGGGTTTGGCCTTTTTAAAACATACTATTTTGAAATCGCGCCCAATATCGGGTGCACTACCGGCTGATTTTATTGCCCCGCAGAAACTCGCCGACCGCCATCCGTTTTTTGCCTTCCAGTTGCAGTTCCTGCACGGCCAGCCAGCCGTCGGCGGTTTTCAGGTGCAGGAAAGTCTTGTCATCGGTTTGGATGAAACCGGCGGATGGAGCGGCGGGAAGAAAATGCTTTTCGGCGCGGAAAATCTTGCACACCTTGCCATTGAGCCGCGTCCACGCACCGGGATACGGCGAAAGCCCGCGCACAAAGTCGTGGACTTGTCGGGTGGGCTGCCCGAAGTCTATCTCGCACGTCTCGGTGAATATTTTCGGGGCCAGCTTCACCGGCTGCGACAAATCCTGGGGTGTCTGCGGGTAGTTGCCCGTTTCCACGGCCCGCACCGTTTTCAGCACCAAGTCCGCGCCCTTGCGCATCAGCCGTTCGTAAAGCGTTCCAGCGGTATCAGTTTCGTAAACCGGCTCTTTTTCTTGGAAAACAATGCTTCCCGTATCTATTTCGTGTCGCAGGAAAAATGTTGTGGCACCGGTTTCCGTTTCGCCATTGATAATCGCCCAGTTGATGGGAGCCGCGCCACGGTACTGCGGCAGCAGCGACGCGTGCAAGTTGAACGTGCCGAGCCGGGGCATGGCCCAAACCGCTTCGGGCAGCATCCTGAATGCCACAACCACTTGCAAATCAGCTTGATAGCTGCGCAGTTGTTCCAAAAACTCGGGGTTTTTCAGTTTTTCGGGTTGCAGCACCGGCACGCCGTGTTCCAGTGCTTTCTCCTTTACGGGCGAAGCCAGCATTTTCAAGCCCCGGCCCGCCGGTTTGTCGGGTGCGGTGATTACGGCAACCACTTGGCACTGGTTTTGCAAAAGCGTTTCCAGACTCGGCACTGCAAACTCGGGCGTGCCCATGAAGATGATTCTCAGCGGTTGATCCATGGCAGTGAAAAGAGTAATGGCAAGGCGCAAACTTAGGTATTTCGGCTTTGAAAAACCCGTGCGCCACCCCGTCCGTATCACAACCGTTTTCCAACACCAAATGTGTCGCCCTTGTGCATTTAATCAAGAAGCAGTTATAGTTTTTGGTGAATGCGTTTGCGGGTTTTAACGGAAAGGCATACATTAGCGTTTTGAAAAGCATCGCCCGCAAGAGTCTTCCGATTCTTGCGGTTTGTTTTTGGGAAAAGCACATGGAAAAACCCGTTTCGCAGCCTTACCGCAACCACACGATTACCCGGCCGGGTTCGGGTCTTGGCTGATGCCCTGACAAATCGCTGGTGCTTTGCGGAACGGTTTTTCAGCCGTTTTTTTATTCCAAGTCATGCCACCACAACAGTGTACTAACTTTCAACTGAACAATGAGTAAATTTTCGTATTACACACCGGAGGGCTTGAGCAAACTCAAGGATGAGTTGAGCGGACTGACAACCAAGGGGCGAGCCGATATTGCGCGGCAGATTGCCGAAGCCCGCGACAAAGGCGATTTGAGCGAGAATGCCGAATACGATGCGGCCAAAGACGCGCAAGGAATGCTGGAAATGAAAATTGCCAAGCTCAAGGAACTGCTCTCCAATGCCCGGCTCGTGGACGAGTCGTCCATTGATATGTCGCAGGTTTCCATCCTGTCAATCGTGAAAATCAAAAACCGCAAGAACGGCGCGTTGGTGACCTACACACTCGTGGCCGAAGAGGAAGCCGACCTGAAAGCGGGCAAGATATCGGTGCAATCGCCGATTGGCAAAGGATTGCTGGGCAAAAAAGTGGGCGAGACGGCCGCCATTACCGTTCCCGCCGGGCAGATGGAGTTTGAAGTGCTGGAAATAGGGCGGTGAAAATGTTTTGCGTCAGTTGAAAATAGTATCTTCCAGAAAGGCCAAACCCACTGCTTCCCAATCGGAAACGGCAAACCCCAAAACTATGCCTTCGCTTTTCACCCGCATCATCAGCGGCGAGATTCCGTGCCATAAAATCGCTGAAAACGAACACTGCTTCGCCTTTCTGGACATCAGCCCCGTAGCGATGGGTCACACGCTGGTGGTGCCCAAACGCGAAACCGACTACCTTTTCGACTTGGACGATGCCATTTACGCCAATCTGATGGCGTTTTGCAAACGGATTGCACCGGCATTGGCGCAATCCGTGCCGTGCCTGCGCGTGGGTGTGGCGGTGATTGGCCTGGAAGTGCCGCACGCCCACGTGCATCTGGTGCCGCTCAACTCCCTGCACGACCTTGATTTCAGCAAGCCCAAGTTGCAAGTGGACTCCGGGGAATTGGCCGCGCTGGCCGAAAAAATCCGTGGCTTCATTGGCTGAACCGCCGAAAATTTTCCTTGAAAAACAGCTCAGAATGCCTCCAAAAGCGGTTTTTGATTTTATTTTAACTTTTTTTCAAAACCCGTGCAACCATTTGGCGACTTTGTGGGTCATGTCACCGAATTCAACTTCATTAAATTGAAGTGAAGAGGAGTTTTGTGACCGAAATCCCGAAAGCTGCTGGCTTTCGGGATTTTTTTTGCGGTAGCACACGCTTTAGCTTGTGCGCAAAACCGCAGGTTTTCGGGAGACTCGGCGTTCTGAAAGGCAGGTTTGGGATTTTCGGGAGATACTATTTTGTTTGGCGACCCACGCGCCAAAGTCGTTGAAACGACTGGAAACACCGGCAACGCCACCCCCCACACTGCGCCGCTACGGGCAGCCTCTGCCCGCCCTACCAACAATTTTGCGTACCTTGTGCCAAAACAGCCTTCTCATGCTGAAAATCGAAGCCTTTCAAATTGCCGAACAAATCAACATCAAGCGGCTGCGCACCGAATTTACGGGCGAGCCTTTTTTTTCCAATAACCACGAGATTTTTTACGTGCAGGAAAACGGCAAGTACCTGTATGTGCTCAGTTACGGCGTGGTTGTGTTTGCCAACCAGTCGGAAATAGAGAAAAGCGATGCCATCCGTTTTTTCAAGAACTTCTGCGAACGGCTAATCGAGGGCGATTTCAAAGAGGACTTGGTGGTGGAAGTGAACCCCGAACGCAAACTGACGTTCAGCTACACATCTCTGGTAGTGCCCGAAATCAATGAAAATGCCGTGCGGATTATCATGCTCAACACCGCGCAGTCGGTAGCGTTGGAATTGTACGAGGCACTTGGCGATGAAATACTGGAAGATGCACGCAAATTTGGCGAGCAACTCGAAAAAATCGGCAAAATCAAGATTTCACGCGCCAACCTGCTCAAATTCATTGGCCGCACGCTGAACGTGAAAAACAGCATCATTGACAACCTGTACATTTTCAACTCGCCCGACACCACTTGGGAGCAGGAATACCTGTCGAAACTGGATCATGGCTTGCGCGAAATGTTCGACATCAACACGCGTTTCCGGGCGTTGGATTATGAGCTGCGCATTGTGGAAGACAACCTGAAACTATTCACCGACTTGTCGCAGAACCGCGAAAGCAACCGGCTTGAACTGATCGTAATCGGCCTTATTTTAATCGAAGTGCTGGATTTGGTTTTCGGAAAGATATTCAATTGGGGCCATTAGGCTCCTTTGTCTATATGTGCCACCAGCCGGGTGGGTTTGTTTCATTGGCAGGTTTGGCACATCCGAAAGATACTATTTCAGACACGCTGGCTGCCCAAAGTCATATCATCCAGTCCAGTGCCTTTTTTTCAATCCGGGTGCAATCCGAGAGCGTGGTTCCGTCCAGGATTTCGGCAGTGGCATCGCGCACTTTCTTCAGGGTGATGCGGATGGCGCAGGTTTCAATGTCGTGGCATTCCTCACACGGCTGGTAGCCGTTTTGCCGGGCGCAAGGCACCAACGCCAACGGCCCATCAATAATGCGCACCACCTCGCCCACCGTGATTTGTTCGGGATTGCGGAGCAAGCCGTAGCCGCCCATTTTGCCCCGGCGACTGTACAGGATGCCGTGATTCTTTAAATCCAGCAGGATGGCCTCCAGAAATTTTTTCGGAATCCCTTCCTTTTCCGCAATGTCGGCAATCAGCACGGCTTCGCTGCCGTAATCATGGGCGAGGCTGAAAAGGGCTTTCAGGGCGTACTTGGCTTTTTTTGAGAGCATGATGGACAAATCCGCCGGATGGCGGAAAATGGGTTTGGAGTAAAAAAAAGATACTATTTTGGATTCCGATGCAAAAGTACGAAAAGTCTATTGATTCAATAGGGATTAATTTTTTGGTGTAGAATCGGTATTTGTTGCAGGCAACTTGCTGTCTGTCAAGGGCTTTGCCTGCCCGTTTTCCGTTCCCGCATTCAATCCTTCATTTGTGAGATAAACCATTAAATTTGCAGTTGCCCAACAAACCAAAACTTTCATGCTCTTGGATTTTGAGAAACCCATTGCCGAACTCGAAGCCAAACTGGCCGATATGCAGCAACTCGCCGAAGGATCGAACCCGGAAATGCAGGCGGCCGTGAAAGTGCTGGAGGCCAACATCCTCCAACTCAAGCGCAACACCTACCAGAACCTGACCCGCTGGCAGCGCGTGCAGCTTTCGCGCCACGCCGACCGGCCTTACACGCTCGACTACATTTATTCCATTACCGACCAATTCATTGAGTTGCACGGCGACCGCACCGTGGCCGACGACCAAGCAATGGTGGGCGGTTTCGGCCTGCTCGACGGCCAGTCGGTAATGTTTATCGGGCAGCAAAAAGGGCGCAACACCAAGCAACGGCAGCAGCGCAATTTTGGCATGGCCAACCCCGAAGGCTACCGCAAGGCGTTGCGGCTGATGAAGATGGCCGAGAAATTCAACAAGCCCATCGTCACGCTCATTGACACGCCGGGGGCATTTCCGGGCATTGAGGCCGAAGAACGCGGCCAGGGCGAAGCCATTGCCCGCAACCTGCGCGAAATGTTCATGCTCAAGGTGCCCGTCATCTGCATCATCATTGGCGAGGGAGCCTCGGGCGGGGCGTTGGGCATTGCCATCGGCGACCGGGTGCTGATGCTCGAAAATACGTGGTATTCGGTCATTTCGCCCGAATCATGTTCCTCCATCCTGTGGCGCAGTTGGAATTTCAAGGAACAGGCCGCCGAAGCCCTCAAACTCACCGCCGAAGACATGAAAAAGGTCGGCCTTATCGACGGCATCATTCCCGAACCGCTGGGCGGCGCGCATACCGATGCGGTGGCCATGGCCATGACCGTCAAACAGACGATTCTGGATGCCCTCGGCGAACTGAACCAACTCAGCCCGCAGCAGCGCATCAACCAGCGCATCGAGAAATTCAGTTCCATGGGCGTGGTACAGGAATAACCCGCAGGGGCGGCCCTTGCGCCTACCCAAGCCACCCGGCAAAATAGTATGTTCTGAAAAGGCCAAACCCATTTGTCATTCCGACGAAGGAGGAATTCAGCCTTTACTTGCCGGCAAATTTGGGCTTTGGTGCGCGATTATCGCCCGATTCCTCCTGCGTCGGAATGACAAGTCGGGGTTTCGCGTTTTTGAAACATACTATTTTCAATGCCCGCCGTTTTCCGCAAACCACCAGCCAACGCCATGAAACTGCACGTACTTGACACCGGACTTTTCAAACTTGACGGCGGCGCAATGTTTGGCGTGGTGCCCAAACCGATCTGGCAAAAACTCAATCCGGCCGACGAACACAACCGCTGCACGTGGGCCATGCGCTGCCTGCTCATCGAAGACGGCAACCGGCTGGTGCTCATTGATACCGGCATTGGCGACAAGCAGGATGCCAAATTTTTGGGCCACTACCACCTGCACGGCGATGGCAGCCTGACCGGTTCCATTGCGAAAGCCGGTTTTTCGGCCAGCGATGTCACCGATGTGATACTCACGCACCTGCACTTCGATCACGTGGGCGGCGCGGTGAAATACGGCCAACCGGACAGCCAAAAGCCATTGCTCACCTTTCCGAACGCGCGCCATTGGTCAACGGAGGCGCACTGGGAGTGGGCCACGCAGCCCAACAGCCGCGAAAAAGCCAGTTTCCTGACCGAAAACATCCTGCCCATCCAAGAGAGCGGACAACTGGATTTTATCCGGCAGGGCCAGCCTTCACCATTTGCCAACATTGATTTTCTGTTCGTCAACGGTCACACCGAGGCCATGCTGCTGCCCCGCATCCAATACCGGGGCAAGACCATCGTTTACATGGCAGACCTCATTCCGTCGGCCTCCCACGTGCCCGTGCCCTACGTGATGGGTTACGATGTGCGGCCGTTGCTGACGATGGATGAAAAAACAAGGATACTCAGCGAGGCGGCTGAAAACCAATGGATTCTGGTGTTTGAACACGATGCGGTGACCGAAGCGGCAACCGTGGCGAAAACCGAAAAGGGCGTGCGGATTGACAGGCGGGGAAACCTGGCGGACTGGCTGTGAAAGGTTGGCGTTTTACGTTTGCCGTTTCGCGTTTACCGTTCAAGGGTGGGGTTTGGGCTTTCTAAGACATACTATTTTACAGGGATTTGCGCCGTTTTCAATTCCGCATTCCAACCTCCGCATTCCGCATTCATTCCATCATCCATTCATTCCATCAGTTAAAATTGTGAAAATCGGATTGGCATTATCGGGTGGCGGCGCACGGGGGTTTGCGCATATCGGCGTGCTGAAGGCATTGCTGGAACACGGTTTCGAGCCGGAAATGATTTCCGGGGCCAGTGCGGGCGGACTTGTCGGGGCTTTGTATGCCAGCGGACACCAGCCCGAGGAAATAATGGATATTTTTGCAAAAGCCAAAATCCGCACCGTTTTCAGCCTATCCACCAAACTTGTGGGCTTTTTGAAGATGGAACGGATTGAAAAATTCCTTGACTTTTACCTGCCCCACAATTCCTTTGAAAAACTTGCCATTCCGCTCACCATCAATGCCACCAACATCCAGGCGGGCAAAATAGTGTATTTCCAGGCAGGCGAACTCATCAGGCCGCTCATGGCTTCGTGCTGCATCCCGGTGCTTTTCGAGCCGGTGCGCATCAACGGCCGGATGCTGGTGGATGGCGGCATCCTGAACAACCTGCCCGTGGAGCCACTGCTGGGCAAATGCGATTTTCTGGTGGGCGTACACACCAATCCGTGCGGAACCACGCAGCCGCTGCCCAACATGAAAACCGTGATGGAACGGAGCTTGCTGCTGGCCATCCAGAACAACGTGCGCGAACGTGCCGTGCAGTGCGACTTTTTCGTGGAGCCGCCCGAACTGGGCCGTTTCACCACGATGGACGCGGCCAAAGCCCGCGAAATCTTCGATATCGGCTACCAGTATGTGACCGGCAACATTGGCCGCCTGCACCAAGCATATGAGGAGAAAATGACAGGCCGACTTGAAAAACCTCACCCCCGGCCCCTCTCCTGCTGAGAGGGGAGCTAAAACTCCTGCCTTGCGGGGAGCGAAAGTTCCTCCCTTGCAGGAAAGGGGTAGGATTGTCAGGGCAGGTTTCCGCATTTCTGAAGATACTATTTCCTATCATTGCGTTTTGCGCCACCCCGTTCATTCACCCGTCACATCCATGCGTTCCATTGCCCGCTTTTATTTCTGGCTCATCGGCTGGAAAATCAAAGACAATATGCCGCCTACGCTCAGAAAATGCGTGATGGTGGCCGCCCCCCACACCAGTAATTGGGATTTTCCGATAGCGATGGCCGCCCTGCTGATTCTGCGGTTGAAGACCAACTACCTGGCCAAAAAAGAATTGTTCAGGTTTCCGCTTGGCATCATCATGCGGGCTTTTGGCGGCATTGCCGTGGATCGGAGCCGCCACACGGGCATGGTCGAGGCCATGATTGCCGAACTCCGGCAACGCGACAAACTGATTTTATTAATTCCGCCGGAAGGCACGCGCAGCCTCGTAACCGAATGGAAAACCGGATTTTACCGCGTTGCCGTTGGCGCAAATGTGCCTATCGCGCTGGCATTTTTGGATTATTCAAAGAAAATCGCCGGTATCGAGAAGATTTTCTACCCGACGGGTGACTATGAGAAGGATTTGGCGGAAATAAAAGCGTTTTACCGCACCGTGCAAGGAAAACATCCCGAAAAATCGGGCGGGTAGCCGTAAACAGTTGTGGCACGACTTGAAGTCGTGCCACAACTAAAACCAACCGATTCGCTCACCGGCAGCCGGCAAAGGACGGGTTGTCGATGTAAAAAACCGAGAAGTCGGCGAAGCCTTTGGTCTTTTCAATGTAAACCCGGAAATCGGCCTCATTGCGGTTATCGGTGATGTACCAGATGCCGGGCCGGTCGGCGTACAGGATATTGTCCTCGCGGAATACGCTCAGCCGCGCCAAGCCTTCGGTCGGCTCCACAAAAATGCGCACATCGGCAAAATTGCGTTCGGTTTCCAAGTAAACCGCCCCGTAAACCTGGCAGAAATCCAGCCGCCGCACACGCTCCGTTTTGGGCGTGGCCGAGACCAGCAGGAATGCCGCCGCCAAGGCAGCCACGGGATAAAGGAGGTTTTTCATTTTTAAAAGATACTATTTCGAGTCTTGGTTTGCTGAAGTTCAGAACGATTTCACAATATCCGCAAAATCGCGCGACTTGAGCGATGCGCCGCCAATCAGTCCGCCATCCACATCAGGGCAGGCAAACAGTTCGCGGGCATTGCCCGGATTCGCGCTGCCACCGTACAGAATCGGGGTTGCATCGGCATTTTCATCGCCGTAATGCGAGGCGATGTGCTGCCGGATGGTGGCGTGCATTTCCTGCGCCTGCGCCGAACTTGCCGTTTTGCCCGTGCCAATCGCCCATATCGGTTCGTAGGCAATAACGATGCGGCCAAACATTTCATTGTCCAGATGGAACAGGCTTTCGGTAAGCTGGCTGCGCACCCAGTCGAAATGCACTTCCGTTTCGCGCTGCTCCAGCGATTCGCCGCAGCAAAAAACCGGCTGCATCCCGGCGGCCAGCACCGCATTCACCTTGTCGCGCAGCAGGGCGTTGGTCTCGTTGAAATGCTGGCGGCGTTCGCTGTGGCCCAAAATCACGTACTCCACGCCAAACGATTGCAGCATGGATGCCGAAATCTCGCCCGTGAACGCGCCGGAATCCTTTTGGTGGCAGTTTTGCGCCCCCAAGGCAATGTTGGCGTGGCCTTCGAGCAGTTTTGCCACGGCTTGCAGGTGTACAAATGGCACGCAAAGCACCGTTTTGGCATCGCCGCGCACTTCGTCGCGGATGATGTTCACCACTTCGGAAGTCAAAATCAGGGCTTCCTCACGGGTCTTGTTCATTTTCCAGTTTCCGGCTACAATCTGTTGGCGCATGGGTGGGTTAATGGGTTGGTTGTTAAATGGTTGGAATTAAAAACAGATGTCCCGAAGTTCGGAGTCGGATGGACAAAGATAAAGTTTTTGGCATGAATACGTTGCGCGGAATACTTTATAACGCACAAAGGGGTTTTGGCTTTTGAAAAGATACTATTTTTGACCTCACCCCCGGCCCCTCTCCTGCTGAGAGGGGTGAAAAAAGCCGCCTCTGCTCCCTTCCCAGTAGGGGAAGGGTTGGGGATGGGGTCAACATTCACACCAATCAATCCGATGAGAAAAACTTTCACTTTCATCTGCCTGCTGTTCGTCTGCGCAACCAATGCCCACGCACAAACCGGCACCGGTTTTGTCCGCGAAAACTACCGCAAATACGAACACCAGATACCCATGCGCGACGGCACTAAGCTGTTTACCATTGTGTACGTGCCGCGCGATGCCTCGGCCACAACCAAGTATCCGATGCTGATGCAGCGCACCTGTTACGACATTTCGCCGTACGGAGCCGACAAGTACGCCGACCAGATTGCGCCCTCCGAAACGATGATGCGCGAGAAGTATATTGTGGTGTATCAGGATGTGCGGGGCCGTTACATGAGCGAAGGCACGTGGACAAACATGACCCCGCATATTCCGAAGAAAGACCCCAAGAAAGACAAATCCATTGACGAAGCTTCTGACACCTACGACACGGTGGATTGGCTGGTCAAGAACATCCAGTTCAACAATGGCCGCGTGGGGCAGTGGGGCATCTCGTATCCCGGCTTTTACACCATTGCCGGGGCGTTGAGCGGGCATCCGGCCCTGAAAGCCGCCGCGCCGCAAGCTCCCGTTTCCGATTTCTTCTTCGACGATTTCCACCACAACGGGGCATTCGTGGAGGAATATTTCCTGACGTTTCCGGTGTTTGGCGTGCAGCACCCCAAGCCCACCACCGACGATTGGTGGCAGAGCCAGATGCTTGCACAAACCGGCTCGCGTGATGGCTACAAGTACTACTTGGATTTGGGTCCGCTCAAAAATGGCGACAAGCTGTATCCCGATAATTTCTTCTGGAAGGAAACCGTGGAACATCCGAACTACGATGCGTTCTGGCAGAAGCGCAGCATTGTGCCGCACTTGAAGAACGTGAAACCCGCCATTTTAACTGTTGGCGGCTGGTTTGATGCCGAAGACCTGTACGGCCCGCTGACGATTTACAAAACGCTGGAAAAAAACAACCCTGGCGCGTTCAATATCCTGACCATGGGGCCGTTTGGGCATGGCCGCTGGGCACGCGAGACGGGACACACGCTGCACGGTGACATTTACTTTGGCGACAGCCTGGCCACGTTTTACCAGCGCGAAATAGAGGCGAAGTTTTTCCGGCATTTCCTCAAGGAAAAAGGCGATGGCAAAGTGGATTTGCCCGAAGCGTGGCTGTTTGACACCGGAAAGAAGGAATACCGGAAATTTGCCAAATACCCCGTGCCAGCCGCCCGGAAAGTGAACTTCTACTTCCAACCCGACGGACAACTGACCGAGAGCGAACCATCCGCCGCCGATTCATTCACTGAATATGTATCCGATCCGATGAAGCCCGTGCCGTCCAGCGAGCATGAAACGGAAATGTTCGGCTTCACGCCGTTCCGGTATATGTCTGAAGACCAGCGTTTTGCCGCCTCACGCCCCGATGTGCTGGTATTCCAGACCGGTGTGCTGGACAAGGACATGACATTGGGCGGCGAAATCATGGCCAAGCTGAAAATAGCCACGACGGGCACTGACGCGGATTTTGTGGTAAAGCTGATTGACGTGTACCCGGACAACGAGCCGAACCACGCGTATATGCCTTACAACAGCATTATCCTGGCGGGATACCAGCAAATGGTGCGCAGCGAAATCATGCGCGGGCGTTTCCGCAAGAGCTTCGAAAAACCCGAACCGCTGACCGCCAACCAACTGACAAACATTGATTTCCGGTTGCAGGATGTGCTGCACACGTTTAAGAAAGGCCACCGCATTATGGTTCAGGTGCAAAGCACGTGCTTCCCGCTCTTCGACCGCAACCCGCAGAAGTACGTGGAGAACATCTACAAGTCCGACCAGACGGATTTTATCAAGGCCACGCAAAAAGTGTATCACCAGAAAGGCAACGCGAGCCTGATTGAAGTGGACGTGCTTGACTGATGGCAAAAACCTGTGAGGTTTTTAAAACCTCACAGGTTTGAGTGAATAAATAGTATCTTTTGAAAGTGCCAAACCGCCCTTGTAATCGCGAGACACAGGGAACGACAAAAAACAAACAGCCTCAGACTGGCGCGAGGTTCTTACCTCGTGCCGCCCATGCAGGCAGATTCTTATCTGCCGGAGCCACAAACCCGCCAATGCCGCCGAGATGGGAATCTCGGAACATGGGCGGCACGGGATAGGAATCTCGCGCCAGTTGTTGAATTGCGTGTGACACAGAATGGGGCTATCGGAAAGTGCCAAACCCGCCCGCGCAAGCCATTATTGCCTTTGGCAATAGCGGTTTTTGCAAGCGGGTTTCGGCTTTTTCAACGATACTATTTTTCCCAGCCTTCAAGTCCTTTCCAATTCAAAAACCGTGATTTCGGGCGGCATCCCCACGCGGCCGGGAAAGCCCAGATAGCCAAAACCCCGGTTCACGTACAGCCGCTGAATGCCCCCCGAAGCGGTTGGCTGCTCATAAAGCCCCGCCCACTGCGGATACATGTACTTGACCGGACTCCATTTGATGCCGCCGATTTCCACACCAAACTGCGCCCCGTGCGTGTGTCCGGCAAAGGCCACGTCAATGTCAGGATACTGTGGGCGCACCTGCGCGTCCCAGTGGCTGGGGTCGTGCGAGAGCAGCAGTTTCACGGCGGCGTTGCCCGTATTCCGGTGCGCCTTGGCCAGATCGCCGTGCTTGACAAAACTTTTCCCCCAGTTCTGGATGCCGATGATGCTCAGTTCGTCGCCGCCCTGCCGCAGCGTGCGGTTTTCGTCCATGAGCAAGTCCCAGCCCAATAGTTTGTGGACGTGTTGCAGGTCTTGCAGGTTTCTGGCCTTTGCCGCCGGGCTTTCCCACGCCACGTAATCACCGTAATCGTGGTTGCCCAACGTGGAAAACACGCCCAGCGGGGCTTTTACCTTCTGGAAAACGGAAATATAGTCCTGCACTTCGTCGGCGGTGTTGTTCACCAGGTCGCCGGTAAAAAACACCACGTCGGGTTTCTCGCGCAGCAGCATTTCCACCCCGCCCGCCACAGCGCGTTTGTTAAAGAAGCTGCCCGAATGGATGTCTGACAGTTGCGCAATCCGCATCCCGTCGAACGATTTGGGAAGATTCCTGAGCCGCAGCGTGACGCGCCGGATGCGGTAGTCGTGCGCCCCGATCAGGATGCCATAACCCGTGCCGATCAGCGGCACGGTTCCGGCCAGAACGGCGGCTTTTACCAAGAACTCCGAACGCGGTATCCTCCCGGCCCCCAAGCCTGCATCGGCGGGCGGGGTTTCGGGGTTTTTGGAGATACTATTTTCCGAGAAGTGAGCGAAAATCCACTTGCCCAGCCGGACAATATCATCGAACAGGACAAAAATCCCGGCAAAGAGTTTGACCAGTAGGTTGGCGAACACGATGCTTATCAAAAAGTTGCGGACGGTGGAGCCTTGGAAGCCGGGAATCAGGAAAAACAGCAGCAGCGACACTACCGAACCCACGGAAAGCACCAGCGACACAATTTGCGCGGGCCTTCGCCACGGGTCGGGCAGCCATTTCAGGGCTTGATAGACGTAATAATCAACGCCGAAAAACAGCAGCACAATGATGAGCAACACCAGTAAACGGGAAAGCATGGACGGAAGTGAAAGGTTAAGGTAGAAAGCTGCAAACATGAACCAAAATGGTGCGCCTTGCATGATTGCCAGTGCCGCACCCGACTGGCGCACACCTCCGTAATACACAGAAGCCGCAGTACCGGCTGACGCACAACACCCGTAATTATTGCAAGCCCGCCCGCGAGGGTAGGCAGACTTTCCAAGTCCGGCGGGGCATTCGGCTTGGCACAAAATGCACGACCGGGGTGGCCTTTTTACAGTTCCACTTGCACTATCTGCTCCTCTTTCGTGTAAAAAACAGTGGGTCGCTGGTTGCGCAAGCCAAAGTATTCGGCATAATCATCAGTGAAGTGGGATCGTTGGTCAACCACCTCGTCAAAACTGCCCTGCACCGACAATAAAAGCTCGCACATTTCGCGTACGTTGTGCGCCTCGCCGCTGCTGATGTAATCGGCCAGTTGCCGCGACTTCACGTATTCGGCAAACATGGGGCTGGCCTTGCGTTGTATCATCAGGCGCAGGCCGCAGGTGCGGGCCACCGGCAAATCAAGCACATCATCGAATACAAAAGCCACTTCGTCGGGTTGCAAATGGTATTTTTCAAGCAAATGCGCAAAGGCTTCTCCCTTGTTTTTGATTCTGAAATACACCGCATCCAAGTGTTCGCGTTGCGCAAGGTGCGTGGCCGTGGGATTTCTCTCGCCGGTCATGATGCCCGTGAAGGCAAAATCACGTTTATGCCGCAGCCAATGCCCGAAACGCAGCAGGTTTAGGCCCATGGAGTCAAGCTCGGAGAACGGACTTGTGCCGTCGGTGAGTTTTGTGCCGTCGGTAAACACGCCATCCCAATCAAACAGGTAGGCACGGATGCGCGAGGCTTTCTGAAATAGTATCTCTGGCGAGACCAAAACCTGCCCGCCTATGGCGGCAAACGTGTCGAGTATGTGTTGCATGGCAAAGGGGTTTGGCGTTTTAAAAAGATACTGTTTTAAAGACCTCACCCCCGGCCCATCTACTTCAGAGAGGGGAGCAAAGGCTCCCCTCTCTGAAGTAGATGGGCCGGGGGTGAGGTTGTCGGTTGCAAACTCAATCAATTACACATTGAGCCAATACGTCAGTTTCACGATCAACGCCCGGTTCTTGGGTGCGCCAATGTTAAAGTTGAAACGGTTGCTGGTGCGGGCAAATGTATCGTCGGCAAAGTAGTTGTCGGTATAGACGATAAATAAATCGGAAACCGGTTTGAACCGCCACTGCAAGCGGCTGTTTATGTTCACGTTGTTGTTCTGTTGGTTGTATTGCAGAAAAGTGGTCAGGAAAAGCTTCCGACTAAAAGACACATCCGCGCGGGGGCCGATAAGCCAGAAGTCGGCATCGGCGTAGGTGTCGGGCAGGCGCAGGCGGTTGTGTTCTATGTTCAGGCCCACCGATCCGTAGGGTTGGAAACGGTAGTTGATTTGGGAAGTAACGCTTACGATGTTGCCGTTATAATAGCCGCCCCCGAAACCGCTTACCGACCAATTAAACAGTTTGCGGGCATCCGAAACGTATTCCAGAAACACGCCGTTCTGGTTGTAGCCGGTGTTTTGGGGCAATTGGCGGCCTCCGGAGTTAGTCGGGTCGAATCCGAAGAACAAGTACGTGTAGAATTGGTAAAGCCCGACGTTTAATTCGCTGGTATTCTGGCCTTGAATGGTATAGAACAAGCTCAGGTTGCGATCCAGTGTGCGTCCCTGCAAGTTGCTGAACCATTCAAGTTCCACACCAGGCCCGTGCGCCACCACCTTTCGGTTGTTTTTGGGATACCAACTGTAATTCACTTCGGGACTGAACTGCCAATGCCGGCTACGCGCCACATAACCAATGTCGTTGATGTTGTAAGTGTCGCCCACAAACTCGTGCAGCCAACTGATATTCCAATTACGGTCTTGGTATTCCAGTTGTGAGCCGTGCGTGTAGTTGCCAGCCGCGCCGCCCGGCTGCAAAGCCCGGTGGTAAAATACTTTTCCCGTCCATTTATTGTCGGCAGATAGCAAATTGTATTCCAGACCCGCCAGCCGCGTGTATTTTGTGGCGGCATCGGTGCTGCCCGCCCGGCTGCGGTTTATGACAATGGCGGCAATATTGGAGCGGGCAAACACGCTGCGCTGCACGGCCGCCACCGTATAGTTTTGCGCCCCAATGCCCCGGCCCGCATCACGGGCGGTTTGCATATTTAGCAACCCAATGCGCCAATTTTTATCAATCTTTCCGCTCAGACGTGCGCCGTAGAGTATCGGGTTCTGCACCACCTGCCCCGATACCCGGTCGCGGCCTATGCCAATGCGGCGCGAAAAGAAAGGCTTGTTTTGCTCGAACCCGAAACCATCAAACAAATCTGCATTTTCAAGGAAGAAAAGCCTCCGTTCCGGAAAGAATATCTCAAAACGGTCGAGGTTGGTTACTTGTTGGTCCACTTCTACTTGCGAGAAGTCGGGATTTACCGTCACATCCAAGTTAAGCGACGACGAAACGGCAATTTTGGCATCGAAACCGGCATTGGCCGTGGTTTTTGCTTGCTGGCCGCGTAGTTCCACAAAGCCGAGGTTGCTGTCTTCTGCAACAAAACGGCGGCTAATGCTGCCCGTAAGGTACGGTATCAGCGCAATGTTTATGCCGGGCTGGGGCAGCGGCTCTTCAAAGTCAATGGTTCCGGTATAAGCCAGCGACGACACACGGTAGGCAATTGGCACGGCACTCCACGACGAACGCTGGTTGTTTTTCAGGTCGTTGCGGGCAAAATTCATCTTGAACCGCTGGGTATTACCCTTGTAACGGATGGCTTTGAACGGAATCGCAATCTCGGCCACCCAGCGGTCGGCATATACTTTCACTTTGGATCGCCATTTGTTGTCCCACGCACTGGACACCCGTTCGCCGTTGAATATCAGCCCTTCGCGCTCCACTCCCAGCGGTGTGGCATTGAAGGTAAAACCATTCTGGCCGTCGCCAAAAGGATCCATGTAAATGGTGAAATTGTCGTTCTCTCCCCAATCAAAGTCGCGCCGCAGCGAACTTGCCACAAACCGCCGGTCGCGATCCCGGTCCAAGCACACGGCGGCAATGTACAAGTACTGCGCATCGAAGGTGAGCCGTACTTGGGTCTGGTTGCGCGCTAAATCCACATCGTTCGGGAAGTTGAGTTGGAAATCGGTTGCTACCGCCGCCCGCCGCCAAATGCTTTCGGACAGCTCGCCATCCAGATTTACCGCCGAGTCGGTGCGTGCCACTAACAGCGAACGGTCTTGTTGCTGGGCATGGGCAATAAATTGCCAGCCGCACAACAACACAAGAATAGTATGTTTTTTCACAATGAAATTGCCTGTTTGATGAAGGTAAATGGCCGGTGTCAACTACCGGATGCAGATGTGGCGGGAGTTCAGGGCTTGCATAAAAACCTCACCCCCGGCCCCTCTCCTGCTGAGAGGGGGGCAAAGGCTCCGGTCTTTTCACCCGCCGTTCGGTATTCCGCACTTGCGGAAATGCCAAGGGGGGCAAAGACACCTCTTTTTTCTCCCCTCTCAGTAGGAGAGGGGCCGGGGGTAAGGTCTTGGCGTTAAACCCGGATCAAAAACCGCCCTCCGGAAAATAGTATGTTTTAAAAACACCAAACCCGCCGTTCCGCAAACCGCCCGTCCGCACCTTCGCGCCGCCATGCCCCGGCAACGCAAACCGGCTTGCAAAGTAAAAGGCTATTTGTTGCATTGGCAACCCTTGTTTTCGAACCTTTGTCCGCCGCGCCGCCTTTGCCGGGGTGCGGCGTTAGCACGCAAAGGCTTGCGGGCGGATACCGGAGGTGAGGCTTCCCGTTCCAAACATAACCCGGTTGGGCTAAAAACCCGGTGAGTTCATGTAAAATACGAATCAATTCGTGTTTTACATGAGTTGATTCGTATAAAACATGAATGAATTGGTATAAAAGGCGAACTCATTGGGCTTTTATACCAATCAATTGGTATAAAAGATGAATTAATTGGTATTTGAAGTGGAGGAGGGTACTTCAAACATGAACTTACTGGGTTAAAAGACGAACTCACGGCTCTTTTTGGTAAAGCGGTTCGGGTTTGAAGTGGGGAAGGGTACTTCGGAAGTGCCCCTCCGGGAATTTTTGGCTGCCGCGCCGCCCGGCATAGGCGGGTTTGGGCCTTTGAGAAGATACTATTTTTTATGACTTTTACCAACGCGGGCAGCAGCAACCGGACATTACGCCAAAATCGCTTGTGTTGCAGGCAGCCAACCCGTTTGTTTCACCCTCCATCCTACCCCATCCCATGAAAAGCACATTCTGGCCGCTGTTTTTACTTGCCATTTGCTTGGTTTTAGTTTCCAAGGCACAAGCCCAAAAAAAACAAGCCTTGTTTGATGGCAAAACCTTGGCGGGCTGGCACACCATTCCGGGTGGCAAGTGGGAGGTAAAGGATAAAACCATTGTGGGCAAGAATACCAAGACCGACAACCGGCATGGCTTGCTGGTTAGTGACAAGCAATACAGCGATTTTACGGTAAGTTTGCAATACAAGGCGGTCAAAGGCAACAGCGGCTTCTATTTCAGGGTGCAGGAAACGGGCGACGAGGTGGGCGTGAAGGGTTTCCAAGCCGAGATAGACCCCGACAGAGATGCGGGCGGACTCTACGAAACCAGCGGGCGGGCTTGGGTAGTGCAGCCCAAACCCGAAGATGTAAAAACGTGGTATAAACCCAACGCTTGGAACACCATGACCATCAAGGCCGTGGGTGGCAACATTACCGTTACGGTCAATGGCAAAACCAGTGCCCAACTTACCAACGACACCGGCCTGCGCAAAGGGCATTTTGCACTTCAACTGCACGGCGGCCAAGATGTGGAAGTAATGTTCAAGGACATCACACTGGCCGGGAAGTAAATTTTACCGGCACGGCAACAACAAAACCCGACTCACTTGGTCAAACTTGCCAACACCAACGATCCCATAGGTTTGCCGCCGTCGTCGTAGGTTTCCTGCTTCACCATGCCCGCACCCTTGGCATACCAAACCGTAGATTTTGAGTGTCGCATCTTGCCCATCATCTTGTAATCCATGAGGTAGGTTACCTTATAACATTCAAACGTGCCAGCAGGCACAGTCACCGACTCAACGGATTCCACTTTGCGGTCTTTTATAATAAAATCCCAGTCCATGAGCTTCAGGCCGCCCATGTAACTTTTCATGTTCATGGTTCCGCCGTTCAGCACCTGCCCGGCCTTAAGTTTTACGGGCAGGTCGAGGTTATCGCCCATCACTTCCATGCGCATCTCCGCTGATTGCGCCTGGGCGGCCCCGCCCGAACCAATCATGTCCTGCATATTCAGCTTAAACACGCCGTTTTCGCACACAACCGTGTAGCTGCGTTGGCCAGTGCCCCGGCCTTTGGTGTCCACAAACTCACTTTCCACCTCGGCTTCCATGCCATTGGCCGTAGCCCGCGATGATTTTATAGTTTGCAGGCTTTGTCCGGAAGGTTTGTTTTTGGCATCAAAATGATTCAGCGTCATTTTGGTTCCGGCTTTCATGGGGTAAAACGATGCGCCGCAATCTTGGGCACGCACAAAAGCGGCTCCGAACAGAGCCAACACAACAAGGGAGGTTTGGATGATTTTTTTCATACTATTTTGCGGGTTGTTTTGGTGAAATGGAACGCCTTTTTGCCGGGGCAGTTGTTTGTTTTAGTCAACTGCGCGTGTAAGAAGTAAACAGATAAACCATACATTATTTACCGCGATAATGAATACTTTTGCACAATATCAAGCAGGAATATGATTGTAATATATGATTGAGGCAAAAGGAATCACCAAGTCTTACGGCGAACTGCAAGTGCTCAAGGGCATTGACTTGGAAATAAGGCGCAAGGAAGTGATCTCGATTGTGGGGGCTTCGGGAGCGGGCAAAAGCACGCTGCTGCACATCATCGGCACCCTCGACAAGCCCGATGCGGGTACGGTACGCATCAACGGGCAGGATGTAGTAAACCTGCGGGGGGCGGGCTTGGCCGGTTTCCGTAACCGCAACATCGGTTTCATCTTCCAGTTCCACAACCTGCTGCCCGAGTTCACTGCCCTCGAAAACGTGTGCATCCCCGGCTACCTGAGCGGGGCCGACCCCAAAAAAATACAGACCCGCGCCACCGAACTGCTCATGATGCTGGGTCTGAAAGACCGGCTCGGCCATGTGCCCACGCGGATGTCGGGTGGCGAGCAGCAGCGCACTGCCGTGGCCCGCGCCCTAATCAATTCGCCGCTGGTGGTCTTTGCCGATGAGCCGAGCGGCAACCTTGATTCACGAAACGCCAACGAACTGCACCAGCTTTTCTTCAAACTGCGCGACACTACCGGACAAACCTTCGTAATCGTGACGCATAACGAGGAACTCGCCAACATGGCCGACCGCAAGCTGGAGATGAAAGACGGCCGGATGCTGGTTCCCGAAACGCATTAGCCGTGCCGCAGCCCAAGTGTCGGCTGCCGGAGAAAATAGTATCCCCCCAAAAGCCCAAACCCGCCCCCTTTTTGCCCAACCCGCGCACCGTCAACACCCACTGCCGCACCAAGTGTGTTGTAAGATAAATACATTTTACGGCACGTTTGCCCTTGGCCGGTTCTTTTCCGCGCCGGTTTCCGCTACCGGAAGTTAGAAAACCGAAGTTTTCCGGCACGTCTACGGTTACCTCCGCCATTTTTACCTACTAACTACACAGACAGGCACTTGCGCGGAAACCGGAAAGCCGTTTGCGGAGAAAATGTATCTTTTATATGGTTTTCAAACCTGCTTTGCCATGCACGGATGCTGGCATGGTTTCTTGACGGATGCTTTTTCCGGGCATAACTTCCCCGTGTAATTTTTCAGAATTATCGAGTTGGCTCCGCGCCACTAAAAACCAACCTTTGGAGCATCAGAAACGCACCCCACCCAAACGCACGCTGCCATGAAATGCTTTGAAGCCCCCTACCTGACCGTAGCATATAACAGCGACCTCCACGCCGTACTGCCCACTTGGCGCGGCTATGTGCGGCCCAGCGAAGCCCAAGCCGGATTTGAGAAAATACTGGACATATTTTGCCGCTACGAGGCCATGTTTGTCATAAACGACCTGCGCGACCACGAAGGCGGTTTCCACGCCATCAACGGTTGGCTGCACGACACCTATATGCCCGCCATGATTGCCGCCGGTTATGCCGCCTGCGCCAACATCGTTCCCCTTGAATTGCTGATGCACGTGTCGCTCAATGAATTTGAAGACAAGCAAGCCGGTGTGGTTCCGTTGCGCGTGTTTGCCGAAATGGAAGCGGCCAAAAACTGGATACGCACGCTGCAACCCGAGTGGGCAACCAGTCATTGACCCGGTCGGCAATGCCAAGCAGTTTGGCAAAATAGTATCTTTCAAAAACACGAAACCCCGCCCTGCTGTCAGCAAGGCGGGGTTTTGCGTTTCCATTATGAGACCGCATGGCCCGGAAAGTGAAACGCACCAGCTAACGCGTGTGCTACCGTTTTCAGCGAGTCGGGATGCCCGCATCGCCGCTGCCCGACGACGAATGGTTGCCGCCAAACATCCAGTGCAAGCCAAGCTGGATGCCCACCAGCAAATTGGCCCGCCTGCCCGATAAGTCGCTGGCAAC
>JAYWIH010000124.1:0-2902 GCA_043789005.1 Sphingobacteriales bacterium
GATTTCGTAGGGATAAAAATCTTCTATCCGGTGGAAAGTGGTGCGTACCACGCACTGGCTGCCGATGAAAATGGGCTGGTAACCGGCCTCCCACTCGGCGTTCCAGTTGCGCTGCTCTATTTCCTTGAATTCATGGACTAACGGCACGGCATCGCGGTACTTTGCGGCGATTGCCCGCCACAATTCCTCGCTAAACGCCGACTTCGGTACATACGCCAACACGCCTTCGTCGGTTTCCACAAACGATTCGTAGCCTATTTCGGCCAGTTCGGCGATGAATATGTCCGTCCAGTCGGGCGGCAGCGTGAGTTTCAGTTCAATAAAATTCAATCGCGTGGGTTTTACGGACAAAATATGCCCCGGTTACAAAAATTAGGATTCAGCGGGCCGTATCCAATGCATTCACTATCACAAACTTACATAAGACAGAAACACCGAGCATCACGAATTGCGCGTTTGCCCCTGACTCTGGCCAGACTCCCAATTTTGGCAAAGATGCCCTGAAAAAACCGCCCGGGTTTCTGGTTTTTTCAAGATACTATTTTTAAATTTCTGACATCCAGCCCTTTCCCCGAGGATTTCCTTATTCCCCACCCAACCTTTCCACCCTATGCGTCGGCTTTTGTTGTGTTTCATCGGCTTCGCGGCGATGCCGGGCCAGGCCCAATTCACGCTCATGGGCGATGCGGCCCTCATGGATGGCGGCTGCATCCGGCTCACGCCCGATGTGCCCTACTCCGAAGGCATTGCGTACAGCAACCAGAAACTGAACCTGGCCAATTTCTTTGAGATTGAATTTGACATTTACCTGGGCGACAAGGAGGAGGGAGCCGACGGCATCACGTTTGTGATTCATAACGACCCGGCGCAGTACACGGCTTTTGGCACGTGGGGCGAATGCATGGGCTATGGCCGCTGGATGCGCGAATACGTGGGCGGCAACTTCATTGCGCCATCCATTGCCGTGGAGTTTGATACGTATTACAATCCACGCCAAAACGACCCGCCCAGCGACCACGCCGCCTATTTGGAAGACGGCACTAATTTCCACGCCAGATATTGGAACAACAATGCGGACGATTATAACCTGGAAGATGGCCGCCTGCACGATTTCCGATTTCGCTGGAACCCCGACAAGCAGCAGGTTTCAATCTACTTGGACGGAAACCTGATCCATTCGGCCAAAAGGGATTTGGTCAATGACGTGTTCAACGGTGCAAAACAAGTGATTTGGGGCTTTACCGCCTCCACCGGGCGGGCCAGCAACCTGCAGTATTTCTGCCTGAAAAGGCTGGCGGTGTTGCAGTTGCCACCCAAAATCTTGAAAACCATCCGGCCGCTAATTCCCCGCCTCACGCTGAAAACCGGCCAGGAACGGGATCACAACCAAGCGGCCGTTTCAGACAATACGGCGGTGCAGCCAACCGCAACGCAATTGAAAGCGCATTAAACGGCGGGTTTGGGCTTTTCGAGAGATACTGTTTCGGTCCATAGTCCACGGACAACAGTCCACAGAAAAAGTGGCTTTCTCATTCCGACGCACGGGGAATGACCAAAAGCGGGTTTGAAGGTTTTGGAAGATACTATTTTTCAGGGATGGTTTTCCGGGAATGGCGCAAACCCGTCGGGTAGCGCGGTAAAAGTGATGTTCTGGTACACATCCGCAACTGGAAAGGCAAAATCCAAGCGGGGCAACCGGATTTCATCGGCCATCCGCTCAAAAGACTGGTACGTCCAAATGTTATCGTCGTCGGTGCGGCCATACATTTCCACGCTGCATCCGTACTGCGACACAATCAAATAATATTGCAGCGATGGGATGCTTTTGTACTTTTTCAGCTTGAAATCCTTATCGTAATCGGCGGTTGATTTGGAGAGAACCTCCACAATCAGGCTTGGATGCGCCACGATGTACTCCTCCTGGGCATCGCGCGGGTCGCAAGTCAGCACCACGTCGGGATAAGGGTAGTAGAAGTTCTTGATGGCCTCCAGCTTCACGCTTTCCACGAAAACCCCGCAGCCTTGGGGAGCAAAACGGCTGGTGAACAGGTTGTCGAGGTTCCTCACAATGCGGTTGTGCCTTTTGGTTGTGCCAGCCATCGCGAAAACCTCGCCATCGTAAAATTCGTAGCGGGTTTCGCTGCTGTTATCCAATTCAAAATACTCGGCAACCGAGTAATGCGTTTTTTCAGGTTGTGCAAGTCCCATGGTCTTGACGGTTGTGTGCGGGGCAAATATACCCGTTTTCAAAATAGTATGTTTCGGAAAGCAAAAACCCACCCCGTGGTCGGAAGCGGGTTTTGGGTTGGTTCCAGCATTTGTCCTGCCCGAATCAAATCTTCATCACCCAGCCAAACGTGTCTGTTGTTTTGCCGGTCTTGATGTCGTCCAAGGCTTGGTGAATGCGGGGCGCAACCGTGCGGGCAGCCATGTCGGGCAGTGCGTAGTCGGTGCCTTCGTAGCCGATCACGGAAATCGGGGCGATGGTGGCCGCCGTGCCCACCCCGAAGGCTTCCTGCAAGCGGCCGGTTTGGGCGGCTTCAATCACTTCGCGCACCGAAACTGGTCGCTCTTCGGTGGGTATCCCCATTTGCTGCGCCAGTTTGAGCACACTGTCGCGGGTTACGCCCTTGAGAATTGAGTCGGAAGTGGCGGGTGTGATGAGCTTGCCATCCATGACAAACATGGCATTCATGGTGCCCGACTCTTCAAAATATTCGTGGGTCGAGCCGTCCGTCCACAACAGTTGGTCGTAGCCTTCCTGTTGCGCCAGCGCGGTGGGCAACAGCGCCGCCGCGTAGTTGCCCGCCGCCTTGGCATAGCCCACGCCGCCTTTGGGGGCGCGGGTGTAGTGCGTTTCCACTTTCACTTTCACGGGCTTGTTGTAATACACACCCACCGG
>JAYWIH010000125.1:0-10315 GCA_043789005.1 Sphingobacteriales bacterium
AAGCGGTTTTGGCTTCCGTTGTTAATTGCGGTGTGTTTACTCGTCCCATGGGACAAAATTATAAAATAATCTAAACTAATTATAATGACCTACTTACGAACGCCAAACCCTTGAAGCCTATGACTTCAGGGGTTTGGCGTTTGTGAAAGATACTATTTTTGGCCCCCAACCCCCAAAAGGGGAATTTTAAAAGCCCCTTTTGGGGTTGGAGGCTTTGCGCTTTTTGAAACATACTGTTTTGTGTTTCAAATCACCACATTCACAATCCGCTTGGGCACGACAATCACCTTTTTCGGAGGTTTGCCTTCCAGCCATTTCTGCACTGTTTCTTCGGCCAACACCGCTTTTTCAATATCGGCGGGCAAAGTTTCTGCCGGGAAAGTCATTTTGACCCGCACCTTGCCATTGATTGAAATCGGATATTCAAAGTTGTTTTCGGTCAGGTATTCGGCGTTGAAAACCGGATACGCGGCTTGGGTAACGCTGGCCGCGCTGCCCAGCTTTTCCCACAGTTCCTCGGCAACGTGCGGCGCAAATGGCGACAAAATCACCGCCAAATCGCTCAGAATAGCGCGTTTGTGGCATTTCAGAACTGACAGTTCATTGACGCAAATCATGAACGCGCTGACGGTCGTGTTGAACGAGTAATTCTCCACGTCGTCAGCCACTTTTTTAATGGTTCGGTGCAGCGTTTTCAGTTCGTCGCGCACGGGTTCGGCTTCGGCCACAATCCAGTTGCCTTGGTCGTCGCAGAACAGCCGCCAGAGTTTGCGCAAGAAGTTATGCACACCGCTGATGCCATTGGTGTTCCACGGTTTGGCTTCCGTCAGCGGCCCCAGAAACATTTCGTACATCCGCAGCGTGTCCGCCCCGTAGCGTTCCACAATGTCATCGGGATTGACGACGTTGTAGTATCGTTTGGACATTTTATCCACTTCCCAGCCGCAGATGTATTTTTCATTTTCCAATAAAAATTCGGCGTTTTGGAAATCAGGTCGCCAATTTTTAAAGGCTACTATATCCAACTCGTCATTTTCAACAATATTCACATCTACATGGATGGCTGTTGTCTCATAATCTTTACGAAGGTTGTGCGATACGAAAACAGGAAGGCCGCCTTCGCCTTCCGACGTTTTCAACCGATACACGAAATTACTCCGCCCCAGAATCATACCCTGATTAATCAATTTCTTCGCATATTCTTTCTTCGGCACCAAACCCAAATCATACAAGAAGTGGTTCCAGAACCGCGAATACAGTAAATGCCCTGTCGCGTGCTCGGAGCCGCCCATGTACAAATCCACGTCCTGCCAATAATCCGCGGCGGTTTTGGCGGCAAATCCGGTGTCGTTATGCGGATCCATGTAGCGGTAAAAATACCAGCTTGATCCCGCCCAGCCCGGCATGGTCGAAAGTTCGTAGTCATACTGGCCTTTGTATTTCCAATTTTCGGCGCGTCCAAGCGGCGGCTCGCCCGTTTCGGTGGGCAGGTATTTGTCAATTTCGGGCAGCACCAACGGCAAATCGCTTTCGTCAATCAGATACGGCAGGCCGTCTTTATAATACACCGGAACCGGCTCGCCCCAGTACCGCTGTCGGCTGAACACCGCATTGCGCAGCCGGTATTGGATTTTACCTTTTCCCAAACCTCTGTTTTCCAGCCATTTGATCAGTGTTTCGGTCGCCTGTCTGTATTCCATGCCATCAATCAAACCAGAGTTGATGTAACGGCCCTCCTTGGTGGCATCGGCTTGCTTGTCCATGTCGCGCTGGATATCCAGAATCGGGATGATTGGCAGGCCGAAATGCGTGGCAAAGTTCCAGTCGCGTTGGTCGCCGGAGGGCACGCCCATGACCGCGCCGGTTCCGTAGCCCGCCAGCACGTAGTCGGCTAGGTAAACCGGCACGGGCTGTTCATTGACCGGATTGATGGCGTGACTGCCCGTGAAAACGCCCGAAACTTTCTTCACTTCCGACATCCGGTCCACATCCGACCGCGAAGCCGCCCACTTGATGTATGCTTCCACTTCCGCTGCTTGTTCCAGCGTGGTCAGGCCCGCAACCAACTCATGTTCAGGAGCCAATACCAAAAAACTCACGCCGTAAATCGTGTCCACACGTGTAGTGAAAACTTCAATAAATTCGGAGTTCAGAGTTGTGAATTCAGAATTACTGGCTGATGCTGTATCAGGGGTTTTGCTATTTCCAAGGATACTATTTCTTCCGAATTCTAAATTCCGGATTCCGAACTTGACACTCGCCCCCTGCGACCTGCCAATCCAATTGCGCTGCTGTTCCTTGATTGAATCCGACCAGTCAATTGTATCCAAGCCGTCAATCAGCCGGTCGGCGTAGGCGGTGATGCGCATGGCCCACTGTTTCATCAATTTGCGTTCCACGGGGTAGCCGCCACGTTCCGAAACGCCATCTTTCACTTCGTCGTTGCTCAGCACGCTGCCCAACGCCGGACACCAGTTCACAAACGACTCGTCGGGCATGGTCAGGCGGTATTTCAGCAGCATTTCCTGCTGTTCGCGTTCGAGCATTGCATTCCACTGGTCGGCGGTGAAGGCAGGCGTGTCTTCATCGCAAACGGCATTGATATCATGGTTGCCGCTTGCCGCGAATTTCTCAATCAATGAACTGATAGGCAAGGCTTTGTCCGCATCCTTATCGTAATAATGATTGAAAAGCCGCATGAAAATCCACTGCGTCCATTGGTAAAATTTCGGGTCTGAGGTGCGGACTTCCCGGCTCCAATCGTAGCTGAAACCGAGTTTTTTCAATTGCGCAATGTACGTTTTGATATTCTGCTCGGTCGTGGTGGCCGGATGCTGCCCCGTTTGGATGGCGTACTGCTCGGCAGGCAAGCCAAACGAGTCGAAACCCATCGGGTGCAGCACATTGAAACCTTGCAAACGCTTGTGGCGTGCCACAATATCGGAGGCGATGTAGCCCAGCGGATGCCCCACGTGCAGCCCCGCCCCCGACGGATACGGAAACATATCCAACACGTAATATTTGGGTTTATCCGGCTGGATATCAGTCTTGTAGGTTTGCTGGCTTTCCCAACGCTGCTGCCATTTTTTCTCTATTTCGCGAAAATCGTACTCGGACATATAGGGGTTATATGATGGATGATTGTAAAAACAGTATGTTTCAAAAAGGCAAAACCCGCCTAATGTCAGTAATTCCCCAATCACTGTCGCGCGTTTTAAACGCGTGACGACTGGCTCCGCGTTTGTGAGGCACTTGGCGGAAAGCCAAGAAAAGCGAGCCGCAAAATAGTATCTTTCAAAAACTCAAAACCTACCTCGCGTGCCAAGCTTTCATGCTTTCAATGATGTTGTTGAGTTCTTCGGCAGAAAAATCCTTGGAGTAATACCGCTTGAAAACCGCGACTTTCAGGTCAATCTCCGAAATGCCCGGATTTTGCTCCCGAATGCTGCCTTCCACCATTTTGCGCACATCCTCCATCATTTCAATGCCCATCATGAAACGCTCCTCCGGCGTTTTAGACATGATAATGTCGTATTGGATTTTGCGGACGTGTTCGGGTGTGTCGGTCATAAGATTAAGATATAGATGAAAGGTATTGAGGTTCAGTTCTCGCACTAACTATAGATCTGGGTTTGGTATCATTTTAATCAGTTTAAATCCGTATTTCTCTACTTGCGAAACATACTTACGCTTTATTCTTTTGATTAACTCAGAAATAGCGGGGACAGGAATCACAATTTGGAAACCTGATTCTGTAAGTTCGTTGATAAAAACATCATAACCTCCCGATCTTAAAAAATTTACAAAGTCATCAATTTTACTGTTCGGAAACACCTGTTTCAAAGTTATATACACTAAAGTCTCAGTTTCATTATTGTAGTCTTTATATTCTTCAATTATTGGTGTTAAATATTTAACTTCGTCAATTACGGTTTGATCAACTGTTATTGTTAATTTTTTCTTAGCCAGTTCAAGGAAGCGAAATGGTTTATACATAGAAAAGAGGGAGTTTACTTTGATACCAAACTCCTTTCTAAGCTCTACGCGAGGCCCAAGGGCTTTACCCGATTTTTCTGACCACCAATCTTCTTTCTCGTCATCTGTAATAAATATTACGGCTTTATTATCTTTTTTAGCCTTATCAATTATTTGAAACCATATTATTAAATCTCCATAAGGATCTTCTGGATTTTCTTTTTTACTTTTATCCTTATAACCTGGAGGAATACTGGCAGAATACCTAATTACTCCTTGCTTTTTAATTTCTTCCATTTTTTCGATTGAATATTCTTCCCCAACTCCTTCTTCAAAGAGGTTTGCTATTCTCTCAATGATATCATCGTTAAGTATACGATTCTCATACTTTTTCTGTTTTTCGAGTAGTTCGTTTTTAATGAGAGAAATGGTTTTGTCAAAATCTTGTATCAATGGACTTGACAAGAAAGGATTTCTATTCTTGTTTGAAAACGATTGATGAATAGATTCCATACTCTTTATAGAATCTTTATGAACTTCAATCTGCTCGCTGATGACATTTAGACGATTTCTATGCACCTCTTTCCCTACTTGATAAGGCAGCCATATTCTTGACCGAATAGAATTTAAAACCTTAATAAATTCATCAACAGTACTATCTGAATATCTGTAAAAATTCAGCAATACATTTGCATCGAAAACAAACAATGCCGACTCCCACAATTCGTTTATTTCTTGCTCGGATAGGGGATAATATTCCTTGAATACATTTTTCATATCACTATACTCTGTTGTTCCCCCAAAATTTAACTACTGCAATTTCGAATTCTTCTTTAGAAGTAATTCTGCCCATTATTTCAAATAACTTATATATTTCTTGACTTATTTCGTCTTTTCTATTTCGTATCGTGGGAAGACTAATATTGGAGAGGATTAACCATAATGCATGAAAGTCTTGAAGTGTTCTACTGGAACGTTTAACATTCAATAAATGATCGAAATTTTTGTTGGCTTCATCAGTACTGCTATCTGAATCAAGAATTAACTCTTGCACCTTTTTGAGGAATATTTCTTCAAACTCTCCACATGCTACCAAAAATTTACTTTTAACATGAACTGACTCTAAAACCTTGCTAATGTCATTTTTAGCTTTTACTCTTATATTTATTTTATCTCCTGTCTTGTAAATACCTACAAATGAGGCCATGTTGTTAAAGTTTATTATTGTTCCGGAAGAACAATATTGCAAATAGACCAAATAGGTTATTAGTTCTTCATTATCCATTCTTAGGTTATTTTTTCGTAGATAAAACCAATCGCTATAAACATCGCAAATACTTTTTATTCTTCTAATTATGTCCCTATCTATGTAAGAGTTCCACATTTCAAATGTATCTTCTTTAATCGGGTAAGGTTTATTGTTTAGGCGAACAAATAAATCCTCCGGATCGAATCCCGGATTATCCATCTGCTTTATTTCAACTATCAATAAATCATGTTCTTGTATTTTATTTTGCAGGTCAGTGGGTAAGTCTTTATAGCTTTTTCCATGTAACTCTTTTAAAATGCCGTTTTTCAGATTTAACTTATATCCATTCTTTTGAGATCTAACTAAGTTGTCGGTTTCATCTAAGTACTTCTCTTCCATAAAACCCAGTATTGATAAAAGCCTCTGTTGGCCATCAATAACTTCCTGTATTCCATTTTTTCTTTTAAAGATAAATATTGGCGGAAGTTTTATATCTAATAATATGCTCTCAATGATAGCAGAAGATTTGTTTATTTTTATGACTTCATCTCTTTGATAGCTCGGCCTTAGCATAAACCTTTGCCTTGACATTTGTCGCAATAGATCATTAATGGTATTTGGGGAGGGCTCAGGCCTATGAATTCTAAGAGTATCGAAACTTTCCAGCGTATTTTTTGAGGATGTCTTCTTGAGTAATTTCTTGTTTCTGTCAATAAAAGCAGGTTGATTTCTCAAGTATTTATCATAAGACAAATTCAGTTTATCTTGAAAAAATAATGCAGTTGTTTTAAATCTTTCTTCTATTTCTGGTGTAAAAAGCACTTTTCTCGTCAAAAACGGATTAATATGTTCACTTATGTAGAAAACTAATTCTTGTTTGAACTCTTTGCTGTCAATTATTTGCAAAGGAATACCTTCTTTGTCCAAAATAGAGATAGCCCAGTAAAGACATTCAAATATCAATCTATTAGTAGCTATGTTTTTTTCTTCAAGCAATAACTTTACTTCTGATAGAAAAATAACTTTGCGGAGAAATTTGGCATACTCTAACTCCATATGCTCTTCTGAATCCAGATTCGCAGATAACTCTTCAAAGAACATTTCTGAGACTTCTTCTTTTTTGATTGCGAAATAGCTGATGGGTATTTCATGCAAGACCAATAGTCTCCTAATCAGTTTATAAAGATTTTGGATATCCTTGATAGTGAAATGAAATACACTCATTACCAATCTTAATATTTTTGGATCTTTGTTTAAACTGCTTTTAAAAAAATTATTTAAATCATTGTTAACATATTTCGCTTTTGCTATCTCAACATTTTTTAATGGAGTAATACCTGAGTTATATCTTTTAAATACTTCCTTTTTTATAAACTCCTCTATTTTCCGTGTATTCTTGTCTGATGCAGACCTTAAACTAAAAATTATTAGCCTTAGCTTGGTATCGAAGAATGTATCTTTCAATTCTTCATCAAATTGACTAAATAGCTTGTTTACAAGCCTTTGAAGCTTGGGAAGACCTTTTTTTCTTAAAGTGAATTTATCGTTTATAAACCTATAGATAGTCTCATATCTCTGGCGACCATCTATAACTTCCATATTATCCTCAGAGTCAAAAAATATCAATGGAGGTATTTCTGTCCCAAGCAAAATGCTTTCGATGAAGTATGACGCTTTTTCCTCATCCCACACATAATTTCTTTGATATTCCGGCTTATAATTAGTCTTCGATAGTCTTTTTTTATCAACAAAAAGATTCTCAATAGAAATAGGCTTTGTTTCTACCTTAACAATATCTCTGAAAATCTCACTTATTGAAAGTCCTTCTATTTTATTCGTTTGCATTGCCATGTGATCTTAATAGTGTCAAAAATAAAAATAGTGTCATTCGAAATCTGCCCACTACTCACCGCATCCCGCTGGCGGTCATATCACAAGAGTCCTCAAGGTATTACTTCACCGTATAATTAGTTCCCGGCCCGATGCCATGTTTGTCCAGCAGTTTTTTTTGCATCAATTCTGCCAAAACTCTTTTTACAGTAGGATTGGGGACTCCGAGTTTGGCGGCAATCTCCCCGGATTTACATCCTGGCCGGGTTCCAATAAACGCGATAATTGCTTTTTCACGCGGCGATAATTGCATTTCAACTCCGCTCGTTTGGAGTTTCCGCATCAGTTGTTCCTGAATGTTTTTCAATGCGTCAAAAAAGAAATTCACCCAATCACTCACGTTTTCATTTGGGCGTTGTGATTGACAACTTCTCAAAACCCGGTAATATTCAGATTTTCTGTTTTCTATTTCATGTTCAAAGCTTACGTATTGGATCCATTTGTATCCGTTTTTTAGCAACAACAAAGACGAAATCAATCGGCTTAACCGTCCGTTTCCGTCCTGAAACGGGTGAATGCTTAAAAACTCGTACGTAAATAAGGCGCATTTTACTAATGGATGAGTTATTTTGTCATTTGCGTACCAATCCACAAGTTTTCTCATGGCATCTTGTGTCGGAAACCCCGCTCCTGTTGTTTGAAACAGTACTTGTTTCGTACCATCAGGGAAATTGGCTTCCACTGCATTGCTATGTTGTTTGTAGTCGCCTTTGTGCCATTGATCCTTTCTACTGTGTTTCATCAGGATATTGTGCAGGCTCTTGATGCTGTTTTCAGTCATTTCAATATCAGGATACGATTCGGAAATCATATCCAATGTTTCAAAATACCCCACGACTTCTTGTGCGTCCCGGTCTTCAAGTTTGGAAATGTCAATTTCCTTAAGTAGCTGATCCACTTCTTCATCACTCATGGCAGAGCCTTCTATTCTGGTGGATGCGCCAACACTTCTGACAGTTGCTACGGATTTGAGCTGTTTCAAGCTTTGGCCTTCTTGCCGTTCTATCGAAGACCAAGTAGCATCAAACCTGTCGATTTGACTTATCACATTGATTAATTTCCAATCTATATCTACCGTAAAGGTATAGACGCTGTTTTCCATTCAGGAAATGTAGGTGATTTTCTTAAAAAATGATACGATATGATACGATTTTATTCGATAATGATACGATGGCGGACGCTATCCATGCGAAATGATTTTCCGAGAGTGTGGCTGAAAATAGTATGTTTCAAAACAACAAAACCTCCATTGGAAAATAATGTTGTACAGTCACATGGCTATCCGCCAATATTCCGATTGACAGTTAGAGATGCACCCCGCATCCGCCCATATTCCAAAATCGCGTCAATGAATTGGTACGGCTTGTAGCCGTTCAGCGCGGTTTGGTGGAAAATGCACGTGGCCGGAGTCATGCCGGGCAGCGAATTTACTTCAATGATAATCGTTTCGGCGCGGTTACCGGCGTGGATGCGCACAAAAGCGTCAATGCGGGCGTAGCCTTCAATGTGCAGGATTCCGGCCACACGGCGCAGCGTGTTGCGCACCTGCTGCGAGATAACGCGCTGGCTGTCAGCATCTTTTGCATAACGCGCCGGTGTGATGTTTTGGCCTTCGCCCGCCAGAAACTTTTCTTCCAGACTCAAAACCTCGCCCGAAGCCAGCGATTCCGAAGGCTCGAATATCTCGTATTCTATTTCGCCGTTCTCGCCAAGCCGGGTGAGCAGGCCGCCGGTCACTTCCAGAAAGCGTTCCGCGCCGTTCCTGGCAATCAATTCCTCCACCAAAAACCACGATTTCTGCGGAAACTCCTCATTGGCTTTCAGTTCCAGCACTTGCGCGGGTTCGCGCAAAAAGGCCAGCGTCGGGCGGAACATCATCTGGGCAAAAGCGGTAAGTTCCTCGCGCGAATCAATCCTTTTCACCGCCGAACTGCACCCGTCGTCGGCGGGTTTGGCAATCAGCGGATACGCAAACTGTGATTCAAGCCGCTGAATCACAGCACTTTGGTCGGCGTTCCAATCGGTCTGGTACACCACATCGTGGTTGGCAACCAAGATGCCGTGCTGCCGCAAAATCCGGTTGGTTTCGTATTTATTGATTGTGATGCGCGAACTTTCCGCGCCCGAACCGTTGTAAGGCAAGCCCGTTTTTTCGAGTTCCGTTTGCACCGCGCCATCTTCGCCCGGCCTGCCGTGCAGCGCAATAAACACTTCGTCCACCAGTTCGGCGAGTTGCGCATACGTGGTGGCATACGGATATTCAATGGTTTGCCCCACGTATTTTTGGGTCAAAGCCGCCGTTTCGCGCATGATTTTCTTCAGGATCGGATGCTTTTCGCCGCCCGCCAAGATTTTCTCCTTGATGTCGTCCGCGTTGTCCTTGAGCATGATATTGACCGGCATCACGTACAGTTCATGTTGCCCGTCGCTGCCCGTCAGAAACACCGGAAGCGGATCGTATTTGCCCGAAGATGCCAGTTTTTCGTAGATATTCCGGCCACTTTCCACCGAAATATGCCGTTCCGATGAGAAGCCACCCATAATCACGGCCACGCGCGTTTTTTGGGTTCCGCTGGTTTGGAGTTGCAAAATCGCCTGATCCAAGGCCGAGGTTTGGGCTTTCAGAAAGATACTATTTTTGCCGGAACGGATGCGTTCAACCAGCGACGTGCGGATGATGTATGTCAGGAATTGCGACGGGTTCATGCCGATTTCCGCCGCCTGATGGAAGAAAAACGACGACGGCAGCATTCCCGAAGTGGTATTCGGATCGTTCAGAAACACCTCACCGAGTGAGTTGATGAAACCGTCAATGCGGGCATACACATTGAATTGCAACGCCTTGAACAACCGGCAGCATTCCGTGCGGATGGTTTCCAAATGCGCATCCGGCACGCTGATCGGCGTGATTTTGCGCGTCATGCCGGGCAGGTATTTGCTGCGGTAATCGAAAATGTTGTTGCTCTTGACAATCTGCGTGGGCGGCAAGGCAACAGGCTGTCCGTCTTCGTTCAGGATCACGATGCACGAAAACTCCTTGCCCGGCAAAAACGACTCGACCAGCACTTCTTCCTCGCCATTCACATTGGCAAGTGTGATGACACCGGCAGGTTTGGCGTTTTCCAGAGATACTGTTTTTTCCAGCGCATTGTAAAGGTGTTCGGGATGGGAAATAACCCCACCCCCGGCCCCTCCCCGTAA
>JAYWIH010000126.1:0-10177 GCA_043789005.1 Sphingobacteriales bacterium
TTTGGCAGAGTTTTGAACTCTGCCAAAGTTCCCGATTTCTCCTTCGCCGGAATGACAAAAAAATAGTATGTTTCAAAAACCCCAAACCCGCCATGCGCAATCAAATACTTGCACTGCTCACCGCCTGCCTTTCGCTCACGGCTGTTGCCCAGCCCGACAAGCAGCTCACCGATGCAACCGTGAGCAAGGCCAAGATAGAGAGCCACATCCGTTTTCTGGCCTCCGATGAACTGCGCGGCCGCGACACGCCATCGCCCGAGCAGCGGATAGCCGCCCTTTACCTGGCCACCCAATTGCAGAGCTACGGCGTGAAACCACTGGCCGCCCACCCCGATTATTTGCAACCGGTGGCCATGAAAATCCAAAGCCGCCCCCAGGAAGTAGCCGTCACCTACGGCGACAAATCGTTCAAGGGTTCCGAAAATTCGCTCCTGATAAACGGAGCAAACATGGATGCGCAAGCCGAAGCCGTTTTTTTGGATTTCGGCACGGAAGAGGATTTCAAAAAAGCCGATGTGAAAGGCAAAATCGTGTTTGTGCGGGCCGGCTCGGTTACCGACTCTGATCCGCGCCAGTGGTTTTTTCTCGGCAGCGAAAAGCGCAAACGGGCTGCTGCCAAAGGAGCCGTTGCCTTGGTGGAGTTTTACAACAACCCGCAGTTGCCGTGGAAAGTGCTGGTCGGGTATCTGCGCGCCGAACGGGCAACGCTGGACAATGAAGCAACCGAACCACCGCTTGCCCACGTGTGGCTGCACGACGTAACCGCCAAGGAAGTCGGTTTCTGGAACACAAAGAAGAAGACAAAAGCCAGCGTAAAAGTGGCCGGCATGGCCGTCCGCAAATTCACGACGTACAATGTTGTGGGCTACACCGAGGGCGGCGATGCAAGACTGAAGAACGAATACGTTGTGTATTCGGCTCATTATGACCACATTGGCATTGGAAAAGCGAATGCCGAAGGCGACACGATTTACAATGGCGCACGCGACAACGCCGTGGGGACGGTGACCGTGCTTTCGGCAGCCGAGAACCTGGCCAAGCACCCGACCAAGCGTTCGGCGTTGTTTGTGCTGTTTACGGGCGAGGAAAAAGGCTTGCTCGGCAGCAACTGGTTTGTGGAGCATCCGCCGCTGGACTTGAGAAAAATGGTGTATTGTTTCAACAGCGACAATGCGGGTTACAATGACACCACGGTAGCCACGATTGTGGGCTTGGGGCGCACTACGGCAGAAAACCACATCAAAACGGCTTGCCAAGCGTATAATCTAACGGCCATTGACGACCCGGTGCCGGAACAGAATCTTTTCGACCGTTCGGATAACGTGAATTTTGCCAAGAAAGGCATTCCGGCCCCCACATTCAGCCTGGGCCTGACTGCCTTTGACGGCGAAGTGACCAAACACTACCACCAAGCATCCGACCAGTGGAACACGCTGAATTACAGTTATTTGTACAAATTTTTCAGTTCATACGTGTACGCCTGCCGCCTGATTGGCAACGCACCCGAACGTCCGTTTTGGAAGCCGGGCGACAAGTATCATGAGGCGGGAATAAAGCTTTACCAATAGATTTGCTTGACAGCCACCGTAAAAAATCAATTATCTACTTCAACCCTTTTCCCATGAAAGCTGTAAAACTCGGTGTCATTGGCATCGTTGTGATTGGATTGCTGGTTGCCATTTATTTCCTGTTTGGCAATTACAGCGACGGAACCCGCGCCGGAACCATTGTGAAACTGAGCAACAAGGGCTATTTTTTCAAAACGATGGAAGGGCAACTGAACTTGGGCGGACTGACGCAGGAAAGTGGCAGCCCCGCTTCCTCAATTTGGGATTTTTCGGTGACCAGCAACGACGCGCAACTCATCAAGGATTTGGAAGATGCCAACCTGAATGGCCACCGCATCAAGCTGTATTACAAGGAAAAATACTACACCCTGCCATGGAGCGGCGACACCAAATACTTTGTTTACAAGGTGGAAAAGGGGAAATAGCAAGCCCAACAGCCCCAGCCCTCCCCGAAGGAAAGGGAGCGGCCTCCCCTAAATCCCCTCCAAAAGAGGGAACTTTTAAACAAGGGGGTTTGGCGTTTCCAAAAGATACTATTTTTTCACTCTTTCTCCTTCGGGAAGGGGTAGGCCGCTGGGCTTTTCAGTTTTCGTTGTTCCGTTCGGCAGCTTCGTCGCTTGCTTTGGCAATGGCGTTGCGAGAGGCACTGCTTTCCACTTCGTGTCCGTAGCGCCGCTGGAACCCTTCGGCTTCCATGACCGGTTTCGGCAACAGCCGGTTGGTCAGGCTGAAAATGTCGGCTGTCAGTTCCGGAAAATTGTCGTTCATGAATGCAAGCAGCTTGCCGGGCACAGTAGTGACCAGTTCCGCCGTGCCTTTCTTCAACGCCCCGATTATCTGGACGGCGGTTTCCTCGGCACTCGCCGAAAGCAAAGGCATCGAATCGGCCGTTTTGAACCACGCGTATTCAGCTTCGTGGTTGCCCTTGACGGGAACATTGCGCGGACTGCCCGTGCGCACCAGCCCCGGAAACACCGTTGTGACCACAATCCCGTGGCGGCTCAGTTCAGAACGCAAGCCTTTGGACAAGCCACCCAACGCAAATTTGCTGGCACTGTACGGCAGCATATGCGGCAGGCTCACCTTGCCGCCCACCGACGAAATGTTCACGATCCGGCCTTGGCTGCGGTGTTGCATTTGCGGCAATACGGCCAGAATCGTGTATAGCGGGCCGTAAAAGTTGGTGTTCATGGCTTCCTCAAAGTCGTGGAGCGACAGGTTTGCCAGCGGCCCCACCTGGATGATGCCCGCATTGTTGATCAGCACGTCGATCTGTCCGAAATGCGACTGCACCCACTTGACCATCCGCTCCACGTCCGATTGCACGGTCATGTCGCAGGTGAGGGCGAGCACATCGGCTCCGGCCTCGCGCAATTCGGCTTCCGCCCGATCCAGTTGTGCATCCTGACGCGAACAAATGGCGATTCTGGCGTTTTGCGCCGCCAACTGGCGTGCCAGTACCAGACCCAAACCGCGCGAACCGCCCGTAATCAACACAACCTTGCCATCCAGATCATAGGCCCGCTTTTCCCGGATTATTGCCCGGGCAGCCAGTACCAAACCAACGCCAACCACCAACGGGATCAGTGAACCTGTGCCTTTTTTTGTCATTTTGCTTGCCGTGAAAGTGTAAGCGGAAGTTTAAAAACACTGTGCCAATGCGGGAGGCAAGTGGTTTTTGAAATAGTATCTTTTAAAAAGGCCAAACCCCCGCCCCGGTCACGTTTCGGATTCCGGTTGTGCAGGCACGCGGTTGAAAGCCTGAGCCGGAGAAACATCCCGGAAGCACTTTTCCGTTACTGCGTTTTCCCCTGCGCTACTTTTTGTTAATGTTCGCTTAACATTGCGGTAACAATCTTTACATACATTTGTGCATAATTTCACATAAAAAACGAGTCCATGAATAGAATTTTCCTGCTTGCCGTATCCGTGTCTTTAGTGATGGCCGGATGCAAAAAAGACGACATCCCCGCATTGGAGTTCACCGTCAATGAAGACCTGTCTTCGTACCAAGAAATAGCGACCCTGAACCTGGGTGCGGCCGGTTCGGCTGAAATCACCACTTTCGATGCAAACACAAACCGTCTGTTTGCTGTGAATAACGGCACCGTCAATAAAATAGATGTGGTTGATTTTGCGAACCCTTCCGCACCAAAAGTCATCCATTCCATAAGCATGGCTCCTTATGGCGGATACGTGAACAGTGTTTCGGCTTACAACGGCATGGTGGCCGCCGCCATAGAATCTTTGGACAAGCAAGCCAACGGCAAAATCGTGGTTTTCAATGCGCTGACGTATGCCGAGGAAAAAGTGATTGCCGTGGGAGCCTTGCCCGACATGGTTACCTACACGCCCAATGGAAAATACATCCTGTCGGCCAATGAGGGCGAACCCAACGCCGCCTACACCAACGACCCCGAAGGCACGGTTTCCATCATCAACGTGGCAAACAATTA
The DNA here is from genome assembly GCA_043789005.1 of Sphingobacteriales bacterium. GTDB lineage: Bacteria > Bacteroidota > Bacteroidia > Cytophagales > 172606-1 > Xanthocytophaga. Next base: position 4,025 of record JAYWIH010000126.1, read on the forward strand.
TTCGGTGGCAAACGTCGGCTTCTCGGCGTTCGCCACCCAACTATCCGACTTGTCCGCCAAAGGCTTCAGGATTTCCGGCCTTGGCAAAAATTTTGTGAAAGACATTGAACCCGAATACATAACCGTATCCGAAGATTCGAAAACCGCTTGGGTCACCCTGCAAGAGAACAACGCGATAGCCCAAATTGACATCGCGGCGGGCACCATCAGCAAGATAATGCCGCTGGGCTTCAAGGATTATGCGGTCAGTGCCAATGCGGTGGATGTGAGTGACCGCGACAATGCCATCGGCGCGTTTGCCAACTGGAAGGTTTTCGGCACCTATATGCCCGATGCCGTTGCCAGTGTCAGCCACAACGGCATCCCGTACCTGTTCACGGCAAACGAGGGCGATGCCCGCGAATACACCGGCTTTTCGGAAGTGAGACGCGTATCGGCCCTGAAACTGGACGAGACCGCTTTTCCAACCGGCACAGCGTTGAAAGCCGATGCGCAACTGGGCAGGCTGAATGTCACCACCACCCTGGGCGACACTGACAACGATGGCGATTATGATGCGCTGTACAGTTTCGGGGCAAGGTCGTTTTCAGTGTGGAATGGCAGCACCGGCCAGTTGGTTTTTGACAGCAAAAACGAATTGGATGTCAAAGCCAAAGAGAAAAACCTGTATGACGATGCCAGAAGTGACGACAAAGCCGCCGAGCCAGAGGCCGTGACCATCGGCAGGGTGGGCAGCAAACTGGTGGCGTATGTGGGGCTTGAAAGGGCTGACGCGGTGGCGATTTATGATGTCACAAACCCGGCCGCACCCGTATTTGTGAAAATACTGCCAACCGGCGATGCCCCGGAAGGCGTTCTGTTTATTTCGGCTTCAAAAAGCCCGATTCAGCAAAGCCTGCTCATTGTCAGCAGCGAAAACGACGGCAACCTGAAAATATACAAGGCCACCAAATTGTAGGTTTTATTTCGGTGGTTTTCCTGAGCCATTGTGGTGGCTTAACGTAATTTACAAAAGAAACAGTACCCAAACAGGCAGCACCCATGATGGCATTCCAAATGCCATCATGGGTGCTGCCTGTTTTTATGTCAGGCTTTCGTGTATCGTTAAAACCCGCATTTGTTCATGCAGTCACGAAAAAAACCGGTATTTTCGCCTGTACATTTGGAAACAAAAAAATGAAGGCGAAATACATCAATCCATTCACCGATTTTGGGTTCAAGAAAATCTTTGGTGAGGAAGCAAGTAAGCCGCTTCTGATTGATTTCCTCAATGCGCTTTTGCCGCAAGCCAACCGAATCATTGACTTGACGTTCAAAAACACCGAGCAGCTCGGCCAAAACGATGCTGACCGGCGGGCCATATATGACATTTACTGCGAGAACGAAAATGGCGAGAAATTCATTGTGGAACTCCAAAAAGCGAAGCAGAACTACTTCAAGGAGCGAACCATCTACTATTCGACTTTCCCGATCAGGGAACAAGCCGAGAAGGGAGAGTGGAACTATAATCTGAAAGCCGTCTATTGCGTCGGCATTCTGGATTTCACGTTTGATGATTATGAAAACGAACCCGAAAAAAGCGAAGTTGTCCATACCGTGAACCTGAAAAACCAGAACGGCAGGATTTTTTACGACAAGCTTACGTACATCTATCTTGAAATGCCGAATTTCAGGCAAACAGAAAGCGAACTTGATTCCCGGCTGGACAAGTGGCTGTTTTTCATCAGGCATCTGGAAGACTTTCAGGCAATGCCGACAATTTTTACGGATGAAATCTTTACCCGCGCGTTTGAAAAGGCGGAAATTGCCAAATTTGCACCGGACGAGCTGGACAGCTATGAGAACAGTTTGAAAACCTACCGGGACTTGAAAGGGGTAATAGACACCGCTTTCGGGGATGGCAAAACCGAAGTCGCAAGGCTCATGAAAAATGCCAATGAACCGATTGAAAAGATAATGAAATACACGGGCTTGACGAAAGACAAAATAGACAGGCTGTAAAAATGGACTTTGCCGTTTGGCATAAAGCAAACTGAGGTTTCGCCTGCCAATACGCAAGCCAAAATTTGAAACCGGTCAAAATTCCAAAATAGTATCTCCCGCAAAGCCCAAACCCACTTGTTTCCAGTCGGGCACACAGTGTCCAGTCAGTGCGCTGCTTACTTCACCGCTTCCAACATTTCCAGAATATCGTCCACGTACTCGCGGTTGTTGCTCAGGCGCGGCACTTTGTGCTGGCCGCCCAGTTTGCCGCGTTTTTTCATCCATTCGTGAAACGTGCTTTCGGGCAGGCTGTGTACGATTGGCATTTGCAAGGCCATGTCTTGGTAGCGTTTGGCATCGTAATCGGAGTTGATGGCGCGCAAATGGCGGTCGAGCAGTTCGGCGAATGCCGCCGTGCTTTCCGGTTCGCGTTCAAACTCCACGAGCCATTCGTGGCCGCCCTTGCCGCTTTCAGTCATGTAAATGGGGGCGGCAGTGAAGTTATTGAGGATGGCCCCGGTCTGCTCGCAAGCCTTCGTAATGGCCGCTTCGGCATTTTCAACCACCACTTCCTCGCCAAAGGCATTCATGAAATGCTTCACCCGCCCCGTGATGCGGATGCGGTACGGCTTGAGGCTGGTGAATTTCACCGTATCGCCAATCTGGTAACGCCACAACCCGGCATTGGTAGAAATCACCAAGGCGTAGTTTTTGTCAAGTTCCACTTCGTCCAGCGTCAGGGCTTCGGGCTGTTCCCGGTCCAGTTGGTCCATCGGGATAAACTCATAGAAAACACCGTAATCCAGCATCAGCAGCATATCGTGCGTGTCGGTGCGGTCTTGGATGCCGAAAAAACCTTCCGAGGCGTTGTATATCTCCACGTAGCTCATCGTCGGCGACGGAATCAGTTCCTTGGTGAACAATTCGCGGTACGGGTCAAACGCCACCGCCCCGTGCGCAAAAACCTCCAGATTGGGCCAAACTTCAAGAATATTCTGCTTGCCCGTCAGCTCCAATATCCGGCGGATCAGCACAATCGTCCACGTGGGTACGCCTAGGATGCTGGTCACGTTCTCGTTGATGGTGGCCTGCGCCATTTTCTCTATTTTCTCCTCCCATTCGTCCATCAGCGCAATGTCCAAGGCCGGTGTGCGGATGAATTGCGCCCAGATGGGCAGGTTTTTCATCACAACTGCCGACACATCGCCATAAAACATATCGGGGTTGATGTCGCTGGTCTGGTAGCTGCCACCGATGGACAAACCCTTGCCCGCAAACGCCTTGGTATCAGGACGGTTATTGACGAAGATGGTAATCAAATCCTTGCCGCCCTTGAAATGGCAGGCTTCCAGAGCTTCCTGCGAAACCGGAATGAACTTGCTCCGCGCATTGGTAGTGCCCGACGACTTGGCGAACCACTTGATTTCCGACGGCCACAGCAGGTTTTGTTCGCCGCGCATGGTGCGTTCGATGTACGGAAACAGTGTTTCGTAGGTGGAAACCGGTACGCGCTGCTGGAAATCATTGATTGACTTGACAGACGCGTAGTCGTATTTCCGTCCCCATTCGGTATCGCGGGCAGTACGGATGAGTTCGTAAAACTGCTCGTGCTGCACCTCGTGCGGATTTTGCATGAAAAGCTCGATCTGCGTGATCCGCTTTTTCATGAGCCAAGTCAGGATGGTGTTGAACAGTTCCATAGTCAAGAATTAAAAAGCCCCACCCCCCGGAAGGGGCGTTTGAAAAAATAGTATGTTTTGAAAAGTCCAAACCCGCTTTTGTCATTCCGACGAAGGAACCGGGCGGTAATCGTACGTCAAAACCCGTGGTTCAGCGCAAGTGCAGGCCGGATTCCTCCTTCGTCGGAATGATAAGGAAAATAGTATCTTTTTAAAACCCGAAACCCACCCGGCTTGAAAACCCCTCTTTCGCCGTCCTACACTTTCCGTTTCAGTTCAAAATGCTTGCCCAGATACACGCGGCGCACCTGCTCGTCGTCGGCCAGTTCGCGGGGCGTGCCCGACTTCAGGATTTTGCCCTCAAAAAGCAAATAGGCCCGGTCGGTGATGGAAAGCGTTTCGTCCACGTTATGGTCGGTGATCAGGATGCCGATATTCCTGTCCTTGAGTTTGGAAACGATGCTTTGGATTTCCTCCACGGCAATCGGATCCACGCCGGCAAACGGTTCGTCGAGCAATACAAACTTTGGATCCACGGCCAAGGCGCGGGCTATTTCGGTGCGCCGCCGCTCCCCGCCCGACAGCACGCGGCCTTGGTTTTTGCGCACGTGCGTCAGGCTGAATTCCTCCAGCAACTGCTCGGTTTTTTCCTTGCGCTGGGGGCCGGGCATCTTGGTCATTTCCAGCACCGCCAGTATGTTTTCCTCCACGGTCAGCGTCCTGAAAACCGATGCCTCCTGCGCCAAATAGCCCAATCCACGCCTTGCCCGCTGATACATGGGCAGGTTGGTGATATTTTCGTCGTCCAAGAAAATGCTGCCCTCATTGGGTTTTATCAGCCCCACAATCATGTAGAACGTGGTGGTTTTGCCGGCTCCGTTTGGCCCCAGCAGCCCCACGATTTCGCCCTGCTGCACCTGCACCGACACATCGTTGGCCACAATCCGGGTTCCGTATTTCTTAACCAAATTCTCAGAGCGAAGGAGCATTCTTGAAACGGACAGGTAGGTTTGGGCGTTGAAAAAGATACTATTTTTGTCTTGAATCGCGGATAGTCACGGATGGCGCGGATAAGGAAAACTTTTCCTCCGTGCAATCAGTGCCAGCCGCGTGTATCCCTTTCTCCCAACAGGCAGGCGCAACTCAGGACAACCGGGGTTTGATGTTTTTGAAAGATACTATTTTGCCGCGTTTACGGTCTCCGTGCAAATTCTGTTCCAGCTTAGCTGGCCTTCCAATCATACCGGCTTCACGTCCTTAATCATCAGTTGCAGTGTCTGGTTGCCACGGTAATTGTTTTCCTCAACCTGATAGCACAACCGGAAAGGCTTTCCATTGGTCACCTTGTCCATGTGCGGGGCTACCATGCCAAAGCCGATGGCATCGAAGTAGGGCGTTCCTTCCTGAAACACGCTCATTTTCAGATGCACGTCTTTCAGCACGCGGATATTATCGGCAAAGACCGGCTCAGACATGAATATCGGACGCATATTCTCCGGCCCAAACGGTTCCATTTGTTTGAGGATGTTGTAGAACTTGAAATTGATGTCGCGCAGTTGCATCACCGAGTCAACCTCGATTTGCGGAACCAGCATCTCTTCCGTTACGCGGCTGGCCACGATTTCCTCAAACCGCTGCCGGAAAGCCTCCACATTCTCACGTTTCAGTGTCAGTCCGGCGGCGTAGGTGTGCCCGCCGAACTGTTCCAGCAGGTCGGCGCATTCGGCAATGGCCTCGTACACGTCGAAGCCGGGAACCGAACGTGCCGAACCCGACACCATCTGCTCATGCTCGGTGAGGATTACCGTGGGGCGGTAGTATTTTTCCACGCACCGGGAAGCCACAATGCCGATTACGCCCTTGTGCCAGTCGTTTTTAAAAAGCACCGTACTCTTGGCCATCTTCAGCACTTCGTCGGCACCAATCATTTCCAACGCCTCCTGGGTGGTGTGCGAGTCGTAGCCTTGGCGGTCGCGGTTGTTGAGGTTGAGTTCGCGGGCATAGTTTTCGGCTTCCGCTTCCGACTCGGCCAGCAGCAGGTTCACCGCCGCATGGGCGTGGGCAATGCGGCCCGCCGCGTTGATGCGCGGCCCCAGCCCGAACACGATGCCGGTAATGTCCAGTTCCTTTTCCTTGTCCGCATACCCGGCAATGCGCATCAGGGCTTTCAGGCCGGGGCGTGGCTGCTTGTTCAGTTGTTTCAGGCCGTAATGCGCCATCACGCGGTTTTCGCCATTGACGGATACCAAGTCGGCGGCAATGCTCACCACCACCAGATCGAGCAGCGGATACAGGCACTCTTCAAGAGATAACCCGTTGCGCATACAAAATGCTTGCAAAAACTTGAAGCCGATGCCGCAGCCCGACAGTTCCTTGCACGGATACTGGCAGTCGTCGCGTTTGGGATTGAGCACGGCCACGGCGGGCGGCATATTGTCGTCCGGATTGCGGCATAAAATCCGCCGGACTTGTGCAGTACGCCCAAACGCTG
>JAYWIH010000127.1:0-2861 GCA_043789005.1 Sphingobacteriales bacterium
AATACGGGGTTTTGCCTTTTGAAAAGATACTGTTTTCCATGTCTGATGCCGTATTGAAAAAATGCATAACTTGTTGATTATCAAATTGCAACAAGTCTAGTGGTTCTGACAGTTTCACCGCACCACATTTCCCAGAATATCGGCAATCTGCTTTTCTATTTCCTTGTATTGTTTTTGCACGCGCAGCAGTTGCATTTGTTCGTCAAACGAAGTGGCGGCGGCTATGGCTTTCTGGTTTTCCGCCAGTATTCCCTTGATTACCTCCTGTTTCAGGCGCAACACTTGGCTGTGAGCCTCTTCCATCAGGTTTTCGCTTTCGTGCGGCACATGGATGTCAAATTTGCCGAACCAGTTTTCGCTGACAGTGTATTTTTCGGTCATCATGTCAACGGCAAGCCGTTGTATCTCAGGGTCTTGGTGGTGCATGAAATCTTTGCCCGTCAGGGTTCTGCCCTGCTGCCATTCTTCGCGCAAAACCGCCAATACCTGCTGGTAAATAGGTGTCCGGAATGCAATATCCTCCATCTCGCGCATCACGTAGTCGCAAACGGTATCTTGCGTGCCCTCCAGAATCCGGTCGGCGTAGTTGAACAGCAGCCGCACAATGCCTTCTTCCTTGTAACTGAACGAACTGCGTGTCAAGACCGGCTCTTGGTACACTGGCTCTTCGTATTCGGGCTGCACCACGCCTTCGGGTAGTTGCTGCACCAGCGAAGGGTTTTCAGCGGCCTGATTGCGTTCGGGCTGGCTGCGCGGCGGCGGGTTTTGTGCGTCCTTCCGCTGTTTGCGCAACAGCAGGTTTCCTTCCGAAATCAGCGTTTGTTCGTCCACTTCGAGCAGCGAGGCGGTTTGGCGGTAGAACACGGAACGCTGAATCGGGTCGGGAACCTTGGCGATGCTTTCGACGATTTCCTTGATTACCGCCGACTTCTTGTACGGGTCGTTGTCGGCTTCGCGCAGCGCAAAACGCGTTTTGAAGGTGATGAAATCCTGACTTTTCTGCTTCACAAATTCCTGAAACGCCACCGTTCCCACTTTCTGCACATAGCTGTCCGGGTCGTCATTGTCGGGAAACGTCACTATTTTCACGTTCATGCCTTCTTCCAGCACCAAATCCGTTCCCCTGATGGCCGCTTTGATGCCCGCATTATCGCCATCATAGAGCATGGTGATGTTGCGCGTAAACCGGCTGATGAGCTGGATCTGCTCCTTGGTCAGCGACGTGCCCGACGATGCCACAACGTTCTGGATGCCAGCTTGGTACAGCGAAACCACGTCCATGTAGCCTTCCACCAAGTAGCAATTGTCGGCGGTGCGGATGGCATTTTTGGCTTGGTGGATGCCGTACAGAATCCGGCTTTTGTGGTACACATCCGTTTCGGGCGAGTTCAGGTATTTGGGCTGGTTCTTGTCGGCCGTCATGATCCGCGCCCCGAACGCAATCGTCTTGCCCGATAGGTTGTGGATCGGAAAAACCACCCGGTCGCGGAAACGGTCGTAGGTGCGGCCGCTTTCGTTGGTGATGCTCAATCCGGCTTTGTGCAGCACTTCCAAATTGTATTGTTTCGAGATTGCTTCTTTGGTAAACGCATCCCAGGCCGACACGCTGTAGCCCAGGTCAAAGGCTTCGATGGTAGCGTCGCGCAGGCCGCGTTCCTTGAAATACGACAAGCCAATGGCTTGGCCGTCGGGCGTTTGCAATTGTTTTTTGTAGAAATCCTTGGCAAAATTCAGGACAATATACAGGCTGTCCATCTCGTTTTGGCGCAGCGTTTCCTCGGGTGTGTATTCCACTTCCGGAATCTCAATATTGTATTTTTTCGCCAGATGCCGCAACGCCTCACCGTAGCTCAACCCCTCGATGTCCATGATGAACTTGATGGAATCGCCGGCCTTGCCGCAACCGAAACACTTGTAAATCCCCTTGGCGGGCGACACGGCGAACGATGGCGTTTTCTCGTTGTGAAACGGGCAGCAGGCCGTCCAGTTACTACCCTTTTTCTTGAGCGAAACGTAGTCGCCAACCACCTCGATCACATCGGCGGCCTGCTGTATCTGCCGGACTATCTCGTCGGGGATGCGCATTATCCTGTTTTGAATGGGTGAATGATAGAATGCCTGCCTGTCGGCAGACAGGACCGAATGCAAATATCCGGTTTCGCATTTTGCATGAATGGATAGGAAAGTTAGCGAAATTTTGGAAAACCGGCGCGTTTGCCCCTAACTTTGACCCAATCTCGGCGGTTTCTTGTTAAATAAAATAGTACCTTTTTAAAAGGCGAAACCCGCCAAATCTTTTCTGCGGACTGATTCACTCCTATCTGCCGACAGGCAGGCATTCCATTATCCAGTAATTCAATCATTGACATACATGACCATTACCAAAGAACTCATTATCCAAGCCCTCGGCACCGTTCAAGAACCAGATTTGAAGCGCGATTTGGTGTCGCTGGGCATGATAAAAGACATTGAACTGGGCATAAACCAAGTGCGGTTTACGGTTGTGCTGACAACTCCGGCGTGTCCGTTGAAAGAAAAAATCAGGCAGGACTGCACGGATGCGGTGCGGAAATTTGCCGGGCAAGACATTGACGTTCAAATCAATATGGTTGCCGATGTCACTTCCACGCGGCTCAACGGCCCGGTATTGCCCGACGTGAAAAACATCATTGCCATTGCATCGGGCAAGGGTGGGGTGGGCAAATCCACGGTAACGGCAAACCTGGCCATTGCCTTGCACCGTTTGGGCGCGAAAGTCGGGTTGATTGACGCGGACATTTCCGGCCCGTCCATCCCGACCATGTTCGACACCGAAGGCATGAAACCGCAAGTGGTGCAGCGCGACGGCAAAAACTACATCA
>JAYWIH010000128.1:0-41942 GCA_043789005.1 Sphingobacteriales bacterium
CGGGCCGCTGAAACCCAGCATACTCACCTTGCCGGGCAAGCTGATGCCTTCGATTTCAATGGGTTGCGTGGGCCACTGCGTGCAAATCACGTACAAGTCGTTGCCTTTGGCGGTGAAAAACACATTGGGTGCATTCTTGGTGGAAGCCTTCCACATCCGGGTGCCGTAAATGGCTTCGCCGTTCACTTTCAGCCAGCCGCCCATGTCTTTCAGGCGGTCTTGCATGATCACCGGAATGCGTCCGTCGGCGGTGGGGCCAATGTTGAGCAGCAAATTGCCCCCGCGCGACACCTTGTCAATGAGCATATGCACCAATTGTCCGGAGGTGCTGTAATCCTCCAAGTTTTCGTTCCGGTTGTAGCCGAACGACGAACCAATGCCCCGGCACTCCTCCCAGTAGCGTTCCAGCGTGCCTTCCTTCACTTCCTTGCCGCCCACCAATTCGTATTCGCTGGTGAATATGCCGCCGTGCTTGCCGGGAGTTTCCTTGCCCCAACGGTCGTTGACCACGACTTGGTTTTTGACGGGCGAGTCGTTGTAGAGCCACGCCAAAAACTCGGTACTGCGCCAAGTTTCGCTCGGCTGGTCCCACTGGCCGTCCGTCCAGAGTACATCGGGGTTGTAGCGCGTCACCAAATCCTTCATCTGCGGAAGCATGATCTCGTCCACGTAGCGTTTCACATTGGTTTCATACAGCGGATTGAACCACTCGTAAAGCGAATAATAGTAGCCCATGCGCAAGCCCTTAGCCTTCACCGACTTCATCAAGTCGCCGGCCAAGTCGCGGTGCGGGCCTACGTCCACGGCATTCCAGTTCCACGCCTGCTTGCTGGGCCACAGCGTGAAGCCTTCGTGGTGCTTGGAGGTCAGCACCACGTATTTGGCACCCGATTCCTCAAACACCTTTGCCCAGTCGTCAGGCTTGAACATCTCGGCCTTGAAATCCTTCACAAAATCCTGGTACTTGAAATCCGCGCCGTAGTTCTGCGCGTGGAACTTTGCAAACAGCGGCTGCACCTTCGATTTCGTGTCCAGCAGCCGATTCCAGTACCACTCGGCGTAGCAGTCATACACACCGGCTCCGTCGCGCGGGGTAGGGCCCCAGGCCGGCACCGAAAACAAGCCCCAATGGATGAAAATGCCGAATTTGGCATCCTCAAACCACACCGGTATCGGGCGGCTGTCAATTGAAGCCCAGTTGGGCTGGTAGGTGGCAGTGGCGGTTTTCGCCGGATTCTTACTTTTTTTCTGCGCCACCACCGGCTGGCAAATCAAAAAAACACCTGCCACAAAGCAGGTGATCATGGCTTTTCTCATAGTGCTTTCCTAAAGGATTGTGTAGGCGATAAATGTAAAAAAAATTTGACGGAAAGCGGAAATATTTTGACTTTGGCCGCAAGCCGGGCGGAGGTGGCCGGACTTTCCAAGTCCGGCGGATTGGTGGCGGATTCTGGTATGCTTCCGCTTCACGCGTCAGAGACGCGAATCCAAGCCACCCCGATTGCCAATCAGGGTGAGCAACGTGGGCGGGTTTGGCCCCCGCTAAAGACGGGGCTTTCAGCTTTTTGAAACATACTATCTCGGACTCACGCAAGACCTCTGCCAGAGTTCAAAACTCTGGCAGAGGTCTTGCGTGAGTCCTGATTGTCATAGCCCCTCTTTCGGAGGGGGTTGGGGGAGGCTGCCGGGTTTGGCCTTTTCCAGACATACTATTTCCACAACCCGCCATTTTACCTTCCGCCCATGCATCTGCTCTTTCCCGGCCGCCACCAGCTACTCACCAATTTCCAGTTCAACTACCTGCACCGCATCACGCAAGCGGGCTTGGGCGGCGAAACGGATGCCAGCGGCACTGCGTTCGGGACAAATATGCCGCCGTTGGAGTCTGTCATCTTCGCCGTTACCTCGGCCAACCACAGTCATACGCGGCGCAATCCGCTGGCGTTCCATTTGCGGGCCATCCAGATTGAGGGTTTTGCCGCCGACTTGCCCGTGCCAGCCTATATTTTTGGAATTGACGAAGTGGGCGTGCTGGATAATTTTGCCGCCTATACGCTCAAACGCCTCAAGCATGAGAGCGACGGGCAATTTGACCTGACCCCGCACAACACGGTTGTGGTTTGCTCCACGCCGGTCATGGAAATGTACGAGAAGCTCGGTTTCCGGGTGCTGCCCGCCGAACTGGCCGACCGGAAGACACAAACATTCGCTACCGAACTACCGTGGGACTTGGTGGAACGCATTGCCCGGAATGAGGGCAATTGGCTGACGGACAGCCATGTTTTGGAGCGGATGCATCCGGCATCGGTGGAGGTGTGGCGCAAATACCGCCTCGGCTACCGGGTGCGAATGCTCTTCCGCGACCGCATTATCAGCGACGATGGCGACATTACCGCCACCCGCGACTACAACAGCTACGTGCGGCAGATGGACGAGATTGCCGAACTTAAATTCCGCGAAACGGCCCCGCACATCCGTCCCGGACGCATCGGCGACATTGGCTGCGCCGTTGGCTCATGGATCAAACTGGCCTGCGAAGAGCCGCTGCTCCGCGAGTCTGATTTCTACGGCATCGAGGTGGCGCGGCACCTGTACGACATCTGCCAGCAACGCAAGCACAACGGCCAGTTTGACAATCCGTTTGTGTTCTTTGCCCAGAAAAACGCCGTTACCGGGCTTGTGTTTGAACGCGCCTCCATGCACACCATCCACACCTCGTCGCTCACGCACGAGATTGAATCGTACGGCAGCCGCGATGAGTTGCTGGCTTTTATCCGAAACCGCCACGATGAACTGGCTCCCGGCGGCCTGTGGATAAACCGCGACGTGGTGGGGCCGGATAATCCTGATGAAATGGTGTATATGGAACTGGAATCGGAAAGTGGCCGCAATGACGACTGGAACCGGCATTTTGCCGACAGCGGGCAGTTGGGCGACTACCTGAAAGGCTTGTCCACGTATGCGCTTTTCCGGCGTTTCGCCCGAGATTTCCGCCACAAGGAGGGCGATATTTTTGACCACGAATGGATTGTAATCCGGGAAAAACCATTTGCCAGGCTTTCCTTGCGCAATGCTTGCGAATTCATGCTGAAAAAAGACTACACGGACAATTGGCAGAGCGAGATGCACGAAAAATTTTGTTTCTGGACGTTTGCCGAATGGAAACAGCATTTGGAAGCGGCGGGCTTCACGGTGCTGCCCACTTCTGCCGCCTACCGCAACGATTGGATTGTGAAAAACCGCTTGGAAGGCAAGGTGGGTTTGCACATTTTAAAAGATACTATTTTGGAACCCCTCGAATTTCCGGTCACGCACCTGCTGCTGCTGGCCGAAAAGCGCGTTTTGTGAGCAGACAAGCAGGTTTGGCCTTTTTGAAACATACTATTTCGGTGGCGGCGCAAACCTGTGAGGATTTAGAAACCTCATAGGTTTTTCGGGCGGGTTTGGGCTTTCTGGAAGATACTATTTTGGCAAAGTATTCGGCGGCATTTGTTTACCTGTCTGTATGTTTTAAGACTAACAGTCACGGCGGCGCAAAAAAACGCGCAAAACCATTGGTAATCAGATACGTTTGCCTACTTTGTCAGTGATTCTAACCCTTCTATTTCATTCATCCCACTCCTCACCAAAAAAAATTCTCATGGAAATCCAACCCCAAACTCCCCTCACGCCCGCCGCCGACGATGGCAAGACCGTCGGCATTGTAAGCTATCTGACCCTTATCGGTTGGATTGTTGCCTTGGTCATGCACAGCAGTAACAAAACATCTTTCGGCGCATTCCATTTGCGGCAGGCACTGATAAACATGATCATGCTGCTGGCCGCTTCCGTAATTGCCATCATCCCCATCTTGGGTTGGCTGGTTTACATGGTGGTTTTCGTGGCTTGGGTTGTCTTCATGATTATGGGAGCCGTGGCGGCATCCAGCGGTCAGGAAAAGAAACTGCCGGTAATCGGCGACTTGGCCGAAAAATGGTTCGGCACCGCCTTCAAATAACCGCATCCGCAAAATGGCATCCTGAAAATAGTATCCGGGCGGCGGGCCAAACCCGCCGCTTTTTATTTGGAAACCAGTTGCGTTTTTCAATTGGAAACCGTTATTTTTGCAAAGCCATACAGAGGCGATCCGGCTGGATGAGGAGCCCGATTCGAAATCGTGTAATGGGTTAAACCATTGGGGGTTCGAGTCCCTCCGCCTCTGCAAAAAACCCCTTAACCACACCAGTTTTGGGGTTTTCGTTTTTCCGGGGGAAGCAACAAGATACCAGTCGGTTTCGCGGTTCAAAAACACACTGTTTTTAAACCCCGGTTTTGGGCCGACCTCTCATTCTACCATTTCCACGGCAATCTTGGCCGAAAGCAGACTCAGCGGGATGCCGCCGCCCGGATGCACGCTGCCACCCACAAAATACAGGTTTTTCACGCGCGATGACTTGTTGTCGTGCCGCAAAAATGCTGCATAACGATTATTGGAACTGGTGCCGTACAATGCGCCCTGGCTCGACGATGTGCGGGCCTCAATGCTGCGCGGATCCAAAATGTGCTCACAGACGATGAACTTGCTGATGTCCGTTTTCAGAATCCGGTTCAGTTTGGCTATGATGTTGCGCCGCGCCTCGTTGACAAGCCCGTCCCAGTCCTGCCCCGAATTGTTGGGCACGTTAATCATCGTGAACCAGTTTTCGCAGCCCGGCGGCGCATCGTCGGGCTTGTATTTGGAAGTGATGTTGACGTAAACCGTCGGGTCGTGGGAGATGGTGCGGCGGTTGAACAGGCAGTCGAATTCGTGCCGGTAATCCTCGCTGAAAAATATGTTGTGCAAGTCCAGCTCAAAAAAAGCTTTGCGGATGCCCCAGTAAAAAATCAGCGCCGAGCTTGATTTGGGCTGGTCCAGGGTACGTGTGGGGGCTTGCACGCCCGGCAGCAGCTTGCGGTAGGTGTTCACCACGTCCATGTTACTCACCACCGTATCAAACGATTCGTAGGTGGGCGCGGGTCTGCCATCCGCATTTTCAAGGCGCACACCCGCCGCGCGGCCATTAAGCACCACCACTTCATTGACACGGGTGTTGTAGAAAAACAGGATGCCCAAATCTTCGGCAAGGCTCACCAGGCTGCGGGTAATGTCGAACATTCCCTTGGCCGGAAAAAACGCGCCTATCTCGTATTCCAGATGCGGGATGATGTTCATGATGCCCGGCGTTTGGTACGGGTCGGAGCCGTTGTAGGTGGCATACCGGTTGAAAAGCTGCACAATGCGCGGATCTTGGAAACGCCGCTCGTTCACTTGGTTCATGGTGCTGAAAACATCCAGCTTGGGCAGGTTCCAGTAGCCGCGAAACGCATCGCCGTTGAGCCACGTGGATATTTTGTGCAGCGACCGGTGCAGAAAAAGGTTGGCGGCGATGTTGTACTTGAATGCGCTTTGTTTCAGGTAATCAAGAACGCTTTTCTTGCTTTGCCCGGTTTTCAGTTCTATTTCACTGGCAAACTTTTCCTTGTCGGCATAGGCGCGGATGTGCGTGCCATCCTCATAGAAATACTCGCACACCACGGGCAGCCTGCCGTACACGAAATAATTGGCCGGATTCCGGCGCGACAACACAAAAAGCTCCTCCACATATTGCGGCATCGTGAACAGCGACGGCCCGGCATCAAACCGGTAGCCATCCAGTTCAAATTCCGACAGTTTACCGCCCGGATAGCTGTTCGCCTCGAATACGGTTACCTTGAAACCCTTGTTGGCCAGCCGGATAGCCGCCGCAATGCCGCCAATTCCCGCCCCGATCACTGCTGCCGTTCTGCGATTCATAAAATTGGTTTGTATGGTAGTGCCGCGTTTGTCTTGAACCATTGGACGGCCGGATGTGGTTCAGGTTTAACCGCAAATGACTGTCTGTGAGCGGTATTGAAACGGCAGCCCGTTTGCAAAAGCAGGCAAACCTACAAAAACCGTACTGAATTGTCGCCCGCCACCCGATAATGAAGGGCGTTTGCGGACCGGCACCGGTTTGTGCGCATAACACGCGGCGGCATTTCTTGGTTCTGGAATAGTATCGTTACTTTTGCCTGTCCGAAACCGCTTTGCCGGATGCCGGTGTGCCGAGATTTTTGGCCAAGTCCGACCTTTGTTTTGATGCGTATGCTGAACGGAAAACTCTTTTTCAAGGATTACAAACTGGGAACGGTCAGGAACATTCAGTTATACGATTTTCCGTGGATGGAAGGGCTTTTTGTTCCTGACGAGGATTTTCTTGTTGCGCAATTTGCTGAAAATGAGACGGATAATTTCCCGGCAAAAATCGCCGGTTTTCTGCACTGGACGGCCGCCACGCGCGACGACGAACGGGCGGAAATTCCGCGCGATTTTGAGATGTTTTTCGAAATGGAAAGCAACGCTTGGCAAATAATCATGGAAGATGGCGAGCAACGCCGGATTTCCATCCCGATTATCGAAAATGACAACCGCATCACGTGGCGTATTTGAGAAGTTGGCCGCTTCCACTCCCCGCACCCTGAAAATAGTATGTTTCAAAAGAGCCAAACCCGGCTTGTACGCTGGCCTCCGAAAAAACCGCTTGCCAAGCCCGCCGCCCAACGCTATTTTTGCCCCGTCCTTACAATTCATCCGATACCAAAGATTTTATGCTCAGAACCCACACGTGCGGCGAATTACGAATGGAACACGTAGGCCAGACCGCAACCGTTTGCGGCTGGATGCAGCGCAGCCGCGACAAAGGACATATGCTCTGGCTTGACCTGCGAGACCGCTACGGCATGACGCAACTGATTTTTGAGGAGGGCAAAACCGATAAGGATTTGATTGGGAAATCTCGTTCCGTGGGCCGCGAGTTTGTGCTGCGCGCCACCGGAACGGTGATTGAACGGATTTCCAAAAACCCCAATATGCCCACCGGCGACGTTGAAATACTGGTGACCGACCTGGAAGTGCTGAACCCGGCCAAGCTGCCCCCGTTCATGATTGAAGACACTACCGATGGCGGCGACGACCTGCGCATGAAGTACCGCTACTTGGATTTGCGCCGCAACCCCGTGCGCGAAAGCCTGCGGCTGCGGCACAAGATGGCCCAGCAAACCCGCACCTATCTGGACGGACTGGATTTTATTGAAGTCGAAACGCCGGTGCTCATCAAGTCCACGCCCGAAGGTGCCAGAGATTTTGTGGTGCCGAGCCGCATGAATCCGGGCGAGTTTTACGCGCTGCCGCAGTCGCCGCAAACGTTCAAGCAATTGCTCATGGTGTCGGGTTTCGACCGGTACTACCAGATTGTCAAGTGTTTCCGCGATGAGGATTTGCGTGCCGACCGCCAGCCGGAATTCACGCAGATTGACTGCGAAATGTCGTTCATCACGCAGGAGGATATTTTGAACACGTTTGAAGGCTTGGTGCGGCACCTGTTCAAAAGCATAAAGGGCATTGACATCGGCCAAGTGCCGCGCATGACCTACGCCGATGCCATGCAAAAATACGGTTCCGACAAGCCGGACATCCGATTCGGAATGCAATTTGTGGAACTCAGCGATGTTGCCCAAGGCAAAGGTTTCGGGGTATTTGACGAAGCCGAACTAGTGGCTGGCATTTGCGCTGAGGGCTGCGCCATCTACACGCGCAAGCAATTGGATGAACTGACCGACTTTGTGAAACGTCCGCAAATCGGAGCGAAAGGCTTGGTTTATGTGCGCTACAACACCGACGGCACACTGAAATCGTCGGCAGACAAGTTTTATTCGGAAGACGACTTGCGCCAGTGGGCGGAGCGGTTCGGTGCAAAACCCGGCGATTTGCTGTTGATTTTGGCCGGAGCCGCCGACAAAACCCGCAAGGCTCTCAGCGACTTGCGACTTGAGATGGGCAGCCGCCTCGGCCTGCGCAAACCCGACGAATATTCGGTGCATTGGGTACTTGATTTTCCGCTGTTGGAATGGGGCGAAGAGGAAAGCCGCTGGTTTGCTATGCACCACCCGTTCACCTCGCCCAAGCCCGAGGATATTGCGCTGCTGGCAACTGATCCGGGGGCGGTGCGGGCCAATGCCTACGACATGGTGGTGAATGGCGTGGAAGTGGGTGGCGGCTCGATCCGCATTTTCCAGCGCGAATTACAGGAAAAAATGTTCGGGATTTTGGGTTTCACCCCCGAGGAAGCCCGCCATCAGTTCGGCTTTTTGCTCGATGCCTTTGAATACGGCGCACCGCCCCACGGCGGCATCGCGTTTGGTTTCGACAGGCTGTGTTCGCTGTTTGGCGGCGCGGATTCGATTCGCGATTTCATTGCCTTCCCCAAAAACAACGCGGGCCGCGACGTGATGATCGACACGCCGTCTGTGATTTCAAACAAGCAACTCACCGAACTGCACATCAAAACGGACGTGAAATAGATTCCGGAACAAACGGGTTTGGGGTTTCCAGAAGATACTATTTTGGAAACCGTAGTTGGACTTTCCAAGTCCAACGGACAAGCCGCAAACCTTTGGGTGGGTTTGGGCTTTTCAAAAGCTGAAAGCCCCGTCTTTAGCGGGGATACTATTTCCACAGGTTCGCCTCCCAATCGCAAACCGCCTTCAACCCAACCCCATGCGTCTGGTTCGCCATCCCGTTTTGTGCAACTACTACGTCACGTACCGCTGCAATGCCACGTGCGGCTTTTGCGACATCTGGGAGCGTCCATCGCCGTATGTCACGCTCGAAAATGCCCAAGCCAACCTGCTGGCCCTGAAGCGGTTGGGCGTGAAAGTTATTGACTTTACGGGCGGCGAACCGCTGCTGCACCGGCAGTTGGCCGGGTTGCTGCGCATGGCAAAATCGCTGGGGTTCATCACCACCGTCACCACCAACGGGTTGCTTTACCCGAAGAATGCCGGAAACTTGCGCGGCCTAGTCGATATGCTGCACTTCTCGCTCGACTCGCCCGACCGCGACGAACACGATGCCTCGCGCGGGGTGAAATGCTTCGATTCGGTAATGGAATCCATCAGAGTAGCCCGGAGCCTGGGCGAACGGCCCGACATCATCTTCACTGTCTTTGAACACAACACGCACCAAATCGAAGCCGTTTGGCGCGACATCTGTCTGCCCGACAATCTGGTGCTGATTCTCAATCCGGCGTTTGAATACAATGCCATTGAAACCGGCAAGCCGCTCTCCGACAGCGCATTAAGCGAGATAACGCGCTGGGGCAAACGCAAGAATGTGTACCTCAACGACGCGTTCATCACGCTGCGGCGCGATGGCGGTAACCACACCGGCAAACCCGTATGCCGCGCGGCCAGCACCACCATCGTGATTTCTCCCGCGAACAAACTGGTGCTGCCCTGCTACCACCTGGGCATCGAGTCTGTTCCGATTGAAGACAACCTGTACGAACTTTACCAAAGTCCCGCCGTGCAGCAACTGGTTGCCTTAGAAGGCCGCCTGCCCGCCTGCGAGGGTTGCGCCATCAATTGCTATATGCAGCCGTCGTTTGCCGTGGAAATGAGCAAATATTGGTGGAAAGCCCTGCCCAGCACGCTGAAATACAACCGCATGAAAGGAACGTGGCGGCAATTGGCGCGGTTTTGAAGCTTGGAAAATAGTATCTTTCCAAAACTTGAAACCCGCCACACCAAACCTGTGAGGTTTTGAAAACCTCACAGGTTTGCGCCGCCCCAAAATAGTATCGTTGAAAAACCCCAAACCTCCCTGCCCATCCATGAATCTGAAAACCGGAATCCTTTCATTACTCGTTTTTCTTTGCTCTTTCCCCTCGTTCGCCCAGCGTGCTGATGACCTGTACGTGCCGCTTGAAGTGCAACGCGCCTATGCCGACGGCACACGCAGCCGCGATGGCAAGCCGGGAGCCAACTACTGGCAGAACCGCTCGGAATACAATATTGGCGTGGAACTGGTGCCCGGCACGCGGCAAATCAAGGGCGAGCAGACGGTGGCATATTACAACAACAGCCCCGACACGCTGCGGCAACTCGTGATCCGGCTGTATCCCGATGTTTTCAAAAAAGGCAACGCCCGCGACGAGGACATTGACCCGGACGACGTGACCGACGGCGTGGCCATCACGCAATTGCAAATCAATGGCAAGCCGCTGGATGTGTCGCCGGGGCAGGATGGCCGCACGGCTGCCGTGCGCCGCACATCCACGAACATGATCGTGCGGCTGCCCGAGCCACTGATGCCCAAAAGCAGCCTGAAACTGGCCGTGAATTGGAATTACACGATCCCGAAAAAGACGCACATCCGCGAAGGAAGTTATGGCGAAAACACGTTCATGGTCGCGTACTGGTATCCGCAAATTGCGGTTTATGACGACATTGACGGCTGGGACCGGCTGGAATACGGCGCGCAAACCGAGTTTTACAACGATTTTTCCAATTTTGACGTGACCGTGAAAGTGCCGCCGGGTTTTCTGGTCTGGGCCACGGGCACATGGCAGAATCCCAACCAAATCCTGTCGCCCGCGATTCTGAAACGGTACCAAGACTCGAAAAAATCAGACGCAACCGTGCGCGTGGTTACCGTCGAGGACTGGCAGAAAGGCGGCGTGACGCAGGCAAAATCGCAACTGGCATACCGGTTCAAAGCCGAAAACGTGCCCGATTTCGTGTTTGCCGCCAGCAACCGCTACCTCTGGGATGCCACCAGCGCCACCGCCGAAACCGGCCGCCGGGTTGCCATCAGCGCGGCGTATGACGTGAACAGCCAGGATTTTCGCGAAGTGGCGCGTTTTGCCAAGCAATCGGTGGAGTATTTTTCCACGCAACTTCCCAGCGTGCCGTATCCGTATCCGAACCTGACGGTTTTCAACGGTTCGGGCGGCATGGAATTCCCGATGTTCGTCAACGACGGTTCTTATCCGCTGGACGATGCCGCCGAGGTGACGGCGCACGAAATCGCCCACACGTATTTCCCGTTTTACATGGGCATCAACGAACGCAAATATGCCTGGATGGATGAGGGCTGGGCACAATTCCTGCCCAACGAGATTCCGTTCAACATCAACGGAAAGCCGCATTACGTGCAGCAATACAACGCGCAGTATTTTGCCAGCGTCAACGGCCGCGAACTCGAAATGCCGCCCATGGTGCCCAGCACGCTGCTTGACAACGGTTTTTCGTACACCGTTGCGTCGTATATGCGTCCAGTGGCGGCGTATGCCATGCTGCAGGATTTGCTGGGAAAGGAGAAATTCAAGCAGGTGTTGCAGGAATATATGCGCCGCTGGCACGGCAAACATCCGCTACCGCACGACTTCTTTGCCAGTTTCAACAGTGCGGCTGGCGAGGATTTGTCGTGGTTTTGGAAGCCGTGGTTTTTTGAGCCGGGCTACGCCGATCTGGGCATCAAAAGCGTGGCCGAAGGAACCGCGCCCAACATCACAATCGTCCGCAACGGTGCACTGCCCGTGCCCATTTACCTGACCGTTACTTTCACCGACGGCACCACCGACACGCACCGCGAAACCGCCCGCGTGTGGCAAACCGGCACGAAGGAATTTGCAATCACGAAGAAATACGGTAAGCCAATCCGCAGCGTGGAACTCGGCAACCCGCAAATACCGGATGTGAATGGCCGCGACAACGTGTATGAAGTTGGCCGGTAACCGACACGAAAACGGCTGGGAAAAATAGTATCTTTTGAAAAAGCCAAACCCGTTCGGCGTTTATCGTTTTCAGTTCAAAAGGTTGTAAACCGTAGAGACGTTGCACCGCAATGTCTCATGTGCCGCGTCAATGTTGGCAATGAGGATGTTGTAGCCGCAGACGTTTTCGCAGCAGACGTTGCGTGCAACGTCTCTACCCCGCCCGCCCCGATTTGCCTGTCCGCTGGTGCAGGTGGGCAATCGGGGCGGCTCGGTTCCGCATCTTCAATGCGTGGAAAACAGTATGTTTCAAAAAGCCGAAACCTGCCCCGATCACAAACCCAGCACCGCTTTTTTAAACTGTTCGCCCCGGTCTTCGTAGTTGCGGAACAGATCAAAGCTGGCGCAGGCGGGCGAAAGCAGCACCACATCGCCGGGCTGCCCGAGTTCCAACCCGAACGCCACCGCCTCACGGATGTTTTGCGTTTCACGGATGATGGAGACTTTGCCCTCGAAAAAAGATACTAATTTTTCATTGTCCTTCCCCAAGCAAATCAGGGCTTTCACTTTTTGCGCTACCAACGCTTCAATTTGCGCGTAGTCGTTGCCCTTGTCCACACCACCCGCAATCCAGATAATGGGTTGCGCAAAACTGCCCAGCGCGTAAAACACCGAATCCACGTTGGTCGCCTTGGAGTCGTTGACGAACGCAATGCCCTGAACGTCAGCTATTTTTTCAAGTCGGTGCGGGGCGTTTTCAAAGGTTTGCAAGCCGTTTTTGATCACCTCTTCCGAAATGCCCAGAATGCGGCAGGTTTGGATGGCACACAGTGCGTTGAACGCATTGTGCTTTCCCGGCAATTTGATTTCCGCCGGGGTGAAACGCATGGGTTCGCCTTGCCAAACCGAGCCGATTTGCGCATTGTCGGCATACGCGATGTCGGGCGTTTCACGGATGTTTTCGCTCACATGATCGGCTACCAAAACCGGAATCGCTTGGGGAACAAGGTTTTGCGCGGAACCGGCTTTCTCCGCAATCCAATCCGTCACGGCTTCGTTGGACGCGTTGTAGATGAAAAAATCCACTCCGGTCTGTGCTTGGATAATGCGGAACTTGGCGGCCACGTATTTTTCAAAATCATACGCGTACCGGTCCAGATGGTCGGGCGTGATATTGGTCAGGATGGCGATATGCGGATGGAAATCGTAGCAGTTGTCCAACTGGAAACTGCTCACTTCCAGCACATACCAGTCGTATTTGTCCTCAACCACGAGTTCGGCAAAGCTTTTGCCCACATTGCCCGCCAGCCCCACATTCAGCCCGGCGGCTTGCAGCAAATGGTGCGTGAGCAGCGTGGTGGTGGTTTTGCCGTTCGAGCCGGTGATGGCGATGATGTTGGCGCGGGTGTGGCGCGCGGCAAATTCTATTTCGGAAATGACCGGAATGCCTTTGGCCTTCAGTTTCTGGATAATCTCGGCCTTGTCGGGAATGCCGGGGCTTTTCACTACCTCGTCGGCATCCAGAATCTGCGCTTCGGTGTGGGTTCCTTCCTCAAATAGTATGTTTTCGGCGAGCAAAACCTGCCGGTAATGGTCTTGCAATTTCGACTTGTCGGACAAGAACACATTAAAACCTTTGGCTTTGGCCAGCAACGCCGCACCCGTGCCGCTTTCGCCACCACCCAACACAACGATTTTATGCTGGCTCATATCAATGGCTGTTTTGCTTTATCATTCCGGAACATGACAAAATGGGTTTGGGCTTTTCAAAGGATACTATTTTACCGCAGTTTCAGCGTGGCGATGCTGAAAACCGCCAAAATGATGGCGATGATCAGGAACCGGATCACAATTTTGGCCTCGTGGTAGCCCGACTTCTGGTAGTGGTGGTGCAGCGGGGCCATTTTGAACAGCCGGTGCTGGCGGGCATATTCAATGCCGCGCCGGTGTTTCTGGTACTTGAAATAATAGACCTGCCCGATTACCGACAGCGATTCGACGAAAAAAACACCGCACAGCAGCGGAATCAACAGTTCCTTGCGCACCATCAGCGCAATCACGGCAATGAGGCCGCCCAAGGTCAGGCTTCCAGTGTCGCCCATGAACACCGAGGCCGGATACGAGTTGTACCACAAAAAACCGACGCACGCCCCCACAAATGCCGCGCAGAAAACCACCAGTTCGCCCAAATTGGGTATGTACATGATGTTGAGGTAGTTGGCAAAAATGGCATTGCCCGACAGGTAGGCAAACAAGCCCAGCGTGAGGCCGATGATGGCCGATGTTCCGGCCGCCAGCCCGTCAATGCCATCCGTGATGTTGGCTCCGTTGGACACGGCCGTAATGATGAAAATGGCAACCAGCACATACACCATCCAAGTGTATTGGTCGGGCACAAACGGCAGCAACTGGCTGTAATCCAGTGCATTGTTCTTGAAAAACGGAACCGTGGTCACCAGCGACTTGATGTCGCGGTAGGGCGTGGCGGCCACATTGTCGTAGTCAATCTTGCCGCTGTGCTGGCGCACCACCACATTGTCGTTGAAATACAGAACCAAGCCCACAATCACCCCCAAACCCACCTGCCCCACAATCTTGAACCGTCCCTGCAAGCCTTCCTTGTTCTTTTTAAATACTTTGATGTAATCATCCAGAAAGCCGATTAGCCCGAGCCATATCGTACTGACAATCAGCAGGATGATATACACATTGTCGAGTTTGGCGAACAGCAGCACGGGCAGCAGAATGGCACCGATAATAATGAAGCCGCCCATGGTAGGCGTGCCTTTTTTTTCCATCTGCCCTTGCAAACCCAAATCGCGGATGGATTCGCCGATTTGCAGCCGGTGCAGGTAGTTGATCAGCCTTTTGCCGTAAACCGCCCCCACCGACATGGCAATGACCAAGGCGATGCTGGCACGGAACGAAAGATACCGGAACACCCCGGCTCCCGACAAATCGAATTGCTGGTTCAAGTATTCAAACAAGTAATAAAGCATTGCCTAATGGTTGATTGACAAATAGTTAAATAGTGTTTACCGTTGAAGAAACGTAATGTAGAGATGTTGCAATGCAACGTCTTTGTTTCCAATGGTTAATGTTCCGAGCGTTCCGTGCATGATCAAATGTTGGTAAATGCGGCGATGCACAGCAGCCGTTGCCTGCCCCGGAGACGTTGCAATGCAACGTCTCTACGGTGGTGGACATTGGCAAAACAGTATGTTTCAAAAAGCTGAAAGCCCCGTCTTTAGCGGGGGCCAAAGCCGCCCGTTGAAATTCAGCGATTCAAAAAATGCTGTCCGAATTTTTCCAGTTCTTCCAGTTCCTGGCCGACGCGCCGCTCAAAAAGCTTGTCGCCCACTTTTTCGCGCAGCACCGAAATGCCCACATCAATCAGGCGCAAACCCGTTTCGGTGAGGAAAATATTGTCGTATTTCTCGCCCGACGTGCCGGAAGGGCGTTCCAAATCACCGTGGACGAAGCCTTTCCGGTGCAGTCCCTTCACCTCATCCTCAAAAACTTCCAGCCACAGTTCGCGTTTCGCCACTTCATGCGCCCGAAAATCAATCGGATACAAACGCTCCATCACCAACATTTCACTGTTGGTGTCGTTGTCAATATCCAAACGCAAGAACTTGACCACCAATGAATTGATGCGATTGGCAGCCTGCATTTTTTCCGCCTCCGAACCAATGTCTGACCGCGTGTCACCCGCAAACAGTTTCCCCGCTTCGGTTGCCGAGAGGGCAATCACCTTGTTGTTGTTTCCGGCAGAAAGCAGGCGCGGATATTTCATGTGGTTGGCATTGATTGGAAAATTTCGGCCAGCATTTTTTTATCGTCAAACGGATGTTTCACGCCGTTGATTTCCTGGTAGTTTTCGTGGCCTTTGCCTGCCACCAGAATAGTATCTCCCGGAAGTGCCAAACCCACCGCTTTCACAATGGCCTCGTGGCGGTCGGCAATGGTTTCCACGCGGTGGCGATCCATGATTTTCACGCCTTTCTCCATGTCCGCCAGAATCGCTTCCGGGTCTTCAAAACGCGGATTATCGGAAGTCAGGATTGTGTAATCGCTCAGCTTGCAGGCAATTTCGGCCATTACCGGGCGTTTGGCGGCATCTCGGTTGCCACCACAGCCCACCACCGTAATCACCTTGCCGTTTTCCTTGAGTTCCTGGATTGTTTCCAGCACGTTTTCCAGCGCGTCGGGCGTGTGCGCATAATCCACGATGCCGATGATGCCGTTGGCCGAACGCATCTGGTCAAACCGGCCCGGCGCGGCTTGCAAGCCGGACAATTGCGTCAGGATTTCCTCCGGGTTTTCACCGAGCAAAACGGCCGTCGCATACACGCCCAGCAGGTTGTAGGCATTGAACTCGCCGATCAGTTTGAACCAGACTTCCTTGCCTTCCATTTCCATTTGCAGCCCGTGCAGGCTGTTGGAAACGAGCTTGCCTTTGAACGGGGCCGGATTGCGCAGCGAAAAACTGTATTTGCGGGCTTCCGTGTTTTGCAGCATCACCAAACCGCGCTTGTCGTCCAGGCTGGTCAGGGCAAAGGCGGCTTCCGGCAGTTCGTCGAACAGTGTTTTCTTGGCCTTGATGTAGTTGTCAAACGTGTGGTGAAAGTCCAGATGGTCGTGCGTGATGTTGGTGAAAACGGCTCCGGCCAAGTGTAATCCGGCGGTGCGCTGTTGCACAATGGCGTGCGAACTGGCCTCCATGAATGCGTGCGAGCAGTCGGCCTTGACCATGTCGGCCAGCAACGCCTGCAAGCTGATGGCATCGGGCGTGGTGTGCGTGGCTTCAAGTGGCTGGCCGTCAATGTAGTTGCACACCGTGGAAAGCATTCCCGTGCGGTAGCCGAGCTGCCTGAACAATTGGTACAGCAGCGTGACGGTGGTGGTTTTGCCGTTGGTGCCCGTGACGGCCACCAGTTTGAGTTTTTGCGACGGATTGTCGTAAAAATTGGCGGCCACAAACCCCAAAGCCTTGGCACTGTCGGCCACCTGCACGCACGTCACCGACTCCGGGAGCGTGTCAGGCAGCGTTTCGCACAAAACCACGGTTGCGCCCAGTTCAATGGCTTTAGCGATGAACTGGTGGCCGTCGGTCTGAGTGCCGCGTACGGCGGCAAACAAGCAACCGGGCCGGGCTTGGCGCGAATCCAAGCAGATGGTGTCAACGGTGCGGTCGGCATTGCCATGTACGCGTGGCAGCGACACGTTTTGGAGCAGGGCGGATAGGTTTTTCAACGTCAAAAGCGATGGTTGCCGCGAATTACACGAATTTTCGCGAATTTATGGCAAACACGCACATCGCGGCAACGGGGTTTCGATAATGGCCGCTGCAATGGCTGTGGCGTTTCAGTCATGAAACAAGCCCCAGCCGTCGGGTATGTCGTTGTCCTTGTCGAAGCCGCGCACCCACGCCACAAAAAGCACCCGGAATTCTTCAACCGCATCGCGGAGCACTTGCAAATCGGAGGCGGAGGCCAGCTTTTCGGCTTGCACCAACGCGGTTTGCGCCAGCAGTTCGCGGGCGTGAATCTTAATCACCACCGCATTTTCCATGCGTGGCGTGTACCGGTCGCCGCTTTCGGCGGCGGCAATCTTGGGCATGAGCATGAACGCGTTGGCAAGCATTTGCTCGCGAATCTGCAATTCGTCCTTTTCCTCATCAATCACCGCCACAATGGCTTCGGTAAGGCGCAGCACTTCCCCGGCCTTTCGCATGACGGGCATCCGGCGCACATGGTCGCGGTGCTGCTCCATTTCCGGGCGGGCTTCATCGCCGTCCCACGCGTCGTCGCCAAACCCAAAATCATCGTCGTCGTCGTCAATGTCCATAAGGCCGGGCCTAAAGTGTGAAAGCAAAAATAGCATCTTTAAACAGCATCTTTATGGATGCGGAACCGAAATTTCGGGATGCGGATGGGAGGGTTTGGGGTTTTTGAAAGCTGAAAGCCCCGTCTTTAGCGGGGATACTATTTTCCCTTGCATGGCCAATGGATTATTTGGCCCTCTTTGTCTTCCCTGTTTGTTCAGGCCCGTTTGCTCACGCTGGCAGTCCGGCCAAAGTCCGCGAGTTGTGCTTGGGTTGGCGGATTGGGAAGGCTGGCAACTGCCGCACTCGTCTTCCGGCTATTCGTGCCAAAATAGTATGTTTCAAAAAACCCACCCCCCCCGCCCGCCGTAGGTTTACCTCCACTACCGAAAAACAACCGTCTGCCCCCGGAATCAAACATTTCATCCGAGTTAATGGTAGTTGTTCCGTAAACCAAAGTAATTTTGCACTTTATCAAGTCGCGCCGCCAATAGTCCTGACCGGGCTTCTGGCATTTTGGTCGAATTCCGCCAATCAAACCTGCCGAATCATGAAACATTTTCTTTGCCTCTCGTTGCTGTTTTTCGGTTGTTTCGCGTTGAGTCAACCCGTTTGTGCGCAAGCAAAATTCAGCGTCAGCGGTTACGTCAGGGATGCCAAAAGCGGTGAAACGCTGATTGGCGTGACGGTTTTTGTACGCGGCACCAACACCGGCACGCTGACCAACGAATACGGTTTTTATTCGCTCACGCTGCCCGGCGGCGACTATGATCTGGGCGTTTCGTACGTGGGCTTCCAGACATTCGCCAAGCAAATATCGCTTACGGCCAACCAGAAACTGGATGTGGAACTGGCCGACGAGGGTGTGCAGTTGCAGGAAGTGGTGGTGACTGCCGAACGCGCCGATGCCAATGTAAAAGACGTGGCCATGAGCGTGAATAAGCTGGATATCAAGACCATACAGAAGATTCCGGCGTTTTTGGGCGAAGTGGACGTAATCCGCAGCATCCAATTATTGCCCGGCGTGAGCACCGTGGGCGAAGGCGCAACGGGTTTCAATGTGCGGGGCGGCGGCATTGACCAGAATCTGGTGCTGATAGATGAGGCTCCGGTGTATAATTCGGCGCACCTGTTCGGTTTTTTCTCGGTGTTCAATCCGGATATCGTCAAGGATGTGAAACTGATCAAGGGCGGCATTCCGGCGCAATACGGCGGGCGTCTGTCGTCCATTCTGGATGTGCGCACCAAGGAAGGCAACAACAAACGCTTTTCGGGCCAGGGCGGTGTGGGAGCCATTTTCAGCCGGTTGTCCATCGAGGCCCCGATCATCAAGGACAAGGCTTCATTTGTGGTCGGTGTGCGGCGTTCGTACATTGATGTGCTGGCAAAGCCGTTTTTGACTGGCGATTTGAAAGGCAGCCAGTTTTATTTCTATGATTTGACGGCCAAGCTCAACTACATCATCAATGCGAAAAACACGGTTTTCCTGTCGGGCTATTTTGGGCGCGACGTGTTCGGCTCGCCGGAATTCCGTTTCAATTGGGGCAACAGCACGGCCACGCTGCGTTGGAACCATGTGTTCAACAACAAGGTGTTCATGAACCTGACCGCGTTTTACAGCAACTACGATTATTTTATCGGCTTTCGGGACGAGGTGCAGAATACCCGTTTCGACTGGAACTCCAACATCATCAATTACAGCCTGAAACCCGATTTCACGTACTACCTGAACACCCGCAACACCGTGCGTTTTGGCGTGCAAAGCATTGTGTATGACTTCCGTCCCGGCAACGCCGAGGCACAGAGCGAACAAGGAACAAGCCCCATTAACTTGGATCCGAAATACGCCTTGGAAAGCGGCGTTTATGCCGACAATGAGCAAAAAATCGGCGAAAAACTCACTTTGCAATACGGCTTGCGGTATTCGGTGTTTCAATATCTGGGAAGCGGCAGCGCGTACATCTACGACCAGCCCGCCGACGGAACACCGCGCACACCAACCGCCATACAAGAATACGGACGCGGAAAAGTGATTAAGAACTACGGCAACTGGGAACCGCGTTTTTCGGCCAACCTCACCCTCAACGACCGTAGCTCCCTCAAAGCCAGCTACAACCGCATGGCGCAATACATCCATTTGGTTTCCAATACCGCCGCCTCCACGCCATTGGATATTTGGACACCCAGCACCAACAACATAAAACCGCAAATTGCCGACCAGATGGTGGTGGGCTACTTCCAGAACTTTGCCGACAACGGCTACGAGTTTTCGGTGGAGGCCTACTACAAGGATTTGCAAAACCAACTGGACTACGTGGACAATGCCAACTTGCTGCTGAACCCGAACTTGGAAGGCGATTTGATTCAGGGCATTGGCCGGGCCTACGGATTGGAGTTTTTCCTGCGCAAATCCAAGGGCCGCTTCACCGGATTTCTGAGCTACACGCTCTCGCGCACCGAACGGCGGCTGCCCAACACCAGCATCAGCCGGGGCGAGTGGTTCCTGAACCGTTTCGACAGGCCGCACAACCTGAGCATCACCGCCGATTACGCACTTACCGGCCTTTGGAGCATTGCGGCCAATTTTGTATTGCAGTCGCCCACGCCCGCCACGTTGTACACCAACCGCGCCGAACTGCGCGACCTGCCCGTGCTGCCCACCCTGCCCGACGAACGGCGCAATACCTTCCGCGACCCCAAGTATGCCTACCACCGGCTGGACTTGTCGGCGACCAAGAAAAACCGGCAAAAGGAAGGCCGCCGCTGGGAAAGCTACTGGGTTTTTTCGGTGTACAATGCCTACAACCGGCGCAATCCGTTTTCCATTTATTTCCAGCAGAATCCCAAATACACCGGCCCGTCGGAAAATCCCGGCAACGCAAGCGTGAACCCCACGCAAGCCATCCGTTATTCCATCATCGGTTCGGTGGTTCCGGCAGTTTCGTATAATTTCAAGTTTTAAGGAGCGGATTTTCCGCCTCACAACAACCGTGCAAAATAGTATCGCTGGAAAACCCGAAACCCGCCCATCAGCCATCCAAAACTTTAAAGCCAATGAAATTTTTCCAGAACCTTTTACGTGCCGTTTTCGTGGCGATTGTGCTTGCCGCGTGCGAGGATGTGGTGCAAGTGGACGTGACTCCAGCCGGTGCGCAACTGGTGGTTGATGCCTTCCTGACCAACCGCGACACCATACAAACCATCCGGCTCACCCAAACCGTACCTTATTTTTCGGAGGGAAAAGTTCCGGTGGTGAGCGGTGCGGAAATACGCCTGAAAAACCAGACTACCGGCCGTGAGTTTGTTTTTGCGGATACCAAAACCGATGGGATTTATGCCTGGCAACCGCTGGGCAGCGATAGCATCGGGGCTATCGGACACTCGTTTCAATTGACCGTGCGCCACCAAAATGAAACGTTCGTGGCCCAAAGCCGCCTGAGCCGCACAACCGAAGTGGACTCGGTTACGTATGGATTCCAAAAAACAGGGCAGAATCCCGAAGAACAAAAAGAAGGCTATTATTCCACGTTTTACGGACGCGATGCTGTGGGGGGAAGGGATTATTACTGGATTCGTTCGTACAAGAACAACGCCTACCAATCGCGCGTGTTTAATTTTGCCGTTGACGGTTTTGGCGGCGAAACCGATGGCGGCGATGGCTTTCCGTTCATACCGCCGCTGCAAAACATGACCGATGGCCGTAATCCGGCGCAAGTGGGCGACAAGGTGCGGGTCGAAATTTGGTCCATTACCCGCGAAACTTTCGCTTTTCTGGAGCAGGCGCAACGGCAAATCACGAATGGCGGGCTGTTTGCGGTGACACCCGAAAACGTACGCACCAACCTCAAAAACACCAATCCGGCTTCCAAAACCAAGGCAGTTGGCTGGTTCAGCACGTCGGTGGTTTCGGGTCTGGAAGTGGTGGTGAAGGAAAAATAAAAAACGGCGGCCCCACCCCGGCCCTCCCCTTCAGGGAGGGAGCAAAAAATTAGTATCTGTTGAAAATGCCAAACCTGCCTGTTCAAAAGTCCCCTCCTTCGGAGGGGGTTTAGGGGAGGCCACTCCCCCTATTTGGGAGAGGTTTGGGGAGGCCTTTTTAGTTCAAGGCATCCCAGACCAAGTCTTTCATCTGCGAAATTCCCAAGCCCGTGACCGACGAAAGGGCGACACTCGGAATGTTGGCGGGCAGTTTTTTGAGTAGCTTCAAACGGGTCTTCTCATCCACCAAGTCGCACTGCGAAATTGCGATGATGCGCTGCTTGTCCAGCAGTTCGGGGTTGTACTGCTGCAGTTCATTAAGCAGGATTTTGTATTCCTCGGCCACGTTTTCAGATGTGGCGGCAATCATGAACAGCAAAATGGAGTTGCGTTCGATGTGGCGCAAAAACCTGATCCCCAAGCCCCTGCCTTCCGCCGCCCCCTCGATGATGCCCGGAATGTCGGCCATCACAAACGATTGGTGGTTGCGATACGACACCACGCCCAGGTTGGGCACAAGCGTGGTGAACGGATAATCGGCAATCTCGGGCTTGGCCGCCGACACGGTTGCCAGCAACGTGGATTTGCCCGCATTCGGGAAGCCTACCAAACCCACATCGGCCAGCAGTTTCAGTTCCATCACCACCCAGTCGGCGCGGCCTTCCTCGCCGGGTTGGGCTTTGCGCGGGGCTTGGTTGGTGGGCGTTTTGAAATGCGTATTGCCCATGCCGCCGCGGCCGCCCGCAAAAACGATGATTTCCTGCTGGTCGTGCGTTATTTCGCCCAGCACTTCATCCGTGTCGGCCAGTTTTATTACTGTTCCAATCGGCGCTTCCAGCACTTCATCTTTTCCCTGCGCCCCCGAACTGCGGTTGCGGTCGCCGCGGATGCCATCCACAGCCACCACGTGCTTACGGTATTTCAGGTGCAACAGCGTCCATAGCTGTTTGTTGCCGCGCACCACCACATGGCCGCCCCGGCCACCATCACCACCATCGGGGCCACCTTTCTCCACGTGTTTTTCGCGGCGGAAGTGCATGGAACCTGCCCCGCCCGTGCCGGATTTGAGGTGGATTTTGACATAATCTATGAAATTGGAAGACATTTTCGAAGTGCGGATTTCGGATTTCGGATTTCGGGATTTTCATTTCCCATCCAAACCTCCCATGAAACAAAAACACCACAAAAGTAGCGTTCTTTTGTGGTGTTTGGAAATCGGCTCCCGAAAGGACCGATTGGAATAGTATGTTTCAAAAAGGCGAAACCCTGTCTGCCGACGGGCAGGCTGCGGTTTCTTGCACAAGCTAAAGCGTGTGCTACTGCTTACTGGCTCACCACCGCGTCTATCTGTTCGCACAGGTCTTGGAAAACAACCTTGATGTCGCCGATGCCGTTTACTTGCACAACCTTGCCCTGCGCCTCGTAATACGGCAGCACATAAATGGTTTTGGTAAAATACTCATCTATGCGCTTGAGCAGTTTTTCGGCTTCGTCATCGGCGCGGCCACTGGTTTTCTGGCGTTCGGCAATGCGGTGTTTCACTTCAGCTTCGGTCACATTCATCCTCACCACCAGATTTATGCTTTCGCCTTTGGCGGCCAAAAACGCATCCAGTGCCTCGGCCTGCGGAACAGTACGCGGAAAGCCGTCGAAAATAAACCCTTTGGCGTGCGGGTTTTTCTGCACTTCCTCTTCGAGCATATCAATCGTGATTGAGTCGGGAACCAGCATTCCTTCGGCCATGATTTGTTTCACGCGTCTGCCAAGTTCAGTTTCGCCTTTCACGTGCATCCGAAACATATCGCCGGTTGAAATGTGGCATAACTGGTATTTTTCCACCAGTTTGTCAGACTGCGTGCCTTTGCCCGCGCCGGGCGGCCCGAAAAGTATGATATTCAGCATTCGTGCGTTTTTGTTTACCGTCCCAACTTCGCGGATGCCAACCAGCTTTGCCAACGAATGTGAAACGAAATAGTATGTTTTCAAAATCGAAAACCTTGCAAGTAATGAAATCGCCGGGCAACTTTCAAGTTTCCGTGCTATTTCATCTCAATATTTTCATTCGTTCGTTTTTGAAAGGCGAAAAACCGCGACGGCGGGTTTGGGCTTTTTGAAACATACTATTTTGTCTTGAATTACGGATCTGATGTTACGTAGACTCAAAAGAACCGTTATTGCGAGGAACGAAGCAATCCGTCCACTTGCAGGCGCGCCAAAAGCCGCCCCGCAAGGCTGTTCCAGAGCCGGACCGAACGGGAACGTTGCGGGCCGACGGAACCCAGCAGATTGCTTCGTTCCTCGCAATGACGGGCTCGCAATGACGGTCCGGATAAGCTTTTGCGTAACATCTGTTACAGATGGCACTGATTCAAGACAAGCCGGTTTGGGGCTTTCAAAAGATATTATTTTTCAACGCCACGGTTGCTCGCTTACCGCCGCTGCATCATATCCGTTAAAAACGTGATTGTCAGTTGCATGGGTTCAAAAAGCAGGTTCGGGAATAGGCCAAAAACCAAGGCCAGCACCGCCAGCAGAGCCAGTGAAAATTTTTCGCGCCAGTTCAAATCGGTCAGTTGCGCCGCCCATGCATCACCCCCGCGCGACCAGTATTCGCCAAAAAACATCCGTTGCAGCGTCCAAAGGAAGTAGGCGGCTCCCAAAACCAGCCCGGCCACAGCGGCCAATATCACCCAGCGCGGCACGCGTTCGTTGCCAAAAACGCCCATGATGGTGAAAAACTCGCCGATAAAGCCCGAAAAGCCCGGCAAGCCCAGCGATGCAAAAAATGCCACGGTAACCATACCGGTATAAACGGGCATTTTCGATGCCAACCCACGGTAGCTTTCAATGGTTTTGTCGTGCGTGCGGTCTTGCAGCACACCCACCAGCAAAAACAGCATCGCTGACAGAATGCCGTGGCTGAACAACTGGTACACGGCCCCGTTGATGCCCTCGGCGGTCATCGAAGCAATGCCGATGAGCACAAAACCCATGTGACTGACGGACGAATAGGCCACCATCCGTTTCAAATCATGAGCGGCCATGGCGCACAACGCACCGTATACAATGGACACACCGCCCAGCGCACCGATGAAACCGGAAAAAACCCACGTCATGTCCGGAAAAATGGGCAACCCGATGCGGAGCAAGCCGTAGCCACCGATTTTGAGCAATATTCCCGCCAAAACCACCGAAATGGGCGTGGGGGCTTC
This sequence comes from Sphingobacteriales bacterium, assembly GCA_043789005.1. GTDB lineage: Bacteria > Bacteroidota > Bacteroidia > Cytophagales > 172606-1 > Xanthocytophaga. Next base: position 24,609 of record JAYWIH010000128.1, read on the forward strand.
CACGTGCGCGTCGGGCAGCCACGTATGCAGCGGCACGACGGGCAATTTGATGGCAAAGCCGATGAGCAGCAGCAGGAACGCCCACCAGCGCAGCGGCATTCCGGCAAACCAACGGAAATTGCCCCAACCCAGCAAAGCATCCGAAGCGTAGTTTCTCGGGTTGGTCATGGCCAGCATATCGAAAGTGTACGCGCCGTCCACTTTCACAGAAAAGGCCAGCATGATCATGACCAGCAAAATGCACACCGAGCCGACGAGCGTGTAGATGAAAAACTTGATGGACGCGTATTCGCGCCGCGTACCGCCCCAAATGCCGATTAAAAAATACATGGGCAGCAGCATGAACTCGAAAAACAGGAAAAACAGGAAGAAATCCAAAGCCACGAAGCAGCCGATAATGCTGCCCGACAGCAGCAAATACAGCGCGTGGTAGCCTTTGGTTTTGTAGTTGATTGTCCAGGAGGAAACCGCGCCGATAAACAGCACCAAAGCCGAAAGCAGCAGCATGGGCAGATTCAGCCCGTCAAGCCCGACGAAATACTGGATCGAAAGCCTGCCCAAGCCGCCCAGCGATAGCGAAATCCACTCCGCTTGCTCCACAAACTGCATGGCCCCGGCTTGATTGATGCCGTGTTGCTGCGGACTAAATTGCAGGTACACAAAAATTGCCAAGCCCAAGTTTATAGTGCTGACAACCAGCGTAATCCAGCGAAACAACATGGTTTTTCCGCCGGGCAAAAACAGTATCGCCAGCGAGGCCGAAACCGGCAGGAAAATCAGGATGGAAAGCAGGTGGCTGGTCAAGGTTATGGGATTGTTGAAATGTCTCAGTTGGTTATTTAAGGATACTCGAAACCGAAAGAAAATTTGATTAATATGTCCTTTTGGAAAAAATATCTTGTTGTGTATTCGGGCATATTGTAACGTCTCAAAAAGCCGCTCTTTTTGATGTTATCAATCTTGTAGTCAATTACTTGTATTTTGTTTGTCAAAGATTTTTGGTAATCAGATCCTTTCAGGTTGACAATCTCTTGCTTACTCATCCCTAACCTAATTCCCGATTGGGTTGTGAAGCTTTGGAAGCGGGTTTTATTCAATTTTTTCCGGCTTTTCTGAGGTTTATCATTTGTGCTTCCCACTTCAAAATAGCTGAATCGGTTTTTTGAGTTTCCCGGATGAAAAATCAGTTTCAAATATTGTGTGCCGGAAGCGTTGTGAAAAACCACAAAGGGCAAATCGGCGTTTTCATCAAGTAGAAGCATACAGTCGCCCAAATTTTTCTCAATGGATGCAGCATTTTCCAGAATTATCACCTTGTTAATCACGGTGTCCGGTACGAATTCGACCTGTGCATATACTTTGGTCAGCGAAAAAAGAACGCAAATGCCGTAACCAATCATCCTCATTCGGGAAAAATTTTCATGTGAATTCAAATTTATCAATTCGGTTTTTGGGTTCAGGTTTACAAATTCCGGACAACCTTCCTCAATACTTCATTTCAAAAGCACCCAAGCCAGCATCAAAAGCAAGCCGAATAAGGCGGCGGTAAACAGGCTTTGCACGCGGCTGCCCGCAATGGATTTGGTGAGCCAGCCCACGCGGGCCGCCGAATAAGTGATTGCATTTACGGTTCCGTCCACCAAAAAGCGGTCGGCCCAGCCTGTGATGTGCGCCAGCGTAACCGTAAAAACGCCCGCGTAATCCACTATTTTGTCAAGTATGTTTTTGTCCAGCCAAGCCGTTAACCGCCTGATTGCGAATGTGGTATGCACCAAGCAGAAATGAAAAACCGTTTCGGTGTAAAGGAAATTCAGTGACAGGCGGCGCACCGCGTTTGGCACAAGCCAGTTTCGTTTGCCCGTGCGCCATAGGGCCAGCAGCAGGCCAAGCGGCACAATGGCCAGCGAGAAAATCAAGGCAAGGTTGTGGGCGACGGTTGCGTTGAATGATTCAAAAAACCGCCCGACCAAACTACCGTTGTTTTCAACGGCAGTTTGCGGGAAAGCCTTGAAAAACCAGCCGTCACCCGCATCCCATGGAATCCACGCGAACCAGAAAAACAGCGAAAGCAACGCCAAAATGCCCATTACGCCGCGCATCAGCCCCGGCGATTCTTCGGTCAGGTCGTTGATATGCGTGAGTTTGTCGTCGTACAGGGCAAAATAGCGTGGCCGCCCGCCAAAGATGAGCTTGAGTTGCCGCCCCACGTACAACGACGTAAACAGTATGCCCAGAAAACCCAAAACCGGCACCAAAAACCGCCAATCCAACGTTTCACTTTGTAATGACCAAAACAGCAACTTACTCAAAATCAAGTCTTTGGATAGAAACCCCGAAGTCAGGGGCAAACCCGCCAACGCCAAACCGCAAACAATGTAGCAGCCAAACGTGAACGGCATTTGCCGCCGCAGCCCGCCCATGTTGCGCATATCCTGCACGTCAAAATCCGGGTCGGCAATGCGCATCCGGCGGGCGGCCTTGTGCAGCGCGTCAATGACTGAACCGGCGCAGAGGAACAAGCCGGCCTTGAAGAACGCGTGCGTAACCAAGTGAAACAACGCCACTTCCGGCGCGCCCACGCCCACGGCAGCCATCATGTAACCGAGTTGCGAAACCGTGGAATAGGCCAACACTTTCTTGATGTCCTGTTGGAACAAGGCCGCAAACGCACCCGCAAACGCCGTTACACTACCGATTACGGCAATGATGTTTAAAATAGTATCTTCCAGAAACGGGAAACCCCGCACCAGCAAAAACACCCCGGCGGCCACCATCGTGGCCGCGTGGATCAACGCCGAAACCGGCGTGGGGCCGGCCATGGCGGGCGGCAACCAAACCGAGAGCGGAAATTGGGCCGATTTTGCCGCCGCGCCACAAAAAAGCCCGAAGCCGATGGCGGTCATCCAAAGCGTGTTTTCGGGGAAAACGGCATCGTTGAGCAGAAACACAATGTCAGTTGTGCCAAACTGCAAATACACCAGAATCACCGCCAGCAACAAGCCCGCATCGCCAATCCGGTTGATGATAAAAGCGTTGCGCGAGGCGCGGTAGGCTTTCGGTTTGCCGTACCAAAAGCCGATGAGCAAATACGACGACAAGCCGACCAGTTCCCAAAAAAAGTAGAGCAGAAACAAACTGTCGGCCAGCACCAAACCCAGCATGGCAAACGTAAATAGACCCAGATACGCGAAATAGCGGCTGTACCGCGCATCGTTTTTCATGTAAATGGTGGAATATATCTGCACCAGCCATGAAATGAACGTGACCAGCACCAGCATCACCGCCGACAGTTTGTCGAGCAGCAGCCCAACCTTGAATTCGTGGATGTAAACGGCAAACCAACTGGTTTGGTAATGGATTATCTTACCGGGGAAAACCTGCGCAAACGCCGCCACCGCATAGCCAAAACTGATTCCGGCGGTGGCAATCGCCAGCCAATCACCTTGGCGCGGAAGTTTCCTGCCGAACGCGATAAGGCCCGCGAAGGAGAGCAAAGGCAGGAAAAAGGCGCAGAGAAGCAGCATTTACGGGTGTGCGAATTGTTGAAAATTTGTCACTCCGACGAAGGAGGAATGACAAATGGAAAATAGTATGTTTGAAAAAGCCCAAACCCACCCGTTTTTCCGAAAGCCGATATGCGATACCGGTCTGACACACAGTGTCTGACCTGCGTTACCAAAATAGTATCTTTTCAAAAGCCCAAACCCCGGTTTGCCCGAGTCATTTTCCCGGCTCATCGGTCTTCACCTCGTCCAAATTTACCGTTTGGAAATGGCGGTGTACCTGCAGCACAATTGCCAGCGCAACCGCCGCCTCAGCCGCCGCCACAACAATCACAAACAACGCAAATAGCTGTCCGTCAACGTTTTGTGGCTGCTGCCGGTTGAACGCAATCAAATTCAGATTGGCCGCATTGAGAATCAGTTCAATGCCCATGAGCACCACAATGGCGTTGCGCTTGGTGATGACAACGGCCACGCCAATGCAAAACAGGACTGCACCGATAAGCAGAAAGTGGGTTGTCGGGATCAAGGCTTGCGAAAGGATAAAAATGGAACGGCGTTCATGTTAAAAACCGCACTATGGCAAAAGTAAAAAACATTCTCCGCAATCAATCTGGTTTGCGTTAATATCAGTACCTTCAATGTCCAAAAAACGATGTGGCAAGGTGTTCCAAAATAGTATCTTCCGAAAAGCCCAAATCTCCCTGTTACTGCTGAAAGACAGATTGCCTGTTTCTTTTTTTCGGAAGAAACGGGGGAAGTTTCTTTTCTTCGTTTTAGCTGTTATTCTCATTTTCAAGGCATTGGATTGGGTTTTTCCGTTCCGCGCCACCATTGAATACGCCCAACTCATCACCGCCCGCGACGGCTCGGTGCTGTACGCGTTTTTGAGCCACGACGACAAGTGGCGCATGAAAACCGAACCCGGCGAGATCACGCCCGACCTGCGCAAAGTAATCATCCATAAGGAAGACCGCTTTTTTTACTGGCATCCGGGCGTGAATCCGGTGGCGGTTGTGCGGGCGGCAGGCAATAATATCTTCCGGAACCGCAAAACTTCCGGTGCCTCCACGATTACCATGCAAGTGGTGCGGCTTTTGGAGCCAAAAAAACGGACGTACGGCAACAAACTCGTGGAAATGTTCCGCGCCCTGCAACTGGAATGGCACTTTTCCAAAAGTGAAATCCTACAGATGTACTTGAATCTGGTTCCGTACGGCGGCAACGTGGAAGGCGTGAAAGCGGCCTCGCTGCTATATTTCAACCAATTGCCCAACCGCCTGAGCGTGGCGCAACTGACGGTGCTGGCCATTGTGCCCAACCGCCCGACTTCGCTATACTTGGGGCGCAACAATGAACTGCTGCGCCAAGAACGCAACAAATGGCTGCGGAAGTTTTTGCGAGAAGGCGTTTTCGATGCAAAAACCATTGCCGATGCCCTAAACGAGCCGCTGCAAACGCGCCGCCACCCGCTGCCGAAAATTGCGCCGCACTTGGCCTACCGGCTTCACCGTCAGTTTCCAAGCGAAGCCATTTTGCACACGTCGCTCAGCCGCAGCAAACAGGACAAGGTGCAGCAACTGGCACAGAATTACCACCAACGCTTGAAAAAATACAATATTCATAACTTGGCGGTGTTGGTCGTCAACAACCAAACGTTGGAAATTGAAGCCTACATCGGCTCGCCCGATTTCAACGACAACGAACACGCTGGGCAAGTGGACAATGTGCAAAGCATCCGTTCGCCGGGCAGCACGCTCAAGCCGCTGGTGTACGCGCTGGGCATTGATGCGGGCAAAATAACGCCAAAAACGGTGTTGCTGGATGTGCCTTCGCAATTTGGCGACTATGCTCCCGAAAACTTCGACCAGCAATTCAACGGAGCCGTAACGGTTGAGAAATCGCTGATCAATTCGCTGAACATCCCGGCTGTAAAGGTTTTGGAAGATGTAACCGTTCCCGTTTTCGTGCAAAAACTGAAAGCCGCCCGTTTCGTCCAAATCTCGCGCGATGCACACAAATTGGGTTTGTCGGCGGTGCTGGGCGGCTGCGGCACCACACTTGAAGAACTGGCCGGACTTTACGCCGCCTTCGCCAACGGCGGCAGGTTTGGGAATTTGACAACAAAAGCTTCCGAGGCCTTGGGGACGGGGGGAGCCTCCCTTTTCTCCCCGGAATCGGCTTATATGGTGAGTGAGATTTTGATGCAGGCCGTGCGTCCCGATTTGCCGAACGGCTACCAAAGCAGCTACCACGCGCCGCCGATTGCTTGGAAAACCGGCACTTCGTACGGGCGGCGCGATGCCTGGAGCATTGGCTACAACCGCCGTTATACGGTGGCGGTGTGGGTGGGCAACGCCAGCGGCGAAGGCGTGGCCGAACTAACCGGAGCCGACATTGCCACACCGCTGCTGTTTAATGTTTTCAACGCCGTTGATTACAACGCCAACGGTGGGCAGCTACTGGCTCCGGCAAATATGCAACTGCGGTTGGTTTGTGCGGCTACGGGCTTGCTGCCCGGTGAGCATTGCCCCAGCCAAGTCGTGGATTACCACATACCGCTCGTTTCCAGCATGGAGCGTTGCAACCACTTGAAAGAAATGGCCGTTGCGCCCGACGAATCGTTTTCGTATTGCACGGCGTGTATGCCCGAGGCGGGTTACAAGAAACTGCGTTACGAAAACCTGCCCCCGGCGTTGGCTTCGTTTTACAACACATGGGGCGTGGCCTACCGGCGCATTCCGGCGCATAACCCGGCGTGTACGCGGGTTTTTGATTCCGGTGCGCCAAAAATCGTGACTCCGGCCAACGGGCGTGAGTACTTGGTGGAAGCGGGCGACGCACCCGAAATGCTACTCACTTGCCATGCCGACAATGATGTGCAGCAAGTATACTGGTACGTGAACGACCGGTTTTACAAAACCGCCAAAGCCAATGAACGGGTGTTTTTCCAACCCGGCTTGGGCGAAATAAAAATCTCGTGCAGCGACGACAAAGGCCGCAATACGGATATCAGGATTGTGGTGCGGCAGATTTGAAAGGCAAGTTTGCGTTTCTGAAAATAGTATCTTCTGAAAAGGCCAAACCTGCCCTGCACACCAACCGATTGCCCCTTCTACCAGACTTATTTCAAAGTCAAAGCCCTCCAAATGTGTCAAATCATGTTTTGACACGTCCCGAATCATGTTTTGAAGCGTTTGTGATGCTGGGGGCGGCCACCTTTGTCCCCAGCATTCACCGAGGAGGCTCCTCACAGACAAGCACAACATGAAAAGGATAATCGCATTTCTGACCGGCTCCATCCAGCAGGAATCCATTACATTCAACAGCATTTATCTGCTTTTCCGGCTGCACGTCGGGCTTTCCATTGCTATCGGTGCGGGGCTTTCCAAGGTTTTCCACAAAATCAATGAGAAAGGCCCTGAAGATTGGAGCAACCTTGCCCTTGGCGTGCCTGATTGGTTTGTGAAACAAGTTGGCGAAATCGGTTTCACATTCATCAGTCCGACGTTTTGGGCGTATCTGGCCGTGTACGGCGAGTTTATCGGCGGCCTGCTCATTGCATTCGGCTTGCTTACTCGCCTGAGTGCCTTGCAGTTGGCGTTTCAATTCTTTGTGGTTTCCTACATCTGGTACGGCGACCCCGCGCCCATTGTCGGGATGTATTACCAGCAATTATTCTTTTTTGCCTTCCTGATGGTTTTCGCGGTGGGCGATGGCAAGTATTCGCTGGCAGGTTTGTGGAAGAGCAGGTTTTGGTTGCCAAAAATCGCCAAGCCCGTCGTTGTCGCTACCGTTCTGCTGTTTGTTGGGCTGGACGGCCAAGCCCAAACGACCGGAACCGGACGGGTAAGTTTTACGGTGACCAATTCGTCGCTGCGCGGGAAAATGCTGGATTTCAGGCATTTCAACAAGGAAACCAAGGTACGGGCCGCCTACGGTTACGGCCTCAACGGCATGAGTTCGCACGCGACAAATTTGCCGGCTCCGGTGCGGGTGTATGAGGAGAAAAACGGCAAGAAAGAACTGCTTTTTGTGGTGAGGGCAAACGACGACGGCAAGAGTTTTTCGGTGAACAAGGATTACGACATCAGCCGGGAGGATTATCTGGAAGCCGCCCGGCAGGAGTTGGACGAAGAAACCGCCCAATTGGCGGAAGCCAACCACGACAATTCCATTGAGCAAACGGCAAGGGAAAAAGGCTTGAAAATGGTGACTTTCCGCGTCAAAGGCTCGTCGCTATTGCCTTCGACGATACACGTGCGGGTACAATTGCCGTGGGACACCAGCAGGAAATCCCCCAACGGATTTTCAACATCCCTGAGCCGCTTTGGCGAGCAAAAAATGAGTTATCCGGTCGGTTCCAAAGTGTACCTGTGCGACGGGCCTTACTGGAAAGCAAATGCCAACTACACCGAAAAACTCATTGTGACCGTGGATGAGGAAAAGGAGAACTACCTTTATTCATTGCAGTAGCCAAGCGGCAGGATTATCCGGGATTTGTGCTCTCGAACCCGCCCGGCGGGATTGCAAAATAGTATCTTTCCAAAAGGCGAAACCCGCCGTTTCCGGGAAATGGTGCAAACAGGGCCGCTTTATACTTTCATTCAATCGTTTCATTTCCAAAACAACCAAACCCATGAAAAAGCCAATTACATTAATGCTCGTACTTTTGTCAGCAATCTCTTTCGTTTTTGCCCAAGATAAAACACCGCAAAACCAACCCGAAACGGTAACAATCACCTTTAAGAACAACAGTATGCTGCTCCGAAAATACACCTTTGTCACCTACACCCCCGGCTCTGATGGAAACGGCACGTACGGCGACTTCATGTGGCCCGGCGGCACCAAAGAATTCACGGTAGTGGTGGGAACAAGATTCTATCTGGTTGATAGCCAACAGAAAGACCTCGTGATGAGCGGCAACAAACTTTCCGGCGCGCCATTCCACACTGTCAAAGCAGAAGATAATGGCAAAACCATTAATTTACGGAAAAGCTGAAAGAACGCGCCGCTTGGTATCTGCATTGCGGAAAAATAGTATCTTCCAAAAACACCAAACCCGTAGGGGCGGCCGGAGGGTCGCCCCTACGTTTATTTGCATTGTTGCGTAACAAAACCCCATGAATATATCGCTTACCTTCTACTCCGTTCCACTTTGGTTCGGTTTCATTCAGGGCTGGATTTATGCCGTGTTGCTCTGGAACCGGAGCCGCCAGAACGGCCGACTTTCGGATGTGCTGCTGGGCTTGGTGCTGGTGGGCACAGCCTTCAGCATTTGGGAATATATGCTGGGGTTTTCGGGCATCAGCGTACTGTGGGAAGAACTGGAGTTCTTCCCAAGAGGGTTTGGGCTTGGGTTTCCGCCACTTTTCTATTTCTATCTCAAAAGCCAGACGGACAGCCATTTTCAGTTTTCCCGCAAAGACATCCGGCATTTCATTCCGTTCGTTATACACACGGTTTATCACGTGTCGGTGTTCGCGATGGGAAGCGGATTTGTGCAGCATTGGGAAAAGAACGTACACTACAAGTACGGAATCGGCAACCTTGAGTTCTGTACGGGAGTCATCATGCAAGTTTATTATTTCTACCATTCATTGAAATTATACAGACAGTACCGCGTCTGGATAAAAACGCAGTTTTCCGACACCGAGGCCGTCAGCTTGAAGTGGTACCGCAATTTTCTGATTGTGCTGGCGATTGGCCTGTTGGCCGACTGGTTGCATATTTTGGCCGATGTTTTGCTGGATCTGACGTTTGAACAGGATTGGTGGGACAATCTGGTAACAGTGTTTTTGATTTACTACGTTTCCATTGCCGGCTACGCCCAAGTGCCGCCTGCGCGTAACGTTGTTTTCAAAGAAAGAAGGGAAGAAACGCTACCCACCGAAACCGACGTTGAAACATCCGTGCAAGAGTACGGCCAATGGAAAGTTAAAATAGACCGCCACATACGCGACAACCAACCGTACCTCCAAGCTGAACTTACTTTGGCCGACGTGGCGCAACAGTTGAAAACCAATACTTCGGTGCTTTCGGCGATTATCAATGGCGTTTACAAAAAGAACTTCAACGACTTTGTGAACGAGTACCGGGTGGAAGAGTTTAAAAGACAAATCCAAAATCCGCAAAACAAACACTTGACGCTGCTGGCCGTAGCACTTGACTGCGGCTTCAATTCTAAATCCACTTTTAACCGGGCATTTAAGAATGCCACCGGCACGACCCCGAAAGAGTTTCTGGCACAGAGTATTCCAAAAGAGCCAAAACCGGCTACCGCTGAAACCACGATTTGACTTTCTGAAAAACATTTTTGCGTTCCGGAACCATGACAATCCCTCCCGTGATGAATTTCATCACGGGAGGGATTGTGATTTCCACCTCCACTTCTGGCCGTGCGGCAATTGATTGGCTTTTGAAGCCGCCGCCCCGAAAATACAGCACATCACCATCCTTCAAACCGGTCAACGCAAACTTCCCTTCTGCATCGGTGATGGCACGGCGGTCAGTACCCTTGACAGTAACCAAAACGTAACACACCGGTGAGCCATCGGCCACATTTCTTACCGTTCCCCGTGCTGAGAACAGTTTTGGTTCGGTGGATATTCCGCGTGTCCCTATCGGATTTATTTCCGGTTTTGGTACGCCTTGCTCGGTTCGTGCTTGGGCTTTTGCCGCGTCCGTTATGATGAATTTGAAAGCCAAGGTTGCAGTAAAGGCTAACAGATAGTTTTTCCAGCCAGCGGCAGGTTTGGAAACCGAAAATTGAGAAACCAGTTGCGTTTCCAGAAAACGCCCGCAAACGGCGGCGGGTTTAACCTTGAAAAAAGATACTATTTCCGCATCGGTCATGGCGCTGAAATCAACCACGGTTTTTTGGCAGGCCAGACAATGGCGGCCTTGGGCTTCAGGAAGCATTTGATGCCAGCTTTCATGGCACGGCTTCGAGATGTACAGATGAATGTTTTTCATGGCCACCAGTTTTTTTCAATGAGATGCGCCGGGCTGCCGAATTCCATAAACGGATTTGAAAAACAAAACCCCGCCGATTAAAAATCGGCGGGGTTTTAAGTGGAGCTGGAGGGATTCGAACCCTCGTCCGGACAAGGAAACCATCGGGCTTTCTACACGCTTAGCAGTTGTTTGGTTTTCGAACCCGTGCAAGGTAACTGCATCCCGCACACGGGTCTTATTCACTGGTACGGTTGGGCGGCGCGTGGCCTTACCGCCGTCGGCACTGCGTGATGATGTCCCGGTTGCCTACCCGGCAGTGCGTGGGGCAGGCGGAACACACGCTACCTAATTCTTAATTAGGCCGCGAGGGCGTAGTTAGCTTCGCCAATTGTGTTTTGAAAGAATTTTTGACGGGAGATCCTTCCAACTCCCGGCGTGCTTACCCGCAGCCTGCACAAGCCGTCAATACCGGTCAGCCCCAAAAAAAGCATTGCTGGTTTTCGCGGTGTCCAAAAATCCGCGCATTGGCTTGCATTGGCCACTATTACAAATATTGCTTTTTTTTAGTTCCTTTTCAAACGGCAGGTTTGGTGTTTTCAAAAGATACTATTTTGATCCGTTCACTCCGGGAAACACAGGGAGCGGTCGTCAAGTGGCGCAAAAGTCCTGAATCCCGTCCGTATGGAGGCTGCCTGATGCTTTCAGGATTCACCTCCGCCTTTTGCCTACCGGATTCTCGGTTTGCGGATAAAGATTTTTCCTTCCGGATTTTTAGTCGGCCTTATTTCATTTTTTATCTACTGTTCTCCGGGGTTCATCTAAAAATCGGGCAGCGTTATACTATCCTTGCTAATTTAGCAGTGTTAGAAATGACACACGGCAAGTATGAATCAAGATTTGCCGTTCTGTTTTTCTTTCCATAGCTGGTTGAAGGATCTTGGGGGTAAGATTGGCGTTTCGCGCCGTCTTCCCCAGGTATCTTTAAAGAGGAATTTGAACCCCGCATTTTTCATCCAGCCTCCCGCCAAGTTCAGCAGCCTCCGGTTTTTCATCGCCTTCACCCACAAGTCAAATCCTATTTTCTCTATCTTGTCGTTGAATCCTTCATCCACGCTTTGCTTGCGGTTGAGTAGCAGCAGGTTATGGAGGTCAATGCGCACCGGGCAAACAGATGTGCAGGCTCCGCACAATGAACTGGCATGGCTCAGGTGCTTGAATTTATCCATGCCTTCCAGATGCGGCGTGATTACCGAACCGATGGGCCCGCTGTACGTGGAATCGTAGGTATGGCCGCCGATATTCTTGTAAACCGGACAGGTATTCAGGCAGGCTCCGCACCGGATACAGTTCAATGCCTGCCGTTTGTCGGGCTCGGCGAGCAGGTTGGTGCGGCCATTATCAAGCAATATCACGTACATATCTTCCGGGCCATCGGTTTCATGGTCTTGGCGCGGCCCGGTAACAATGGAACTGTAAGCGGTTACTTGCTGGCCGGTGCCGCTGGTTGCCAGCAGCGGCCAGAGCAAATCCAAGTCGCGGATGCTGGGGATCACTTTTTCGATGCCCACAATGGCAATATGCGTTTTCGGAAAGCTGACCGAAAGCCGGGCGTTGCCTTCATTTTCAGTGATGGCGATGCCGCCCACATCGGCAATCAGGAAATTGCCGCCCGTAATGCCGATTTGGGCTTCGGTGTATTTTTCGCGCAGAATTTGGCGGGCAATCATCGTGAGTTCCTGCGGATCGTTGGTTTTGGCAGTCTTGAGTTTCTCCACGAACAGTTCCGATATGTCCTCCTTGCTCATGTGCATGACCGGCGTAACGATGTGGTAGGGTTTCTGACCAGAAATCTGGCAGATATATTCTCCCAGATCGGTTTCAACGGGTTCTATGCCGTGCCCTTCCAGATACTCGTTCAAGTGGATTTCCTCAGTCACCATTGACTTGGATTTGACAACCAGCCTGGCGCGTTTTTTTTCAAAAATCGCCAACACTTCGCGCAACGCGTCTTCCTTGGTCTCCGCCCAAATCACTTTGCCGCCATTACGTTTAAAGTTCTCTTCAAACTGGAGCAGGTATTTGTCAAGGTTCTCTATGCTCTGCGTCTTGATGTAAGAGCCACGGCTGCGGGCCAGTTCATAGTCGGCATACTGCGTCAGGCCCAGTTCTACGGCCACATTGTACTTGCCAATGTTGTGGTTGATTGTCTGGCGGTGCTTGAGGTCAAACGCCTTGGTTTCGGCAACGTTTTGGAATAGCTCGGCGGTGGGGTTCATGATATGGGAGGTTTGGCGTTTCTGAAAGATACTATTTTTTATTGCTGTCCACTCTGATCCGTTCCTCTTGGTTTGCAAGCTGCCAGGCCGTGTGAAAAACCAGCCGGGCGATTTTTTCAATCTTGTTGAAATTTATCTTTTCCACATCGTCCGTCGGGCGGTGGTAGTCTTCGTGCGTGCCGTTGAAGTAAAAGATTACCGGAATGTTTTTCCGGGCAAAATTGTAATGGTCTGACCGGTAATAAAACCGGTTGGGGTCGCCGGGGTCGTTGTAGGTATAATCCAGTTGCAGGCCGCTGTATTTTTGGTTGGCGTTCTGGCTGATGCTGTGCAGTTGACTGGAAAGCTTGTCAGACCCGATCAGGTACACGTAATCAGGGTTGTCCTTGTGCGCTTCGTCCACCCGCCCAATCATATCAATATTCAGGTTGCAAACCGTATTTGCAAGCGGCAGTGCCGGGTGGTCGGTGTAATATTCGGAACCGAGCAAGCCCTTTTCCTCGCCCGACACGGTCATGAACAAAACACTGCGCCTTGGCCCGTCGCCATTCCGTTTGGCTTGCGCAAATGCCTGCGCCATTTCCAGCACGGCCACCGTTCCCGATCCATCGTCGTCCGCGCCGTTGTGTATTTCGCCATTGATAATGCCCACATGGTCGTAATGGGCAGTCACCACTACCGTCTCTTCTTTCTTGTCGGTTCCCTCCACCAATGCCAGAACATTCTCCGATTTTACGGTTTCCTGCTTGCTTTCAAATTTCATGGCTACCGTGGCGTTGGCAAACTGCTTCGGATTTTTTTTGTGTGCCACTTTCCGCTGCCACTTGGCAATTTTTCCCTCCGGAATCCCCAGCATTTCGGCGGCCATCTCCTTGGAAACGAAGACCGTGCCGTTGGCTGGTGAAGGTGTGTCCTTGTATTTCAAAACCAAACTCGGCGTGGTCAGGTAACCGCGATAGTTGGCAACGAAAGTACTCACCGCCATGTTTTCGGGCTGCACGACAAATACGTATTTCGCGCCCTTTTTATACGCCAACTCCACTTTTTTGCGCCACTCACTACCCCATTGGGAGGCATTTCGCGTTCCGGTTGTCAAGTAAAATCCTTTTTTGTTTTTCGGCTCACCGCTGAGCAGCAACACGGCCTTACCCTTCACGTCCAGCATCCCGTAGTCCGAATAAGTATTCGATTCGATGCCGTACCCGCCAAAAACCACCTCGACATTGGTTTGACTCGGCACATCCATTGACCCCAGCAGATAAAAATCTTTTATGAATTCGCGGCGTTTGGTGCCGGTTTCAACGTACACCTCTCCCCAGGAACGCTTGACCAAGTCAAACTGCTGCAAAAAACTATCCTCTCCCTCAAATTTCATTACGGGCTTGAGATTATCGCCGAAAAACTGTTCGGCAATGTAATCAGCCGCCATTTTTTGTCCCGGCTCACCGGTTTCACGGCCTTGCAGGCTATCCGATGCCAAAATATTCAGGTGTTTGGCAAGTTCCCCGGCAGTGATAGTGTTTGCATACGCGACGGATTTGTCCGCCGCATTTTTCTGAGCATCCGCCGACCCGGCAATGAGCAGCAAACAAAGGGCAAGCAGCGTGGAGTGTTTCATTTTTAAAACTTGGTGCATTAAAAATCAACGGCTTTGGCCGAGCCGTTTCGGGTTATTTTGCCACTACAAATTCATAGATCATTTTCGATATTTCGGCCATCATTTTCACGGCTTCGTCAGGTTTTGCCAAGTTTTTAGAAAGCACCACCAGTACATACCGCTGTCCATTGGGCAAATATACGATTCCCGAATCATGCCTTACACCGGTAATCTCGCCCGTCTTGTGCGCCACCCGCACTTTTTCGGGCAAGAGTGCCGGAATCATCCGGTTGTATTTTTGCGCCAGTAAAATCCGTATCATTTCCGTACTTGCCTGTTTGTCAATTACTTGTTCACGTGCCAGTTTTTCGTATATGCTCAGAAGGTCATACGCTGTCACTGTATTATTCAGTCCTTTGTCAAACGCTTTTTGGTCTTCCACACCCCGAAGCACCCGAATATCCTTTGCGCCCAACTCACTCATGGTGTTCGCCACATTTGCAGCACCAACCATGCCAATCAACAGGTTGGTGGCTAGATTGCTACTCACGGTAATCATTTGGTACACAAGGTCGTAAACCGTCATGCGCCGACCGATTTGCTTATACATTTCTTCCGCGCTGTCATCCGAAACATCCATCTGATAGAGGCTACCATCAACAATACTTGTGAACTCGTTTTTCACCAGCAGCGAATCGGACAGGCGAAATTTTCCGGCTTTCGCCTGCTTGAAAACTTCAATCATGACCGGTGTTTTCATGGTACTGGCGGCATGGTAGGATTCCTTTTCGCCGATGAAAACAAATGTATCGGGCTTGTCGAGGTGTTTGAATGCCACCGCAAAACGTCCGTCGGAAGCAGCGATTGTTTTCTGGATTCGAGCCTTAAGGTCGCCAACCTCCGTTTGGGCATACAGGAAATGACTCATCAAAACCGTGCAGAATAGTATCTTTTCAAACATGGAAACCCACTTTACGTTGGTGATTCAAACAGCCAACAAGTTAGTTTTTTTGGCAAGGAATTTTACGGGGTAGGCATCCCATTTTTTGGGAAACCATGTTACCTTTGTTTTATTTCCCCGTCAATCTCAGTGACCCGATTGGAAAACCGAACATATTGAGGCTTTGGCGGGTTTTGACTTTTGAAAACATACTATTTTGCCAAAACAGCCATCTTAACCGATACAGGCCGTACGGCCATCACTCATTTAACCATACCAATATGCTTGACCTGATTAAAACATCGCACGACACACAAGTGTTTGATTTGATTGCCAAGGAAAAACGCCGCCAAGAATCCGGCATCGAACTAATTGCCTCAGAAAATTTTACATCCCTGCAAGTAATGAAAGCTACCGGCAGTGTGCTGACCAATAAATATGCTGAAGGACTCCCCGGCAAACGCTACTACGGTGGCTGTGAAGTTGTGGACGAAATAGAGCAGTTGGCAATTGACCGCGCGAAAAAATTGTTCAAGGCGAGTTGGGTCAATGTGCAACCACATTCCGGGGCACAAGCCAACGCCGCTGTTTTCTTGGCCATCCTGCAACCGGGCGACACTATCTTGGGATTTGATTTGTCGCACGGTGGTCATTTGACACATGGCTCTCCCGTTAATTTTTCGGGAAAACTATACCGCCCCACTTTTTACGGGGTGGATAAGGAAACCGGCTTGATTGATTGGAACAAGGTGGAGGAAACGGCAATGCGGGAAAACCCGAAATTGATTATCTGTGGGGCATCCGCCTACTCGCGAGATTGGGATTATCGCCGTCTGCGTGAGATTGCCGACAACGTTGGCGCACTTTTAATGGCCGATATTTCACATCCGTCGGGGCTTATCGCCACCGGACTACTTAACGACCCTTTGGATCACTGCCATATCGTAACCACCACTACCCACAAAACCTTGCGTGGCCCACGGGGTGGGATGATTATGATACGGCATGATTTTGAAAATACCTTTGGTATTAAAAACCCAAAAGGGAATCTGCGGATGCTTTCCGAATTACTTGATTTGGGCGTATTTCCCGGTACGCAAGGTGGACCGCTGGAACACGTAATCGCGGCAAAAGCAATTGCCTATGGAGAGGCACTGACCGAGGACTTCTATGCCTACACCGTTCAAATGCAGAAAAACGCGCGAGCCATGGCAAAAGCCTTTTTGGACAAGGGCTACGAGATTATCTCTGGGGGTACTGACAACCATTTGATGCTTATAGACCTGCGCAACAAAAAACTGACAGGGAAAATTGCCCAAGAGAGTTTGGTTAAAGCAGATATAACTATTAATAAAAACGCAGTTCCGTTTGATGACAAGTCTCCTTTCATCACTTCTGGCATACGAGTTGGCACCGCTGCCATAACCACACGGGGAATGGATGAATCTGACATGCTGCGTATCGTTGACTACATTGATGAGGTTCTGCTCAATTATGGAAATGAGAGTCTTATATTATCCTTAAAAGCCGAAATCAATCATTGGATGGAAGGATTTCCTTTATATGCAGGCATATCCTCTTAACAAACATACACTTGATCTGCCATCAACAAAAAAGGAGAGTACAAACTCTCCTTTTTTGTTGATGGCTTTTTTCTTAGCTTCTTGATATTCTTTTACTCTTTACAGGTTGAATCAGATACCGGGTATTTTTTCTGATCCTACTAAGCTTCTTAAATTTCTATGTCTTTAAGTATCTCTTTACCCAAAACTATTAAAACTCCGGTTGGGAACGGCACCATTATATAAGTTTTTAAAATCACTCAACAAAATTTTATATTGCGCAATAAGCAGTCAATATTATTTTAAAGTCCGATAACAAAAATGATTGTTAAACTCCATTTCAATACGGGTTAAAAACAACGGGTCAATAAGGGACTACTATGAGACTACGGTCCGTTAAACCGGTTCCGGCGCGCGCAAAAAAGCCATGGCACCCTGGGGCGTCATGGCTTGCACGCAATCCGGCATGGCCGGGCAATCCAAAAGAGTCAGGCGGCGC
>JAYWIH010000129.1:0-10140 GCA_043789005.1 Sphingobacteriales bacterium
GGCGAAACCCCGTTGCTGGCAACGGGGTTTCGCCCTTTCAGAACCGCGCCACCAAGCCAAAGTGGATCTTTGAAAAATTCAGGCCCAAAGCCCGGTCGCGGGAGTTGCCCAGCGCGTAGGCAATATTGAAAACGCCCGCTTTGGTGCTGAAACTGATGCCCGCCCCCACTCCCGACGGCGCGTCGCGGCCGGTTTCGCCCAAGATGCGCGTCTGCAGCCACGCTTGGTCATAAAACAGGAACAGGTACGAAGTCGGCTCCCAGAAAAAGCGGTATTCCAGCGTTGTCGCCGCATAATCGGAAGCAAAAAAGAAGTTCTCGTTGAAACCCCGCAAAGTGGCTAATCCGCCCAAGCGGAACAAATCATTCCGAAACAGGTTAGCGTTAAGTATCTGTCCGCCAGATATTTGAGCCAGCAGCACGCCACGCCGGCCGAGTGGCGTATAGTTGCGCACCGTTGCCCGGTACACCACTTGCGGACTGGTGAGTTGCACACTTGGCGTTCGGGCATTGATGCGTTCGTCGGCAACAATCTGCTTGTTGCCAGCCGCCACACTCACGTTAAGCGCGACACCCCGGTGCGGGTAAAAAAAATCATCCAGCCGCGTGTAGCTGTACTGCACATTGTACGAAAGCCAGTTGGTGTTGGCTTCCCTTGGCAAAATACCATTTTCCGCATCGGTACGGATACTGTCGGCCAAGCGCGACGTGCGACGTTCAACGCCAACGCCGATCCGGCTGTTGCCGCCAAGATTGTAAAAAACGTTTGCCTGCTGGCTCAAAGTCACAAACCCATTGCGGACGCGCTGGGTGGAATCCTCGCGCAGCAACTGGAACGACGCGCCAAGTTCGAGCGGTGTTTTCAAGAACGCGGGCTGGTTGTAACTCGCAAGAAGCCGTGGCGAACCCCGCCTGATCTGCTGCCAATTGAAAGCAAGGCTCCCACCGGAAGCAAACAGGTTGCGCAGCCGCAAATTCAGTTCGCCGGTCAGCAGCAGGCGGCCTTTTTCCTGTTCATTCGGCTGGAAACCAACAATGCCGTCGGCTTCACTTGCTTTTCCGGCATCGGCATAAAAAGTGAGGTAGGCGCGTTCATTCTTGAAAACCACTTCGTAAGGCTGCGTTAGCACCAAGTACGGTTGCTGTGCGAGCAACCGGTAGGCTTGATCCAAGCGGGTTTGGCTGTAAGGCTGGCCGGGATTGAGTTTGAGCCAGTTTTCCAAGAATCGCCGCCGCAGTTTTGCCGAGCCAACAATGCGCATCGTGTCCAGCACAATGCGCGGGCCGGGCCGGTAATCCAGCGTTGCGGAAATGCCTTGCCCGCCAAGCCCGACCGAATCCAGGCGGATGGCGGCAAACGGATAGCCATGAGTATCGGAATAATTCAGTATTTTCTTTTCCAGTTCGGCCAGGTCGAGGGGGTTGAGCCGCCGGTTGCGGTACAGTTTTTCGCGGAACCCGATGTCGCGGAGCATGGTTTCGCTGGCATTGCCCGGTTGCAGGCGCACCCACCGGAAAGCCTTGCCAATGTGCAGGAAAACAATCATCGTGTCTTTTTCCCACTGGATGCTATCCGCAGAGGCGGTCAAGTATCCGTTCCGGTGCAGTTTCAAAATAGTATCTTTCAAACGTCGCAAACCCGCCACTGAATCGGTAGCGGAATTTTTCAGGTGCAGGGAATGACCCAAAACCGCTTCCTGCGGCTCCAGTTTGTAGGCCATGTGCCGTTGTTGGGCTTGGGCATGGCCGCCAAGCAGCAGCAGAAAAGCCGGTGCAAGACATTTGATCATGTGACGCATACGGCAAATGTGAAAAGGCGGAAGCAGTAACGTCTTTGGTTTGGAATCACCTTGCCGGGCATGGTTTTCGGATACACCACTCGTACAGTTCCAAAATGGTACCGTTTCCATCATGAAACCGTGAAACCAGCCAAACAAACCTAGGCAGACTGCGCAGGCGCACCTGCCATGTAAGAAAACCAACGGTTGCGCAAGGATACAGCGAAAGTTCGGACAAATCGGGGTTAAAATTTTATCCTCATAAAGTTAGACTTTACCAAGATAAAAGGCGTGTCTATTTAAAAAAAGCGGATTTTTTCGCGCTTTATTTCCGTAATGCGTATATTTGTTTGCTTTGTGTTTGGGTTATTCTATATCCCGAAGCCGCAATGTACTTTTTAAACGCAAAATGTCCCGCTTGCCCGTAAAAACTATCCGGGCAAATATTTTCGTAAATATACCGCAGTTGATGCAACGTTTTTCCTGTTTGCTGTGTCATTGCAAAGTGTTTACTTTTTGAGAGACAAACCACTAACACGTACACATTAACGGCATGGCCATGTATAACCAATTTATACTCGAGGAACTCAAGACCCTGAAAGACCTGCTCGAAGCGGGGGCAATCACGCAAGGGGAGTTTGACCACCTGAAGCAAATCCTGATTGACGGCACCAGAGTTTCCAACGACACAGTGGATGTGGCCAATGCCGATACCATTACGGCGGGCGATGTGTACGACAACCCCGAAGAGGTGATCCGGTACTATTCCAATGAAACCAAGAACCTGCTCTTGTACAAGCAATTTGACAAGGCATACCCATTCGTGCAAAAAATCCTTTCCCTGCGGCCCGAGCATCGCGAAGCCAACCGGTTTTTGCAAGAAATAAAGACCTTTGTGCGCCGCGATTACCTTATCGGTGGCGCAATCGGCATTTTGCTGGCGTGTGTGCTATCGTATGTGTTAACGCTTTCCAAGGATGTGAATTTTGTTCTGCTGTGCATTATACCCATCATGGCAGGGGTGTTGTTGCCCCGCTTGGCAAACAATTTCCTCATTGGCCGGGTCAATGGCCGCGGAATGCGTTATTTGATTTCCGGTGGCTTGGTACTCATAATCGGTTGCACATTCAATGTGTTGCTGGCGGGTGGTCTGGTGCAATTGGAAAAAGGGATTTTCGGCAAGTCCGATCTGCCCTTGGCGGATATGTCCGTGCTTGACACCAACGGCGTGTACATGAATGGCGATGGATTTCAGGAAGATGTAGCAGGCACCGAAACTGTATTCCAAGACAGTATGGCAACCAGCGCCGGCAACCGCCAGGTTCCCGTGGCTGATACCCAGAACCAAGTGGTTGCGAACAACACGGCGGCCCGGAAAATTGAGGATGATAACGCAAACAAGGCAGCCAAAAAAACGGAAAACGGTTTTCCCAAAGAAGACAATTCTTCCAAACCCGAAAAGAGTTCAAAGGAAATCTCGCTCAAAGGAATCCTGAATTCGTATTACCGCGATTTAAGCAACCAGAAATTTGACGCAAACCGATACTATGCCAAACAGGTAGACCGGTTTTTCAACCTGCGCGACATCTCTCCGCAAACCATCAGTGAAGAGATACGGAACAACTATTACACTGATTTTCAGGACGCGGTGAGTACCATTGACAGCAAGACGCTGGATATTTCTCCGGTCAGGGGTGGCAGGTACCAAGCCGATTTCATGGAAGTGATCAAGTGCTACCGGAAAACAGCCAAGCAGCACCAGACAATTACGGCCAAGGTAAAAATCGTTTTTGACAAGGACATGAAAATCATCTACCACTCATCCCAAGCCATATCTTCGGATGAATTTGGCGAGCGGGCGGGCGCAAAGGATTTGAGTAAAATGGTAAATTACCAGCAGGATACGCAACCAGAGCAGTAAACCCGGAACCTGCCGCAACAGAAAATTGCCAGACGACACCAAATAATCCGAAAAAACCAACCTCGTCGGCTCCGGCGGAGTTGGTTTTCGGATTTTAAGCCACTACCCCTGCCAACTCGCGCAAGGACATACAACCCGGTGGGGTTTGGCATTTTTCAAACATACTATTTTGAAAGCCCAACATTTACCGGAAAAAAACAAAGCCAGGTTTCATGCACAAGTTTTGTCCCTGCAATCACTTTGCTCCCGACCTATCGTAACGTCGAAATCACAAAAAAAACCACTCTTTTTTCAGCAATAACTTAGCTTGCAGGTTCCTTACCGACATCGGTTCGGATTCTTGTTCTATAAGGGAACATGGCCTATTGCCAAACCGGATCCTGCGTTTTCACGCTTGTACAGTACGGAAAATTCGGGTTTGGCTGTTAAACACATTTGAAATGAAACATTTATTGTCAGCTTTTTGCTTGCTGCTGTTCGGCTTCACCTCCATGACATCGCAAGCAGACGACTTGGAAAAAGCCTTGAACGCGTTGCGTGCCAAGGATTTCAACGCGGCCAAAAAGCTGATTGAGCAGATTGTTGCTAAAAACTCCTTTGATCCGGGTGGCTATTACGCGTTGTCGCTGTTTTATTCCGATGCCGACAACCACCCGTACGATTACCTGAAGGCGTATGATTATGCGGTCTTGGCTGAGAAATACCATTCCGCACTTACCGCGCGGGAGGCGGCCAACTTGAAGAAACTTGGTGTGACCCCCCAAGTAATAAGGCAACGCAAGCAAAACATCGGAGAGCAGGCATTGAAGGAAGCCACTATCTCCGGTAACCAAGCCAAAATAGACGGAATCATCGGGCGGTTTTCCGATTTGCCGCAGGTTGTGGCGGCGGCAACCGACTTCAAACACCAGATTGCTTTTCAGGAAGCCGCCCGTCTGAATACTTACCAGTCGTTCCAGAATTTTTTCATCCGGTATCCCGCCGCCAAACAGGTTCAGGAAGCCAAAGAAAAATATGACTCACTTCTTTACACTGGCCTGACCTCGACCGGCAAATGGCAGGAATACGAGAAGTTTTACAAAAACTACCCGCAAAGTTCTTACCGGGCAAAAGCCAAGGAACAGTATGAGAAATTATTTTTTGAACAGACCGTAGCCACCAGCACCAATACCAGCACTTACGAAAAGTACATTAAGGAACACCCTAACAGCCCTTACGCCGCAAAGGCGAAGCAACAGTTGCAGAATCTGTCGGCCTTGCTGCCGGTGCGGATAGGCGACTTGTGGGGATTCATTAACGGTGGCGGCCAATCGGTGATCCAGCCCATCTATGAGCGGGTGGGTATTTTTGCGGATGGCTTGGCAAAGGTGCGTAAAAATGGCAAATGGGGCTTTATTGATGCGCAAGGCCGGGAGGTGATTCCCGCCATGTACGAGTCGGTCCGCGATTTCAGCGAAGGTATGGCACCGGTGATGCAGCGCAAAAACCGCAGTATGGAAGCCTTTTACATTGACACTGACGGGCAGCCGGTTTTTGACAAGACCTACCCGACCGATGGATCATACTGGCCCATCCATCCGTTCAGGGAAAACCTTGCGGCGGTGGAAGACTCCAAGACCAAAAAAATGGGCTTCATTGACAAGCGGGGCGATTTCGTGTTGTCGCCCTTGTTCATCGGGTATGCGGGCCAGCGCAGCCGACCGGCCGTGCATCCCTTTTCGGGCTTCAGCCAAGGCTATGCGTGGGTAAAAACCGACCGGGAAGCCGGTTTGGTGGATACAAAAGGTGTTTTTCTGGTCAAGGGAAAATACACCCAGCCACTGACCGACTCGTTGGTTGCGCCGCCGCTTTACAACGTCTCCTTTTCGGAAGGATTGTGCTTGGTTGAAGAGGAAAACGCTTTCTTTTATGTGGACTTGAAAGGAAACAAAACCATTACCATTCCGGTGGGCTTCACGGCGGCCCCGTTCAGCGACGGGCTGGCATGGACCCGATCCTCTTACGACAGAGTATACTACGCCATCAACACCACGGGCAAAACCGTGCTGAAATTGCCCGCAACGCAAGTATTTCCCTTTTACGAAGGAGTGGCGGTGATCCAAAAAGAATCGCCCGGCAGCCGGGCTTACTTTTACGACCAGGCTCCCGAACCTTCCTACAGTTACATAGACAAAGAAGGCAATAACGTTTTCGACTTCAAATTCGACATAGCCCGTGAACCCATATTGGGCCATGGCAGCTTCAAAAACAGCATTGCCTGCATTGTCCTGAACGGAAAGCAGACGTATATCCGGAGAAACGGCAAAATCATCTGGCAAAGTACCGAGCGGTGGTGATTTCACGGCCCACCGCATATCGCCAACGCATTTATCAATCGGGGCGGGTTTGGGCTTTTTGAAAGATACTGTTTCCCTGAAGGCCACAAGCCCCGACCAAAACGAAATCCCCAATTGTCCGGCCTTTACATCCACATTCCATTCTGCAAGCAAGCCTGCCACTACTGCGACTTTCATTTCAGTACGAACCAACGGCGCAAAACCGAGATGGTGGCCGCCATCTGCCGTGAGATTGCGCTGCAAAAGGATTACCTGAACGGCAGCGTACTGGAAACGATTTATTTTGGCGGCGGCACACCTTCCCTGCTCGACGCATCGGAAATGGCGGCGGTTTTTGAGGCGGTTTTCCAAAATTTCACCGTTGACGGCAATGCCGAGATTACCTTGGAGGCCAACCCCGACGACTTGGTTCCCGAAAAACTCAGCCAGCTTGCCGCATCGCCCGTCAACCGGCTGAGCATCGGCATCCAGTCGTTCCACGAGCCGCACCTGCGCCACATGAACCGTGCGCACAATGCCGCCGAAGCCGAAGCCTGCGTGAAATCGGCGCAAGATGCCGGTTTTACAAACCTCACCATTGACCTGATCTATGGCATTCCACACACCGATCATTCGGTTTGGCAACGCGACCTGCAAAAAGCCGTGGCGCTGCAAGTGCCCCACATTTCGGCCTACTGCCTGACCATTGAGTCGAAAACTGTGTTCGGAAAATGGACGGAGCAGCGCAAAATACAGCCGGTAACCGAAGACTTTGCCGCCGAACAAGCCGAGATGCTGACCGCCACACTCGAAAACGCCAGTTACGAGCAATACGAAATCTCCAATTTTTCCCGCAATGGCAGTTATGCCCGCCACAACAGCGGTTATTGGCTGCGCAAAAAATACTTGGGTGTGGGGCCATCCGCGCATTCGTTCAACGGGGTTAGCCGGCAACACAACATTGCGGGTAATGCGCAGTATTTGAAAGCGATAGGGGAAAATAGTATCCCGCAAATAACCGAAACCCTCACGGTTGCCGAACACATCAACGATTATCTGCTCACTTCGCTGCGCACCCGCTGGGGTTGCGACTTGGGCGTGCTACATACCGAATGGAACCATAACCTGCTGGGAACCAACCGTCAATACATCGCCGAGTGCCTGCAAAGGCAATTGTTGACGCTGGAAAACGGCATCCTCAGACTGACCAAAACCGGTCGCCTGCTGGCCGATGAAATTACCGCCACCCTGTTTGTGTAAAAAAAAGCCCCAGCCCCAAAGGGGAGTCAAAAACTCCCCTTTGGGGCTGGGGGCTGGCCGGGGTTTGGGGGTTTGAAAGATACTGTTTTGGCAAAGTTAGTTGGACTTTCCAAGTCCAACGGGTTGGGCACGGGTCTTTCCGGAGAAGGTTTGGGCTTTTCAAAAGATACTGTTTCCGTGAGCCTTCACCAGAAAACCTGACCCGCCGATTGCCATGCCTTGAAAACACGAAACCCCCGGCCGCTGGCCGGGGGTTTCGTGCTTCTGGAAGATATTATTTTCGGAGCATCACTTGCTTACCAATTCCGCTTCCTTGGGACGCTTGTAAGCATCCACCACAAAAGGCAGCGCGATGTAAATGGTTGAATAAGAGCCAGTGACCACCCCGACCAGCAGTGCAAACGACAGTCCGCGAATAGTGTCGCCACCAAACAGGAACAAAATAAGAACTACCAGAAACACGGTTGTGGAAGTGATGACAGTCCGCGAAAAAGTGTCGTTCAGGGCTTTGTTCACCACCGTGGCGGGCGATTGGTTGAGGATGTTCTCTTTGAATGAGGTGCGCACCCGGTCAAAGACCACCACCGTATCGTTCACCGAAAAGCCGATGATTGTAAGCACTGCCGCGATGAAATTCTGATCCACATCCAGCGAAAACGGCATGATATCCTTGAAAAGCGAATACACCGAAAGTATGACCAACGTATCGTGCACCACTGCAATGATGGCTCCCGTGGCGTACTGCCATTTGCTAAACCGCAACAGAATAAAGGCGAAAATGGCCGCCATGGCGATGACCACCGCATAAATGGCCGAACGCTTGATGTCGTTGGCAATGGTGGGGCCTACTTTGGCGCTGCTTTCAATCCGGTATTTGGTGTTGAGCGAAGCCAATCCTTTTTGCAGCGACTGCTCCACGCGGTCACCGGCGTTTTCGCTCAGGTCGTCAATCAGGTATGTGGTCGTGATTTGCAGCGTGTTCGAGCCGCCGTAGGCTTTTACTTCGGGTGTCGCTTGCAAGGGCGTTGCCAATGCCGAACCCACCTGCGTGGTATTTACCGGTTGGTCGAACCGGACCACATACGTCCAGCCGCCCTTGAAATCCACACCGTAATCGAAGCCGCGCACAATCATGGACACAATGCCCGCCCCGATGAAAATGGATGAACAGATGTAGGCGATTTTGCGCTTGGATACGAAATCGTAATTGACATTCTTGAACAGGTCTTTTGAGAAACGGGTAAAGAAACTGAAAGACTTACCTTGGCGCAAACGGCTGTCAATGATGAGCCGCGTTACGTAAATGGAGGTGAAAAGCGAAGTCGCGATGCCAATAATCAGCGTCACGGCAAACCCGCGAACCACACCCACCCCGAAAAATGCCAGCACAAAACCCGCCAGCAGCGTAGTGATGTTGGCATCCCAGATGGACGACGAGGCTGCCCGGTAGCCTTCAGTAGTGGCCGCCAGTACCGATTTCCCCGTTCGCAACTCATCCTTCACCCGTTCATTTATGAGTACGTTCGCATCCACGGCCAAACCGATGGTCAGCACAATGCCCGCAATGCCGGGCAGGGTCAGCACCGAGTTCAAGGCCACCAGAATGCCCATGATCATCAGGATGTTGAGCAGAACGGCCACATTGGCAATCCAGCCGGAACTGCTGTAATAGCCGATCATGAACAGGACAATGACCGCCAAACCGGCAAGCACGGAAAGCAGACCTTTATTAATGGACTCCTGGCCCAGCGTCGGGCCCACCACTTCCTCCTCCACGATGCGCGTGGGCACGGGCATCTTGCCCGCCACCAACACGTTAGACAAATCCTTGGCCTCTTCCATGTCGAAGTTGCCCGAAATCTGCGAATTGCCACCCGGAATCTCGCCCTGCACCACCGGAGCCGAATACACCACGTTGTCGAGCACAATCGCAATGCGTTTGTTTATGTTCTGGCCCGTGATTTTCTTCCACTTCTTGGCTCCCTCGGGGTTCATGCGCATACTCACTTCGGGCTTGCCCGTGATAGGATCCAAGTCGGGACGGGCATTGGAAATCACCTCGCCACTGAGCAGCGACGCTTGGTTGCGGCCCTTGCGGATGGCGTTCAGCGAAATCATCTGCTTGCCCGTTGCGGCATCGGCCTCGCCCGGCTTGTGGTCATACATGAACACCAGGTTGGCGGGAAACACGCGGCGCACATCGGGCCGGGCCAGCAATTCATTCACCTTCACGGTGTCGCGCACGTTCACCATCAGGCCCGACGGGCTGGGCGTGAACAGGCGCGTCAGCACCGAACTTTCGTTGGGATTGGACGCTTTTTGCGCCGAATCGCCGCCGGTCTTGCCCTTTGCCAATTGGTCGGCAAGGCTACCCGCACCGGCTTTGGCAGTGTCGGTCGCGGCGGTTTTGCCCGGCGATGCCAATTCTGCCAGCAGGCTGTCTTTTTTGGTGTCTTTCTTTTTCAGGCTTTCCTGCCTCACCAGGTAATCGTTGAGTTGCAGGAAATACGGGTAGAATTCCTGCATTTCCCACACCTCGTGAAATTCGAGTTTGGCCACACCCTGCAACAATTTTCGCACCCGCTTGGGGTCGTCCACGCCGGGAAGTTCAATCTGGATGCGGTTGGTTCCTTGCAGCCGCTGGATGGATGGCTGCACCACCCCGAATGCGTCAATGCGGCGGCGCAGCACTTCCAACGACAGGTCAATCGTCTTTTCCAGTTCGCCATTCACATATTTGAGCACATCGGCATCCGGCGAGTCAAAATTAATGGCGGTTTGGTTGGTGCTGTTCGCAAAGATCGTTGCCAGTTTTGCTCCCGGTGCGCGTTTTTGGAAAGCACCGTAAAACAGGTTGGTGAAACTGC
>JAYWIH010000130.1:0-9953 GCA_043789005.1 Sphingobacteriales bacterium
AACAAAATAAAAATTGATGAAAACCGGAACTTGGAAGTACGCCAGCCGGAAATCAAAACTCCGCGATTCAGTGGCCGAACTGTTGATTTTCAGTGTCCCGCCTTTGACGATATACAGCAAATCGGTTCCCAAGCCGAGATTGCGGTAGCCGCCGTAATACCTGATGTAAAGGCCGTACACGCCGCCCGAACGCCCCAACAACTCAATATCCTTGTAGGAAGTTCGCGCATTGTCAGCGGTTGTGGCTACCCAAGCCGAGCCGTTAAAGCCCGCCTTCAAACCCGCATTCCACTTGCGTTGGGTGCTGGAGCCGACATTGAAATCCTTTTTGCGGTATGAAATCTGCTGCTGGTTCGGGTCGTCGAGCGGGTTGGTGTCCACCACTCTTATGTCGTTTTCGGTGGATGTAATCGGTTTGAACGGGTCGTAGAAGGTAATGGCCACAATGCGCACTTCCCAGCGGTAGCTTACCTTGTCGGCACGCACCACGGCCACCCGCTGTTTGGGCGTGTAACCAGCCCCGGTCTTCTTGTACTTGCCGCCGAAATTGCTTTCGTAAAAGACTTTCACATATAAGAAATCCTTCTTTTTCACATTGGAAACCTGCACGTTGGCAAGGCTGATAGACGGCTCGGTGGTTTTGGTGTAAAACACATCGAGTATGTTCAGGTATTTGTCCACCTCCAAATCCTTGGTATTATCCTTGTCAAAGCCAGGCGAAATATCATCTTCAATGATGGTTTTCTTGTTGAAAAACAACTGGCTGCCCGCCGACGAACCGTAACTGCGTCCGATCACATTTTGGATTTCGGTGGAAGTTGCCTCATTGAAACTGACAAAATTCATCAGGTTTTCCAGTTCGGAAATGGCATTTTTGGCTTTATTTTTTATTTCCTCGGCATCCTTGTCGGTGAGCCGCTGTTCCTTTTGCGCCCAAACCGGTGTGCCAAGTGCGAAGGTGCAAAGAAGAAAGATTACGGCGGAATGGAACTGGAATTTCATGTCGCAGGGTGTGGTTGGTTTCGAAAAGTATGAAAAAATCCGGCTTTGTGCCAACAACCCGGTCAGGATTTTTGCGTCTGGCGGTTCACTTTTTGTCTGATTGCCAGCCAGTCACTCCGTCCGGGAAACAGCCGTGCCGAAAATAGTATGTTTCAAAAAGGCCAAACCCGCCAAAGCAGAAACCCGCACGGTGTTGGATGCCGGGCGGGTTTCGGGAGGTTGGATGTGGAGCGGTTTTGCGTTTGGGTGAACCCGCCCGCGCAAACCGGATGGTCTGCCTTATCTCATGCTCTGGAATGCGGCTTTCTTGTGAAATGAAATGGCATCCACGGCGAACAAAGGCTGACTGGCGGCTTTCTCATTTTTAAACACAAAATATACCTTATGCACACCGCCAGGGTTGGTAATTGGGGCTTTTACCTCGCCCATCATCGGCGATTTCACTTCGGCCTGCCCAATGAGTTTGCCATCGGGCGAACCCAGCCGGATTTCCATAATGCCGCCTTTGCTCCGCGACGGGTCAGAGAATACAGTAAACGAAATGGCTTCGATTCCGGCAAGGTCAATGTCATTGAAAACCATGAAACTGCCGTCCGTCAGCCCGACGGCGGCTTCACTGCCCGTGGACATCTTATACTTGAGAATATCCTTTTGCTCATCAAAGGAAACGGCCTTGATTTTGGAATTGCGCAAGGCAATGGTCTTGTCGGCGGTAACCGGGCTGAGGCTGCCCTTGCCCTTGTCGGTGTACGATGCGGTGAAAATATACGTGCCGTTCTTGCCGTTGTCTTTGGTCAGGTAGGTTCCTTTCAGCGGCTGGCTTTTCTTTTCATCAGCCAGCGAAAGGATGTATTTCACCATTTCGGTAGCCTCCTCGGTAGTCAGTTGCGGGTGCGCACTCATGGCTTGCTCGCCCCACACACCGCCGCCGCCCTTGATGATTTTGTTGGTCAACTTGCCTTCCACCATCCATGTTCCCTTGTATTTTTTGGCCACGTCAAGGTAAGTCGGCCCGATTGATTTTTTATCAATGGCGTGGCAGGCTTTGCAATCGCTGAGTTCAATGAGGCGTTTGCCCGTCACAAAACTGGTGTTGGCTTGGTGGCCCTGCGCAATCATGGTCTTATCAAATCCTTCCAAGTAATTGATGCTCAAGGCCACATCTTCCTGCGGAATGGTGCCTTTGGCTAAATCGCCGTCTTCCTTGTCGGCCACTTTCACCTCGTAGTTTACCGTTTCATTGTCCCAGAAAAACGTCTTGTTGCCTTTCAGCACCACATCCACTTTCGGTATCTCGTTGCCGACCTTTATCTCCAAGCGGGCAGTGGCAACATTACCTTGGGCATCGGTCACTTTCAGCGTGGGTTTGTAGATGCCGGGTTTGGTGAAAGTGAACGTCGGGCTGGGTTGGGTGCTCTTGGCTCCGTTGGCAAACGTCCATTCGTATTTCAGCGCGTCGCCATCGTAGTCCATAGTGCCTTTCGACGAAAAACTGACCGCCAACGGTGTGGCTCCGGCTTTGCGGTTGGCATCAGCCACCACCACGGGCGGACGGTTGCCCGCATTGAACGTGATCCGGCTCAGCGTGGCTTCATCGTTTTGCAAAAACCAGTTCTGGCCGTATTCCAGCGTGTAAAGCGAGCCGTCCTTGGCAAACTGCATATCTATTGTATGGTTGAATTTGGTGCCGGGCATGAACGGCTCCATGCCCACGTAATCACCCTGAGCGTTCATGGTCACGGCCATAATCCAGTCGCGCATCCAGTCGTAGGCAAAAAACTTGCCGTCGTAATAGCCCGGAAACTTGACATCGGAAGTTTGGTAATCATCCGAATAGTAAACCGGCCCGGCCATAGCGTTGCGTCCGCCCTTGCCCACCATCGGAAACTCCGGCGATTCGGCGTACGGATACCAGATGAAGGCTTTTTGTGCGGGCGGCAGTTCGGTGATGCCGGTGTTGTGCGGCGAATTGTTGATGGGTCTCATCGGGTCGAAAAGCTCGCCGGAAGTGCTGTCCGCGTAGTTGAAATCGCGGTAAGGCTTGTTGTCGGCCACAAAATGGGGATAGCCGAAGTTGCCAGCCTTGCGGGCCTGGTTCACTTCGTCGTGGCCGCGTGCCCCTTGCTTGGCACTATTTTCACCGGCATCCGGCCCCACTTCGCCCCAATACAAAAATCCGGTGCGCTGGTCCACAGCGATGCGGTACGGGTTGCGGTTGCCCATCAC
The DNA here is from genome assembly GCA_043789005.1 of Sphingobacteriales bacterium. Taxonomy (GTDB): domain Bacteria; phylum Bacteroidota; class Bacteroidia; order Cytophagales; family 172606-1; genus Xanthocytophaga. The sequence continues at coordinate 3,229 of JAYWIH010000130.1, forward strand.
GTAAATTTCGGGGCGGGTTTTGGCGGTTCCCTTGGCAAACAGGTTGCCCTCGGGAATGCCATACGTGCCGTCCTCGTTCATTTTGATTCTCAGGATTTTACCCCGCAAGTCGTTAGTATTGGCCGACGTGTGCTGCCCGTCCCAGCCTTCACGGCCCGGCCTTTCGTCCAGCGTGCCGTAACCGTTCTGGGCAAACGGGTTGGTGTCATCGCCGGTGGACAGATACAAGTTGCCCTGCCTGTCGAAGGTAATGGAGCCGCCCGTATGGCAGCAGCCGGTGCGTTTTACGGGTACGCGCAGAATCACCTGCTCGGTGGCCATCAGCAATGAATCCTTTGCCGCATCAAATTTCACGCGCACCAGCCGGTTGGCTGTATCGGGAGAAACGTTGTTGGAATAATACAGGTACACCCATTGGTTGCGGTTGAAATCGGGGTCGAGGTTCAGGCCCATCAAACCGTATTCATGCTTGCTGTAAACCGGAATCGTGACCAGGGTTTTGGTTTTCCGCGTTTTCGGAATGTAAAGTTTTACCGCTCCTTTGCGTTCGGCAAACAGTACCTTTCCATTATCCAAAACCGCCAATTCGGTTGGCTCGTCGAGTTTGTTCACCAAGCCGGTCTTGTTGAAGCGGTTTTCCTCAGGCACGCGTTGCGATTTGGTTTTTGAGTAATCAAGTGCCTTGTAGTCAGTCACATACTGAATGCCGCCCCACAGGTGTTTCAGGAAGAGGTCTTCGGAAAAGGTTTCGTCGGTGTGGCCGAAATTGGTGTAGAAAACCCGGCCGCCATCAAATTCATGGTACCATGCCATCGGGTGGAAATCGCCCATCTTGCCATCCTTGTAGGTTTTTTCGTCCACCCGGATTAGCGGCTTCACCAAATCCTTCTGGTACGATTTGAAATCGTAAAACTCGTCGGTGCGTTCAAACTGATCGGGAAGTCCCTTGGTGGAAGCATGGTTTTTGTCCAAAACGTGCATCATGCCTTTCTGCACGTTCGGATTGCCGGGATGCGACGAAAAGTACGCGCCAACCAGTTTGTTATACCACGGCCAGTCGTATTCGGTATCCGAAGCGGCGTGGATGCCGACAAAACCGCCACCCGACTGGATGTACCGCTCAAAATCAGCTTGCTGCACATTGTTCAGCACGTCGCCGGTGGTGCTCAGGAAAACCACGGCCTTGTATTGCTTCAGGTTCTTTTCGTTGAACTTGCCGGCATCTTCGGTGGTATCCACGGCAAAACCTTTCACCTTGCCCATTTGCATGATTGCCAGTTTGCCAACCCCGATGGAGGCGTGGCGGAAACCCTTGGTCTTGGAGAAAACCAACAGTTTTGTGGAGGTGGCTGGCGTGGCAACGGGTTTTGGCTTGGACTGCGCATTGGCCAGAATGCCCGCGCCCAGCATTGCGACGATGCAAACTGCCAGCCGCACCGTGTTGGAGTGAAAACGTTTCATGGGATTTGATAAGAGATTGAATAATAAAGGGAAGTGTCTGTGCCCGTAGCACGGATATTATGTTGTACGATGCCTGTTTTACAAACAGCCACCAATTTAAGACAATTACCGCTTTCAATCAATTTTCTATTGGAAATGTTCTAAAATAATGGAATAAAAAAAGCCGGGTTCGGGCTTTCCAAAAGATACTATTTTGGAAAGCCCGAACCCGGCCAGTTGCCGCCCGTCAAGGGCTACCTATACATCGCATAACCGTACCGCTTTTTGCAGCGAAACCAATGGTTGCGGCCCCGCCGGTATGAATTCCTGCGCCACAAAACCCTTGTAGCCCGTAGCCACAATGGCTTTCATCACGGCGGGGTAGTAAATCTCCTGGGTCTCGTCAATCTCGTTGCGGCCCGGATTGCCGCCCGTGTGGAAATGCGCGATGTACTTGATATTGTCCCGGATGGTGCGGATCATGTCGCCCTCCATGATTTGCATGTGGTAGATGTCGTAAAGCAGTTTGAACCGATCCGAACCGACGCGTTTGCAAAGCTCGACACCCCAAGCCGTGTGGTCGCATTGGTAATCCTTGTGATCCACCTTGCTGTTGAGCAGTTCCATGACCAGCGTTACCTTGTGCTTTTCGGCAAACGCCATCAGGCGTTTCAGGCCAATGGCGCAATTTTCCAGTCCCTGCTCATCGGTTTTGCCGTTGCGGTTGCCCGAGAAGCAAATGAGAGTATTGTAGCCAGCGGCCGCCACTTTGGGTATCACCTTCTCGTAGTCGGCAACCAGCGCGTCGTGCAGGGACGGATCGTTGAAACCTTTTTCAATACCTTGCCCGGCCCCCCAAGGCAGGGCACTGGTGAGGCCGTATTTTTTCAGCACCGGCCACTCTTCGGGCCCCACCAACTCAATAGATTGGATGCCCATGGCTTTGGCGGCCTTGCATAGTTCGTCCAGCGGAATTTTTCCGTAGCACCAGCGGCATACCGAGTGGTTGATGTTGCCCTTGAGTTTTACATTAATTGGCTCCGTGGCAAAGGAAGATGTGGCGGCGCTGCCCAACAGGGCGGCTCCGCCGAGCATTTTCTTGGCAGCCAAGCGGCGTGACAGTTGTTTGGACATGGGGTTTGGGTTAAAGGTAAAGATGGCTGATTTTTAAATTTCCCCTTCGGGGCGTTTTCACAACTCCCGGATGCGGATGTTGCGGAACGAAACCACGTCGCCGTGGTCTTGCAGGCCAATGTGGCCTTTCGGATATTTGTTGAAGCCTTCCCACGTGGCGAATTTGCTGTCTTTCAGCATGGCATCCCATTCGGGGCCGCTGAGTGCGTAGCTCACCACTTTGGTGCCGTTGAGCCAGTGTTCGGCGCGGCTTTTATTGATGACCACCCGCACCTTGTTCCATTGTCCGGCGGGTTTGGCGGGCTGGCTTGGGGGCAGCATATCGTAGAGCGAACCGGCGGTGCGGTTGCCGTTTTTACCTTGTTTCGCGTCGGGATGGCGTTCGTTGTCGAGGATTTGCATTTCGGGGCCGGTCATGTACGGCGTTTTAAATTTGGCATCTTCATGGACGCGGAAAAAGATGCCGCTGTTGCCGCCTTCGGCCACTTTCCATTCCAGTTCCAATTCAAAGTTCTCGTATTCGCCATCGCTGACAATGTCGCCGCCGCCCTTGCCGCCCAGCGTCAGTGCGCCGTCTTCAACTTTCCATACCGGCGAGACATCCGTTTTCAGGTAGTTGTGCCAGCCCTTGGTGGTTTTTCCGTCAAACAGGCTCTTCCACTTGCCCGCCTTGGTTACGTCGTTTTCCATTGAATTTGTAAAGCAAAGTGCCAGTAATCCGGCGGCGATGATAAAAAATGATTGTCTCATGAGGATTTTCGGGTTGGATGCGTGGGAAAAACGAATATTGGCAGGTTGGTCGGGTTTGGGCGTTTTCAAAGATACTATTTTGGTTGTCATTCCGACGAGGGAGGAATCGGGTCTTCACTTGCCGACAAGTCCGAGCTTGCGTTCGCGATTAACGCCCGATTCCTCCTTCACCGGAATGACAAAGGTTGGGTTTGAGCCTTCCGGAAGCTGAAAGCCCCGTCTTTAGCGGGGATACTATTTTCCGTAATCGGGTCTCCGGCCCTCCAGCATTCTTGTTCCGAAGGCCGATACCCGTTCCCGGTCTGACACACAGTGTCTGACCTGCGTTCCCGTGTTTCCCGGCGTTCCCAACCAATCCTGAATCTTACAAATCAAAGTCCCAATCCCAATACTTTCCTGTTGAATTCCTCGTTGGCACTGGATCCGGCAAAGTCGTCAAAGGCTTTGTCGGTTACCTGGATTATATGGCTTTCAATGAACGGCGCACCTTCGGCCGCGCCCTGCACCGGCGATTTGATGCAGCACTCCCATTCCAGCACCGCCCAACTGTCGTAGTTGTATTGCGATAGCTTGCTGAAAATGCTGCCGAAATCCACTTGGCCGTCGCCCAGCGAACGGAAACGCCCGGCACGGTCTGCCCAACCGGCATAGCCGCTGTACACGCCCTGCTTGCCCGTGGGGTTAAACTCCGCATCCTTGACGTGGAACGCCTTGATGCGCTGGTGGTAAAAATCAATGAATTGCAGGTAGTCAAGCTGTTGCAGTATAAAATGGCTCGGATCGTAGTTGATGTTGGCACGCGGATGGTTGTCCAGATGCTCCAGAAACATCTCGAAAGTAGTACCGTCATAAATATCCTCTCCGGGGTGCAGTTCGTAGCAAACGTCCACGCCCGACTCGTCAAACGCGTCCAGAATCGGTTTCCAGCGGCGTGCCAGTTCACCGAAAGCCGTTTCCGTCAGTCCGGCGGGCCGCTGCGGCCACGGGTACATAAACGGCCACATCAGCGCACCCGAAAACGTGACGTGCGAATGCAGGCCCAGGTTTTGGCTGGCTTTGGCCGCCCATTTCAGTTGCTGCACCGCCCATTTTTGGCGTTCGGGTTCGTTGCCGTGTACTTCCTTGGGCGCAAAACCATCAAACATGGGGCTGTAAGCCGGATGCACCGCCACCAGTTGGCCTTGCAAGTGCGTGGACAACTCGGTGATTTCCAAGCCAATGGCTTTCAGGCTGCCTTTCAGTTCATCACAGTAGGTCTTGGATTCGGCGGCTTTCTGCAAGTCAATGCAACGGCTGTCCCAAGAAGGTAGCTGTACGCCGAGGTAGCCCAAGTCGGCCGCCCAGTGCGCAATGGAATCAAGGGAATTGAACGGGGCAGTGTCGCCCATGAACTGCGCCAGAAAAAGGGCGGGGCCTTTTATCGTCTTCATTATCAGTGGTCAGTGGTTATGGGTTGGAAGGTCTTGGAAAAGTTGTCCAAGGTTTTGATTTTCCATGACTTAACCAAGAAAAAGTTTGACATGACACACAGTACGGCACAAGGCGGGTTTGGGCTTTTTGGGGATACTATTTTTTTTGCTGGATTTTCACAGACCTTTGGCTTGGATTATGGAACGGTAATGTGGAAGGCTACGACATCCGTCAAATCGAGGATGCACTGCAAGGAAAGAAAACATGGAATGAATGGCGTGATAACCTTAAAAACCGATATGACAATGGAACGGAAAACAACTTGGATGCCCTTTTTATGCATTGGAATTAGCATTGGCATATTCTTTTCCTGTGAAAAGGATGATGGGCAAGACATCATCCGGCAGGCCACTTACGTGTATGTAAATAAGATGGACGACCCCATACGGTTCGAGTTGTATAAGAGGACCAACAAGTCCTCCGTGGAGTATACCTTGGACAAGGAAGCCTCGCTTGTGTTTAAGGTGACTACAGAAGGAAAGGCTTTCCCGTTTTCTTCGCAAGATGCCTCGGATCCGAAGGGGGATTCCTTGGTGATCCGGTTTCGGGGAGGTAAATGCGTCAGCTACTGGAGAATCGGCGAACAGAACGGCACAGGCGTATTTGATTTGACACAGTATGACAATTATTCACCCGAGCTAATAAACCAAGACCCATACACTTTGCGTTACAGCGTAGATTCTGTCGATTATAAGAAATCAATTCCTTGCAAATGAAACGGTAATATTTGAAGCAAATATCATTCTATGACTCGCAGGAAACAGATGACTAATCGTGTCTTGTTTCTGCCATGACCTGCGAAGTCGCCAAATGGTTGCACGGTTTTGAAAAACATTTTGCAAACGCGTGACTCACTTGCGCAAAGAGCAAAAACCCCGGCAGGTTCTGGGAACTTGCCGGGGTTTGGTGTTTTCAAGTCATGCTATTTTTCAAGCCGCTCCCGGTTTGCCAGGATTTCCGTTCCGGCAAGGGTCATGCCCTCTGTCGTTCCAGTTCCTCCACTTCCATCGTGGCCGTTTCCCATTCTTCCATTGCCTGTTCAAGGGCTTGCGAAACCTGCCGGTAAGTGGCGGAGGTTTGCTGCATTTCAGCCGTACTATTTTTCGCGGCCAATTGTGCCATTTCCTGTTCCAGCGTTTGTTTGCGGTCTTCGAGTTCGGCAATCTTTTTTTCCAGTTCCCCGATCTGCCGGGTTGCCTTTTGCAGGTTGCGGTCAAGCAGTTGCTTTTCGCTTTCACTTACCGGCTTCGGTGGTGAAGGCGGGGTTTGGGCTTTTACGGGGATACTATTCTGCGTGGGCTGCGGGGCTTTTCCCTTGGGCCGGTCGGCATTCCACTGTTCATATTCGTCGTAGGTGCCGGGGTATTCCTTGAGTTGGTAATCTTCGATGTACCAGATTTTATTGGCCACGTGGCTCACAAAATGCCGGTCGTGGCTGATGACCACAAACGTGCCTTCGTATTGTTCCAATGCCTGAATCAAAATGCTCACCGATTGCATGTCCAAGTGGTTGGTCGGTTCGTCGAGCAGCAGGAAATTGGCTTCCGAAATCAGCGTCTTGGCCAGTGCCACCCGCGATTTTTCGCCACCCGACAGCACCTTTATTTTTTTAAAGACATCCTCATTGGAAAACAAGAAGCAGCCCAGCACCGTGCGCAGTTCCACTTCGGTTTTAGCCGTTCCCGCTTGCTTGAGTTCGTCCAAAATCGTGTCTTCCACGTTCAACGCCTCCAACTGGTGCTGGGCGAAAAAGGCGAAATTGACGTTGTGCCCGATCTCGCGTGTGCCTTCTATTTGCTCCGTGCCCGCAATGATGCGCAGCAGCGTGGATTTGCCCTTGCCGTTGGCCCCGATCAGCGCGATTTTGTCGCCGCGTTCAATGCGGGCGGTGGTGTTTTTCAGGATCGGCTTCTGCGGGTACGATTTGCTCA
>JAYWIH010000131.1:0-9872 GCA_043789005.1 Sphingobacteriales bacterium
GCAGCCCTCAAACTTGATGATCTTGTCGCGCCCCGTGAAGCCGCGTGCCAGCCGGATGGCCGACATACACGCCTCCGTACCCGAACTGACCATGCGCACTTTTTCCACGGATGGCACCATGGACACGATCAGTTCGGCCATTTCCACTTCCTTGCGGGTGGGCGCACCGAACGAAAACGAATGTTGCAGCGAATCGGCCACGGCCTTCTGAATCAGTTCGTGGGCGTGGCCCAGCACCATCGGGCCCCAAGAGTTGATCAGTTCGAGATAGGCGTTGCCGTCCTCGTCATAAATGTACGCGCCCTTGGCCGATTTGATGAAAAGCGGATTGCCGCCCACCGCACGGAATGCCCGCACCGGCGAATTGACCCCGCCGGGAATGTGGTTCTTGGCTCGTGCAAAAAGTTCTTGGCTTTGTTGTGTGTTCATGGCTCAAAGGTAAACGGGAAACGAACAATAATGAATGCTACAGGAATAAACACAAAACAGGGGTCGGGAGGTTTCGGCTTTCCAAAAGATACTATTCCGGATGCTGGGGCTGGGGGGCTTATGTTGGCTATTTTTTAACAATAACTTAACCGACCGGACAAAGCCGCTTCGGTTGGGTTGGCTTACTTTTGTAGCCTGTCCGTGAACCCACCCAGCAAACCATGCAGATTCCCGCCGACAAGATACTGGTCACGCAACTGATTGACGGCAACAGGGAGGCCTTTTTGGAATTATACGGCAAGTACCACGCCGCCCTGTACCGGCACGCCCTGAAATTCGTGAAATCACCGGCATTGGCCGAGGATGTGGTGCAGGATACGTTTTTGAAAGTGTGGGAAAACCGCCAGAGCCTCAACGCCGAACTGTCTTTTGTGGGCTACATAAACACAATAAGCCGCAACCAAGTACTGAACACGCTGAAAAGAGCTTCGCACGAGACCGCGCTGAAACAGACAATCATGTACGCCGCCGACAAGTGTTGCAACCGCACGGAAGATGATTTTTTAGCTGCCGAATATGAAAGGATGGTGAGCCAGGCCATTGACCGACTGCCGCCCCAACGCCGCTTGGTTTTCAGGATGTGCCGCCTGGAAGGCAAAACCTACGACGAAGTGGCCGGGAATCTGGGCATTTCCAAAAACACCGTCAAGGCACACATGGTTTCGGCCTTGAAATCGCTCCGCGAGTATTTTTCCGTCCACGCCGACATCACTTTCCTGCTCATGGCGGGTTTGCGGTTTTTCAGGGATACTATTTTTTAGGGCGCACAACCGTCCCGTCCGGGTTTTTTCGGATCATCAACCCATCGGAATGACCAAGCGGGTCGTTTCAGCAAAGGTTCGCGTGCAAGTGCAGGTACCATTGCCAAAGTTTTGCCCGCATTTCATTTTTCGGGTCTTTTTCAAAAACATTTCCTCCCTGACTCACCCTCTTCGGACTTTTAATTGTATTGGTAACAGAACCGGAACACAACCCTTGAAAAACAACCCGCCCCTCCAACTGCTTTACCGCCGGTTCATGGCCAACCAGTGCAGTGCCGAGGAAATGGAGCAAGTATTTGAAAGCCTGCACGATAGCGGCAACGAAGCATTGTTCCGAAAATTGGTGGATGCCAATTTTGAGAAGGAAATGGCGGGCGGGGCGCAAACTGATGCGGCAACCACAAACCGAATCAGGCAAAGGATACTGGCGGGCATGGCGGCACGCAGCGCGGAAAAGATACCGGCGCAAGGGTTTGCCCGGCAACTTTTTTTGCGGGTGGCGGCCATATCGGTATTGGGTTTGCTGCTGGGAGCCGCCGCTTATTTCGTGTACGCACCACAGGCAAAGCCAACCGCGGCCTACGTGCAAAGCATAGTGCCAAACGGCAAGAAAATGACCGTCCGGCTTGCCGATGGCACACACGTATGGCTAAATGCCGGAAGCCGGTTCCGGTATCCGAAGTCGTTTGCCAGTGCTACGCGGCGGGTGTTTTTGGAAGGTGAGGCTTATTTCGAGGTAATGCCCGACCAAGGCAAGCCTTTCATGATCACCTCCGGCAGCGTCACGACTACGGTGTTGGGCACGAGCTTCAACGTCAAAGCCCACCCCGCCGATTCAACTGTGGAAGTGGCCGTGCTGACGGGCAGAGTATCGGTAAAAGCCGACAGTACACGCCAAACCGTGCTGCTGCCCGCCCAAAAGGCGGTTTACGACCTTGCCCGGAACGAACTGCGCGTGGAAAAAGCAAGGAACCCGGCAGATTATGCGGCGTGGCGCGAGGGCGGAATCATCTTGGAAAGCGTGCGAATGGACGGCATTGCCCGGATGCTGGAACGCAAATATGGTGTGACGGTGCGGTTTGCCAATCCGGCGACCAAAAATTGCCGTGTCACCGCCAAGTTTGGCAACGTGCCGCTGGCCAAGGTTTTGTTTGCGGTTTGCGGCGCGGCCGGTGCCACGTATAAAACCAAGGGCAACCGAGTGGTGATCAAGGGCAAGGGTTGCAAGCTACTGTGAAAGAAAGGGGTTTCTGAAAATAGTATGTTTTGAAAAGCCTAAACCCGGCTTGCCGAAAACCTCCGGGCAATTCCGTTTGTAAGCCCGGATAACCCAAAACCGAGTTTTCCACTAAACCAATCGTGCATGGATAAAAGCAAAACAATGTAAAAAAAAGCCGGATGTGGTACCAGCACACCCGGCCGAGTCCCGATAACCCCCGTGATTGACCCGTCTTCTGGCGAAGGCGGCACGGCAGCCATCTCTTATCCTTAAAACTCGTGTTAAATTTATGGAAAAACCAGTATCCGTCCCAAGAAAAATCATCAGAATTATGCAATGCTCCACGGTAATCCTGACGCTCAGTTGCCTGTTCGCGTCGTTATCGTACGCCTCCGACACCTTTGCGCAGGAAATGCTTGAACGCAAGGTTTCGCTGCAACTCAGCCGGGTTTCGCTGCGGGAAGCTTTGAGCCAGATAGAAAAGCAGACCGATGTGACGTTTGTGTACACCGATGAGAGCATTGCCACCGGCGACAAAATATCGCTGCAAGCCAAAGGCCGGAAACTCGGCCTGATACTGGATCAGTTGCTGAAGCCCCGAAACCTTCAATTCTACTCCGTTGACAATCAGATTATTATCCGGCAAAAAGCCAAGCAGCCACTTGGCAATGTATCGGGCAAAGTAACCGACTCCCAAACCGGCGAAACCCTGCCGGGCACGAGTGTGCTGCTCAAAGGCACATCGGTGGCAACCACCACCGATGCCAACGGAACCTACAACATCAATGTGCCCGACGAAAACGGCGTGCTGGTGTTTTCTTTTGTGGGCTACAACGCCGAAGAAGTGAGCGTGGGCGTGCGGACAACCGTGAATGTAACGCTGGTGGCCTCGCTCCAGTCGCTGAACCAGGTAGTGGTGGTGGGCTACGGCTCGCAGCAACGCCGCGACATCACCGGCTCGGTGGGCGTGGTTTCGGGCGAGCAGATACGCTCCAATCCGGTGACGGGCATTGACCAAGCCCTGCAAGGCCGGGTGGCCGGTGTGCAGGTGACGCAAACTTCGGGACAGCCGGGCGGTGGCGTTTCGGTTCGCATCCGGGGCACCAGTTCAATCAGTGCGGGCAATGAGCCGTTGTACGTCATTGACGGGATGCCGTTCTACAACTGGAACACTACCTTCAACCAAGGTCCGGCGGGCATTTTCGGCACCGGCCAGCCCAGCAACGCGCTGAGTGCCATCAATCCGAACGATATCGAATCCATGACCGTGCTGAAAGATGCAGCAGCCGCCGCCATTTACGGTTCGCGGGCAGCCAACGGCGTGGTTATCATCACCACCAAACGGGGCAAGCAGGGCAAAGGCCGAGTGGAATTTGATGCCTACTACGGTGTGCAGCAGCTTTCCAAGCGCATTGATGTGCTCAATGCCCGTCAGCAGGCCGAACTGGTCAATGAAGCCCGCGCCAATGGCCGTGCGGATTTGGGCAACCCCGCCAACCCGACCCCTAATTTCCGTTCGGTTCCGGCCTTTGCCAATCCGGCAGCGTTGGGTGCCGGCACCGACTGGCAAAGCGAATTGTTTCAGGCCGCCCCCATGGAAAGCTACCAACTTTCTATTTCGGGAGCTGATGAAAACACGCAATACGCCGTTTCAGGGTCTTATTTCAACCAGCAGGGCATTTTGAAGGTGTCGGGTTACAAGCGGTATTCGGCACGCGTGAATTTGGAACAAAAAGTAACCGAAAGACTCAAAATCGGGGCAAACATTGTTTTCAACAATGCCACCAACACTATCAACCGGGCGTTTGGGAATCCGACGCAGGGCGGCTTGATTTACGGAGCCTTGCAGCAAACCCCCGCCCTGCCCGTCTATGGCGCAAACGGCGATTTCACGCGCTTGGATGTGAGTGGCAGCGGTCGGTTTGTGGGTATGTCGCACATTGACAACCCGCTGTCGTCTGCTTTGGAATACTGGCATCCCATCAATACCACCCGCGTGGTCGGCACGTTGTTCGGCGAGTACAAGATCCTGAAAAACCTGACATTGCGCACCAGTCTGGGCATTGATGCCAACTACCTGAAAAACAACATTTTCATTCCCATCCGCAGCAATGGTATCGATACGGATGCCGCCGGAAACCCGGTTTCAGTGGCTCCCACCAATCCCAACACGGGCAATGGTTTCGCCTTTGCCTCGCAGGAACTGACTTGGCTCAATGAGAATATGCTCACGTACACCACAACCCTCGCCGACCAGCATAAAATCACCGCCGTGGGTGGGTTTACCGCGCAGGGTTCCGGGTTCGAACGGATGATCAGCCGGGTGCAGAATTTCCCCAATAACCTGGTCATCACCGCCAATGCCGGGCAGACCGACTTGACCAACTCGTTCCGGGAGGAATGGAAAATGGTTTCGTTTCTGGGACGGGTGAATTACGCTTTCAATGACAAATATTTGCTTACGGCGGGCATCCGCGCCGATGGCTCCTCGCGTTTTGGCCCCGGCCGGCGGTTCGGGTATTTTCCGTCCGTTTCAGTGGGATGGCGTGTTTCAGGTGAGGAATTCATGAAAAGCATCCGCCCTATCAGCGACCTCAAGTTGCGTGCCAGCTACGGAGCTTTGGGGAATTCGGAAATCAACAATTTTGTGGGCAGTTTCGCCAACTACCCCTATCTGGGCCGCATCATCCCGACCAATTACACTTTCGGGCAGACGGTGGTCAACGGATTGTCGGCTGGCTCGCTCTCCAATGATAAATTGGGCTGGGAAACATCGGTTCAATTCGATTTGGGCATGGATTTGAGCCTTTGGTCGGGTCGCATGAACGTGATTGTAGACTATTACAACAAGGAAACCGTGGACATGCTCATCGGCGACTATCCGATACCGCACACCACCGGTTTTTCCACTACGTTCCCCAACATCGGGCTGATGCGCAACCGGGGCGTGGAACTGACCCTGAACACGGTGAACATTGACCGGGCATTCAAGTGGAAAACCGATTTCAACATAGCCTATAATCGCAACCAAGTGGTGAATCTGGGAGCCAACGTGCCGTTCATACTTTCTGGAAACAGCGTTACCCGCCCGGGCGAACCGACCGGCTCGTTTTTCGGCTGGCAGACGGACGGCATTTTCCAAAACCAGCAAGAGATAGATGCCGCCGCCGTGCAAAACGGAAACCGCAGCAACACCCGCCCCGGCGACGTGCGTTTCCGCGATGCGGACAACAGCGGCACGATTGATGCCAGAGACCGCTTGGCATTGGGCAGCCCGCACCCGGACTGGGTGTTTGGCTTGACCAATTCCTTTTCCTACAAAGGCTTGGACTTGGGCGTGTTCCTGAATGGTGTGCAGGGCAACGAAGTACACAACAGCACCCGCGAACAGATTGAGGGCATGGGCGGCAACATCAACAATGCCGTGTCCACGCTTAACCGCTGGCAGTCGGAACAGAATTCGGGCAACGGAACCATGCCGCGCGCCACCGCCCAAGACCCGAGCAACAACCGCCGGTTCTCGAACCGTTGGCTTGAAGACGGCTCATTCCTGCGGATCCGGAACATCACATTGGGCTACAACCTGCCCGATGCCCTGCTGCGTCCGTTGCGCATACAGCGGCTGAGGTTGTATGCCACCGTGCAGAACCTGTACACATTTACGCGCTACACAGGCTACGACCCCGAATTCAGCCGTAACAATGGCATCGTGAGTCCGCTCAACTTCGGGGTGGATGATTCGAACTATCCCGTGCCGAGAACCTACATGATGGGTCTGAACGTGCAGTTCTGACGGGCAAGTTTCGCCTTTTCAAAACATACTATTTTCCCGGGTGCGCCGTATCGAGAACACCGGCGCACCGTATCATCCAATCATTCAAAAACCCATGACAAAGACCCGTAAACTTTTCATCCCCCTTGCCATCGCTGGCTTGCTGATGTCTGCCTGCAACAGTTTTTTGGAAGTGCAGCCCGTTTCAGTAGCGAGTGAAGCGGTTTTTTACAAAACCTCCCAAGATGCGGTGGTGGCCACCAATGGCTGCTACAACGCGCTGCTGGACATTTACCGGGGATCAACCCTTTGGCTCTTCAGTGAAGTCATGGCCGACGACGCAACCGATCTGGACGTAGCGATTGACAATTTCACCTTCGATGCCACCAACGGTAATGTCGAAACATTCTGGCGGCTGCATTATACCGGCATTGCCCGCTGCAACACGCTGATTGGCAGGATTGAAAGCATCCCGATGGATGAAACCCTGAAAACCCGCCTGCAACTGGAAGCGCGGTATTTGCGGGCATATTTTTATTTCAACCTGGTACGGCTTTACGGCGAAGTGCCGCTGGTGCTTGAAGAGGTCAAAGGGCAGGCTATCCCATTTCCGGCCCGCGCCACCCTTGCCGGTGCTTACCAGCAAATCACCGCCGACCTGACAGCCGCCGAAGCGTTGCCGGTTTCGTATCCGGCTTCCGAAACCGGCCGTGCCACGCGCGGAGCCGCCAAAGCATTGCTTGCCAAAGTGTACCTGACGCAGCGCAACTGGCAGCAGGCCGCTGCCAAGGCCCGCGAAGTGATGGATCTGGCGGCGTACCGGTTGCTTCCAAACTATGCTGATGCGTTTACCGTGCAAAACCGCAACAGTGCCGAATCCATTTTTGAAATACAATTCGGGCGTGGCGGGCAGGTAGGCACGGGCAATCCGGTGACTGGCTTCTTTTTCCAGCAGTTTGCCCCGGCGGGTTCGGGCGATATCGTGACCGGCATTGCGGGTAGCAATGGCGAGGGGCGCATGGTACCCACCAGCGAGTTTGTGAACCTGTACGAGACCAACGATCCGCGCCGCGATGCCTCCGTGCGCACCTTTTACGTTCGCGTTACCGGTGTCCGCCGCGACACGGTTCGCATCAACCACACAATCAAATACCAAGATCCGCAGGCTACCGTGGGCGGGGGCGGGGCTTCGGGCAACGGCAGCGAAAACGGCTGGCGGGTGCTGCGTTACGCCGACGTGCTGCTCATGTATGCCGAAGCCCTCAACGAGTTGGGTGGCAGCAATGCGCTGACCTTTGAGGCGGTAAACCAAGTGCGCCAACGGGCACGCGGAGCCAATCCGGCTACCGTGTTGCCCGACTTGGCCGGACTCAGCCAAGCCGCCCTGCGCGAGGCGATTTACCGCGAAAGGCGCGTGGAACTGAGTTTTGAAGGCCACCGCTGGTTTGACTTGGTGCGCACCGGACAGGCATTGGATGCGTTGAAAGGCAGGAACATCCAGCCACGCAACCTGCTGCTGCCCATTCCGCAGCGCGAACGCGATCTGAACCCGAACCTGACCCAGAACACCGGGTATTGAAAGTCCGTGGCTTTGCCCCGACAATTACCAAAAACGCCGAACCAAAATGGTTCGGCGTTTTTGCTTTGCGGCGGGTTTGGGCTTTTTAAAAGATACTATTTTGCCAACGCAAGAGTTGGTCACAATTCATCCCAGCTCGACAAGCCGGCCGCCCAGAGCAATTCGGCTTTTTCCTTGGCGTACTTGGTCTTGAACGAAAACAGTTTCACCTGCTCGTCAATCAGTTTGGTTTCGCGGGCGTTGATCAGGAAAAGCGAACTTTCGCCATTGTCGAATTTCTGCACCTCGGCATCGCGCAGGCGGCGGTAGTTGGCAATCAGGGCTTCCTGCTGCCTGATGAGTATGTCCAGGTTCTGCAAGTCGTTGTATGCGGCTTGGATGTTGTTCAGGATTTCGCGGTTGGCTTGCTGCCGCTCAAAGTCGTTCTGCTCGATCTTGATTTCGTTCAGCGACAGTTTGCCGCGTTCCTTGCGCAGGAAAATCGGGAAGCCGAACTCAAAGCCCCATTTGTAGTTGTTGCGCAGGTAAGCCATGCCCAAATCGGCGGGCATAATGTTGGCCGACGTGGAGAGGGCGTTGTAGTTGAGGCGGGCGTTGGGCTTGAACCGGTCGCGCAGGAAACGCCGTTCAATAACCAACTGGTCGTTTTTGAAAACCAGTTTCCGCAGTTCCGGGTGGTTGGCCTGGGCCAGGTCGCGGAGGCGTTGCAGGGTGGCGGCATTCACGGCGGTGCGGTCGCTGCCAAAGCCTTCGGGTACAATGTCGTCGGGCAATTCAAGCGGCACATCGTTTTCGCCCCACAGGTAATTCGACAGCAGGAGGCGGGCATTAGCCAGATCCACGGTTACCTGCTGCAACCGGATGGTGCGGTCTTGCAGGGCGGTTTGCGCATCCACCGAGTCAATGCCCGCCAAGTCGCCTTCGGTCACGCGGCCCCGCACGGCCCGGTACCGGACATCGGCAAAGGTGAATGCTTCTTGCAGCATTGTGTATTCGTTGTAGGCAAAATACCACTCCCAATAATCTTTGGCGGCATTGAGAACCAGCTTGTTTATTTCCTTCACACGGTCGGCTTCGGCAATGTTCCGGAACACTTGCGCCTGCCGCAGGGCTGCCCGCCGCTGGTCTATCACAAAATCGCGGCTGATGGGCAGCGGCATTGAAATGCCGGCAAACACCAGTCCGGCATTGCCGGTGGTGGTTTCGGGATTGGTGTACGTGCCCACGTTGCGTTCGTAGCCGCCCTTGAGTTCGCCAATCCAGAGCGGGATTTTCAGCACACTTTCCCAGTGGTGGTAATAATCCACCTGTTCGGTTTTTTTCTCGTCAAAAAGCTGCTTGTTTTCGTAAAAGGCTTCCAGCTTCGGGTCGAATTCACCGCGTGCCAGCCTTATTTCACTTTTGGCCTGCTGCGTGAACAACGCCGCCTGCCGCGCCACCGGGTGGTTTTTGAGGATGAGCCGGAAAAAATCGCCGCTGGCCATGGTTTTCGATTCCGTCAGGTTCACCGTTTTTCCGCTTGAGGCGGTTTGGGCGGCGGCAAGGAATGGCAGGAAACAACCGATGAGCAACACCGAAACCGCTGGTTTCAAACGGGCGGGTTTGGGCTTTCCGGAAGATACTATTTGGAATCCGGAAAATCCTGCTCCGGGCGGCAACAATCCAAAATCCGCACTCCGCATTCCGAAATGGCTATTTCCCATCTTTCGCCTCCTTTCCCGGTTGCTGGTCTTCGGCTCCCGGCGTGGGGTTTTGCAGGCTTGCGGGGAATCCGTTGAGTTGCCGCCAGAGTTCAAACCAAACCGGCACATCGTTGAGCATCACAAAGCCCTTTGCGCCCGAACCAAGGCGCAGTTGCTCGGGCCAGTCCTCTTCTTCCGTCGTGTCGGGTGTGATGAGCAGCCGGTATTTGCCATCCTTGCTGTTCACGTAGTCAATCACGGCCACGCGCCCGGCAAACGTGCCCACCGACACGCTGGGCCAGCCCGAAAACTGCAACGCGGGCCAGCCGTCAAACTCCACGCGCACAATGCGGCCTTTTTGCAGCAGCGG
>JAYWIH010000132.1:0-2787 GCA_043789005.1 Sphingobacteriales bacterium
AAAGCGGTTTTGGCTTCCGTTGTTAATTGCGGTGTGTTTACTCGTCCCATGGGACAAAATTATAAAATAATCTAAACTAATTATAATGACCTACTTACCTGAATTTACCTTCGATTATTCTTTTCTTGACTTACAAGAACTCGGCGACCAGTGCATTTCCGTTCAGGAAATTGAAAACGTCTTTTATAACCAGTCGCAGTTTTATGATTATTCCGATACCGAATACTTCATTTATGTGATCGGGTACAGTTTCAGAAACAAATTCATCTCATTTACTTTCAATGAGAGTGAGGGCATTATCCGCATCCTTTCCGTATATTTGTCGTATGAGCAAGAAATTAAAAACAGGTATTTCACCATCTGAGTTTCGCGAAAAGTTCAAGACACGGGGTGATTTTGTCGCGTTCATCCTGAACCATCCCATTGCACCTATGACGGGCAGTGAGAAATCGCGCTTTTCAAGGAAAAACCAAAAAGGCCAACTCCCCAATCCAAAACAACCCTGAAAGGGCGTTATCCATCAATGTAGGGCGAAGCCCTGCGGACAGTCCGCAGAATAGTATCTTTTCAAAGGCCCAAACCCGCCCTATTTTTTCCGTGCCTCCAGCCGATTACCTTTTGCGGCACCGTAGCCAAACACCTGCGCGTTGTCATTGTTTTTGGCTAGGATCAGAAACCTTTTTCCGTCCGCACCCGCCGCCGATTTCATTTTCCGAACCTGCCCCCGCGTAAAAAAGCCGGATTCGCGGTTGGGAACCACCGAAAAGCCGCCTTTGCCATCGCCTTTGAGCAGCAGGCCGTAATTGCTGTCGTAGCGGCCCATTTCGGGCAGCAGATCAAAGAAATTGCCCGCCAGCAATACATCCGTTTTGCCATCCGCATCATAATCCAGCGTTTCGATGCCGAAAACGGGCGAAAACTGCGCCTCCAGCGGCAACGGTTTCAAGGAGAATTTCATGTTGCCTTCATTAATAAGCAGGCAAGAATTGGGATTGGTCACCCTTTTGACCGTGGCTTTTTTCAGTTGTTCCGCGTCGAAAACCTTGTCAATCGGCTGTCCGGCATAGTCGCTGAAGTTCACAAACTTGCGTTTCAGTTCGGGAATCTGCTTTTGCAAATCGCCTTTCAGCACCATCGGGTACATTTTTCCGTCTTCGGCGGCACAGTTGATGATCTGCTCCACGGTTCCGTTGCCATCAAAATCGCTGGTATAAAGTTCGGCGGGCAGGGTTGGGGAAGCGGAAATGCGGCTGTTGCGCCCCAGGTTGCCAACGATGAAATCCATGTCGCCATCATTGTCAACGTCAGCCGGTTGGAGGCAATTCCACCAGCCGGAAGCCCCGCCCGCCCCCGAAGGGGGAGCCGTAGGAACAAGGCTTTTTCCACGCTGGTTTTTGTAAATTTTAATCGGCATCCAATCACCGACAAGCACCAGCTCAGGATATTGGTCGCCGTCCAAATCCTGCCAGACCGCATCGGTAACCATGCCCAACTCATTGTCGGACAGGTAGCGTTTGGTGTAATTCTTAAAGTTGCCGGTGCCATCGTTGACGAGCAAAAAACTGGGCGGGTCGTAGCCGTATTGGCCTGAAACCATGCGGCCGCCCACAAACAAATCCATGTCGCCATCGCGGTCCACATCAGCGGCGGCCACGCACGAGCCGTTTTCCTTCAGGTTGGGCAGCCGCGTATCGCGGGTGAAACCGCCCTTGCCATCGTTGAGGTACAGCCGGTCTTCGAGTTCGGGCGCACCAGACAGGAACTCGTTGCTTCCCGTGACCACGTACAAATCCAAATCCTTGTCGCCATCGGCATCAAAAAACGCCGCATCCACATCTTCATACACGGAGTCGGGCAGGAAGGCGGGGGTTTGGGCTTCCGAAAAGATACTATTTTTCTGAACAAACAGTTTTTTCAGTTGTCCGGCGGCTCCGCCCAAGTACACATCGTCCAAGCCATCGCCGTTCACATCGCCTACGGCCAGTGCGGGGCCTTGCGTGGAAAGCATTTGTTTCAGCATGGCATCGCGGTTGTAATCCACGAAGTTGCTTTCGCGGTGCGTGTAGGCGAGGTTGTTTTGTACGGTGAAGGCAGCCCCCCCCGCCCCCGAAGGGGGAGCCAGAAGCCCCCGGTTGGGGGAGGCCTCGGGAGCCGTCAGCGTCAGCGTCAGGGTCTGGTTGGCTTTGGGGTTTCTGAGGGTTTGCGTCTGGTCGTCGGGCCAGATCACGGTCAGCGAGTCAATGGCCGGGTTGCCGCCCAAGCCGAACAGCATCGTCAAGTCCACGGACGACTGGAAGCCCCGGTTGGGCATTTGCTGCAAGTATTGCGTGCGGCCCTGCTGGTACAAAAATACCTTGGCACCGATAGCGTTGCGGTTTTGCCCGGTGCCAGCAAGCCTGACTTTCAAGTACGAGGTTTTGCCTTTTTGGGAGATAGTATTTTTAAAAACCCCCAGCGGCGCGTTGATGTTGCTGACCACCAGATCCAAATCGCCGTCGTTATCCAGATCGCCGTAAGCCGATCCGTTGGAGAAACCGGGTTCGCCCAGCCCCCATTCGGTTGCCATGTTCGTGAATTTGAGGTTTCCCCCGTTCTTGTAGGCATAGTTCGGTATCGGTTCGGAAGGCATCTTGCCAATCAGTCCGGGAATATCCGTGCCGCCACTTTCCAGTGTCCGCCGCATGGTTTCCTCGCTGCCGAGGAAATTCACAAAATCTTGATCGGTCAGGTTCTTGACAATGCCGTTGGCGATGAAAATATCCTTCAGCCCGTCGTTGTCCATGTCAA
>JAYWIH010000133.1:0-9840 GCA_043789005.1 Sphingobacteriales bacterium
TCACGTTTTCTATCCTGACCGAACAATCAGTTATATCATCGGGCATTCCGGCTTGCGCATTTTGCAAATGGGTTTCTCTTTGGATTTTGAAACGGAAAATATTATTATTGAAGAAATATCCATTGCCAATGCCTATGAAACCGACGAAAAATATTGCAAGGCTCGCCAACACTGAAAAGTACACGGATTTTACGGGAACCGGACGAAAAAAGTCTGATGTTTCACAGGAGTTCCTGACAAAAACCCAGCACATACAGCCCGTTTTTAGTTTGGAGGAGTGTATAAAAACTGTCAAAAAGTTTGGGGGCCAAGATTAAATCTCTTCAACTTAAAAATCCGGTTCAAAGACATTGAGCCGGATTTTTACATTTAATATCACTCAACATTCCTGAAAACCCATGTTCAATCACCTAATTTACCAAGTCCAGGATGGCGTTTGCACCATCACGCTCAACCGCCCGGAAGTCTATAACGCCCTGAATACCAAGCTCACGTTTGAGTTGCAGGATGCTTTCAAACAAGTGGCCAAAGACGAGGCTGTGCGCGTGGTAGTGCTTACGGGCAGCGGCGCGGCGTTCTGTTCGGGAGCCGATTTGAAGGAATTCGCCACCAAAGGCATTCCGTCGTATTCGGCAGAGGTGCGCAAACGCTACAACCCGATTATTTTGGCCATGCGCAACATGGCCAAGCCCATCATTGGCCGCATCAATGGCGTGGCGGCCGGGGCGGGCTGCTCGCTGGCCCTGGCCTGCGACATTCTGGTGGCCGCCGAGGAAACGTATTTTTCGGAGGCATTCGTGGGCATCGGCCTGGTCATGGATTCGGGTTCGGGTTATTTCCTGCCGCGCTTGGTGGGCACGGCCAAGGCGTTTGAACTGGCAACGCTGGGCACGAAAATACCGGCAAAGGAAGCCTTGGAGCTGGGCATGGTGAATAAAACCGCACCATCGGTTCAACTCGACGATATGGTGAATCAATACATCAGCCAATATGCCAACGCCCCCACCAAAGCCATCGGGCTGATGAAACGGATGCTGAACAAGTCGTTCCAGTCGTCGCTGGAGGAAATGCTGGAATGGGAAGCCTTGTATCAGGACGTGGCCGGCACCAGCCAAGACCACCGCGAAGGCATTACGGCATTCATGGAAAAGCGCAAGCCAAAATTTGAGGGGAAGTAGGGGCCGGATAGTAATCCACTGTTGCGTATCTGCTTGGAACAGCAAACCACGTTTATTAACGAAATCGCATTTTTTTGAATTATGGAATCACAGTCATTAATTTATATTCCGCTTTTCAACAGAAAATTTATAAAGTTTTCAATCTTTTTTATGTATATACTGCTGATGGGTTATGGTGGTCATCAAAAGGCCAACGATTTCATTGCAAGTGATACTGACAGTTTAAAAATTGAGAGTGAAAGTCAAAAATTGATTTCACAAGGTGAGCCAATTCCGTATGATTCTGTCAAACTCGAAGCCATATCGGTATCAAATGTTAAACTGCGTTCAAACGTATCGAATTTGCTTTCAAAATTGGGCAAACCAGATACCATCGTCAGGCAAAAAAATGATTTCGATGATTCGGAATTTTTTGATTATGTATACGGCAAATCGAATTTTTCTGTAAGTCAAGGTTTAATTAGCGGATTTGATATCTACGACACGAACTATGTTTTTGATTACAAATCTATAAGAATTGGCGATGAAGAGTCTATATTGAAAGATTTATTCCCTAATTCCTACAGCAGAAAATTCACGAATGGAAATGAAAACATCATAAAAGTAAAAATAGTGGGTTTATCTGATGACTATATTTTATTTAAAGTCAAAGAGGATCATATAATCGGCTATTTACTTTGGGAAAATTGGTGAATATGTTTTTCAAACATTGGAATTTTTGAAATTTTCCTGATTTTGTCAAAAACGGCATTTATCAAAGAGCCAAAACCTGTTCGCATATTTTCATAGTTATCATTGAATGGATCAATCCGCCGCCCACCTGAAGGTTTTCCGGAAATACCTGCCCGCCCCAGCCGTGGCCTACGGCTACCAACTTTGGCAGCAGTACGCCTTTGATTTCCGCATTACCAAAACGCGCCGCTCCAAGTTTGGCGACTACCGGTTTCTCGACAACCGCCACAAGATCACTGTCAACGGCGACTTGAACCCGCACGCGTTTCTGGTCACCTACATCCACGAGGTGGCGCATCTGGTGGCTTTCCAGAATCGCACCGGCAATGCAAGTCCGCACGGCAGGGAGTGGAAGGCAGCATTCCGGGAGTTGGCGCAGCCGGTTTTGAATGAAGCTGTGTTTCCAGCGGAAATCTTGGCGGCGTTGCGCGGCTACCTGCAAAACCCCAAAGCCTCATCCTGTTCCGATATTGCGTTGTTCAAAGTGCTGCATCCGCCTGACGCACAAACGGATAAGTCGGCATTAGCGGATTTGCCGGAAGGGGAAATTTTTTCACTGAACGGCAGGCAATTCATAAAAGGTGCCACGCGCCGCACCCGCGTGTTGTGCGAGGAAATCAAAAGCCGCAAAAAATACCTGGTTCACTTGCAGGCGTTGGTGGGGAAGTAGAGTTGTAGTTATTTGTGTATCAGATGGTTAAAGCCGTTGAATAGTAGAAGTTCATAAAATAATACGAGTTCCAATAATAGACCTGTTTCTTAAATAAACGCGTCTGAATAACCGTAAATAGAGTCTCAAAATCAATTTTCGGCCTTAGAGCCGATTTTTGGCATAAAAAACCATTTTTTAGCTCAAAAACGCAGTTTGTTTAGGAAACAGGTCTAATTCTAATTTCTAAATAAGGAAAAGACTTTCAAAATAGTATCCCCCAAAAAACCCAAACCCTCCCTCAACCCCCGGCTTTCGGTTTCGGAATCTCCGTTCGCTGCTGGAAATCACGCTTGAAAGTGGGGCTTTCGGTGTTGCCCCACTTGTCCCAAAAAGTGAAATACAGGCCGAAATTGAAGCGGTAAAACTTGTGGTGGTGGTGGTGGTGCGTTGCGCCGATAAGCCACTTGCCGATGGGATGGTTTTGAAAGGATGCTGGGTAAACCTCCACGTCGGCGTGGTTAATGGCGGCCGATAACGTCATGACAGTCAGGTGGATGATGATGGCATACGGGTGCATGGGCAGCACAAACAGGATGGCGGGTAGGATCAGCGCCTCCAGCAAACCCTCAAGCGGATGGAACGAAAACGCAGTCCAAGCCGAGGTGATTTGGCTTTGGTGGTGTACCTTATGCACCAGCCGGAAAACTTGGGGCTGGTGCATCCAGCGGTGCAGCCAATAATAATACGTTTCGTGGATGAACATGGCCGCCAGAATACTGCCCGCAAAGTAGATTGCGCCGTATTTACTGAAATCCAAGTAAACCGCCGTGTGGCCGCGCTGCCACGCCACCGCCATCAAAGCCCCGGCCAGCGCAAAAATCAAGGCCGTAACCAGCGACCAGCCGATTTCGCGCCGGAACTGCGCCACCGGATAGGCTTTCTTGCTGATGCGCCGCTGCTGCCAATGTGCTGGGAACCAAACGCGGAAAACAAAGTGAAACACGCCCGACAGAAGGAAATACCGGCCAATAACCGCCAAAAAAAACATCAGGAACAGTAGCCCGAACACGGCGGGCTGCGTGAGGTCAAGGGAAAACAAGGTTTGCATGGAAATCGAAGTTGCTTGTGTATGGGCCAGACTGGTGGAGCAACGGCAGTGTGCGCCGCAACGGTGCGTTGTTAACGCTCAAAAAACCGTACCGCGAGCATCAGGCGGGCGTGGTTTCATGCGTAACACTACGCAATTCGGCTTTGTTTGCCCGCACCGTGAGTTTGAGCCGCCGTCCGCAGGGAACGGGCAGGTTTTCCGTTTCGTGACCGATGGGGAAGCCAAAGCCAACCGGATAGCCGTATCCGCCCACAGCCTCCATGATTATCTTCTCCGCTGTTTTGCCGAAAGGCGCGGCATTGTCTTGCATGGCAGTAAAGTGGCCCACCACCAGACCAGCCAGATTTTCGAGTTTTCCGGCGCGTTTCAGTTGCACCATCATCCGGTCAATGTGGTACAGGTATTCGCCGATGTCTTCCAGAAACAGGATTTTGCCCGAAAAATCGGCTTCTGAAGCCGTACCGAGGCACGTGGCAATCAGCGACAGGTTGCCGCCAATGGCTTGGCCGGTGGCATCGCCCGCCCGCCCGCCGCGCCCTTGCAGGGAAATTTTAAAATCATCCTTGCCCGAAAATAGTATCTTTTGCAAACCCGAAACCGACCGTTCCGAGTCGCGGGCAAAGAGCATGGGCATGGTGGCGTGCAGGCTCTCAACGCCCAGTTTGTGCAGATGCAGGTGCAGGGCCGTCACGTCGCTGTAACCGACAATCCATTTGGGATGCGCCAAAAAACGGCTGAAATCGAGATTGTCAATGATGCGCGTGGTTCCGTAGCCGCCCCGGAAACAGAAAATGGCCGCAATGGTGTCGTCGTCGAGCATTTGTTGCAGGTCGGCGGTGCGTTGCGCGTCGGTGCCGGCAAACTGGAAGTTGCTGGCAAGCAGGTTTTTGCCTTTCACCACTTTCAGCCCCCAGCTTTTCAGGATTTCAACGGCGGGTTTGACGGTTTCGGGAGATACTATTTTGGCCGGAGCCACCAAGCCTGCTTTGCTGCCTTTGGCCAATGCGGGGGGAGTAATCATGCGGAAATCGAGATGTTGGGTGTATGGGGTTTCCGGTTTTTGCGGTAAGTCGTTGAACGCACGAATCGTGACAATCAAGCCAGTCGGTTTTGGCCGGTGACCCGGAAATAGTATCCTTGGAAAAGTTCAAACCCACCTACCCCAAACCGGAAATATTTCTGTTGCAACGCAAAGGTTTTTGCCGTAATTTTCAGGTTTTGCGGCGCATTCCACTTGACCAAACATGAACGTTTCGACTTACCAACCTTTCCAAATCGTATATTCCATCTACCAGCATGAATATTTGGGTTATTTGTTTGAAAGTTTCGTGGTGCAGCTCAACGACAAAGGCACACTGACGCTCAAAAACCAAAACATCTCTTCCAAAAACGCCGAGGAATTTGCCGCCGGACTGGACGACACCGATTTCCGGCTGATCGGACTCATGGATTCGATCCAGCAAGAGGTGATTTTCAGGAAATTCAATAACCGGAAAATCACCATCACCGATTTTTTCCTCAAGATATACGACCCCAAAAAAGGCGACCGGGAAATCCAGCAGGCCATTGAAAACTACCTTGACGCGCAAAAAGCGAAAATTCTGGCGATTTTCGGCGGCAAGATGCTTTTTATCATGGGCAACGACGGCCACCCGACGTGGCGGCGCGTGCAAACCCTGCCCGACAAGGCAACGGTGCTGTTCCATTTCAGGCGAAACGAAACCGAAACGGTTTACTTCCCGACCATAAAATACGCGGGCGAAAAGGTCAATTTTCAGTTCCAGAATGCCTTTGTGCTCTGCGACGAACCCGCGTGGCTGGTGCTGCACGACAAGCTGTACAGTTTTGCCAAGGAAATCGACGGCAAAAAACTGCGTCCGTTCCTGAACCGCAGCAATATCCTTGTGCCGCGCGGCGTGGAGGAAACCTATTACCACAAGTTTGTTGCGCCGCTCATCGCCTCGTTTGATGTGTATGCGCAGGGCTTTGAAATAAAGTCCGAGGTTTTCCAGCCCGTGCCAATCCTGACGCTGACCGAATACCAGGCGGCCAAACAAACTGCCCTGCCGATTTTTGGCAACGGTGCAATGGCCGTTGCCGACGAAGATGAGCCGGACAGCCAGTGGATATTCGATTTGTCGTTCAGGTACGGCAGCTCGACGCTCAAACCCGGCGAGAACAGTCCGTCGGTGACTGTGAGCTTGAAAAAAACCGCCGATTCGTACATCTTCCACCGCATCCGTCGCCAGCCGCCCGCCGAAGCCGAAAAACTTGACCTGCTGAAAAAAACCGGTTTGGAAATCAAGAACGGACGCGTTGTATTGTCCAAGCGTGAGGCGTTTACGTGGCTGCACCAACATGGCGAGGCCACACGCGGCATCGGGTTTGAGATTGGGCAGCACGTGACCAACGGCAAGAAGTATTTTTTCGGCACCAGCACCATCAGCGTCCAAATCAACGAAAACCGCGACTGGTTCGACGTGTACGCCACCGTCAGGTTTGGCGAGTACGAAATCCCGTTCATCAAGTTGCGCAGCCTGATTTTGCACAAGAAACGCGAATTCACGCTTCCCAATGGCGAAGTCGCGGTGATTCCCGAGGCGTGGCTGACCCAGTATTCCGAACTGATTGCCTTTTCGGAAAACCACGATGGCGGCGGCGAAGTCAGCATCCGCAAGCACCATTTGGCTTTGGTCGAGGAGCTGAACCGCGACAATCTGGCGCAAGTCTCCATCAGCGACAAACTCGAAAAACTGCGCGATTTTGAGCATCTGGAAGATATTCCCTTGCCCGAAGGCTTTGCCGGCGAGTTGCGCCCCTACCAGAAGGCGGGCTACAATTGGATGCACTTCCTGAAAAAATACGGCTTTGGCGGCTGCCTTGCCGACGACATGGGCTTGGGCAAAACAAGTCAGGCACTGGCCATGCTGCAAGCCCAGAAAGAAATGAACCCGGCACACCCGTCGCTGGTGATTGTGCCGACTTCGCTGGTGTACAACTGGGAACTGGAAGCCCGCAAATTCACGCCCGATTTGAAGGTTTTCGCGTACACGGGCACGCAGCGCGACAAAGACACCGGGCAATTTGCCGGATATGACATTATCGTCACTTCCTACGGCATTGTGCGCATTGACATTGAACTGCTCAAGGCGTATCTGTTCAACTATGTGATTCTCGACGAGTCGCAGGCCATCAAGAATCCGGGGTCAAACGTGGCCAAGGCCGTCAAGCAGTTGCATTGCAAACACCGCTTGGTGCTGACCGGCACGCCGATTGAAAACACCACGCTGGATTTGTGGTCGCAAATGTCGTTTGTCAATCCGGGTTTGCTGGGCAGCGAAACATTTTTCCGCAACGAATTCATGGCTCCCATCGAAAAGCGCAACGATGCCCGAAAACTGCAACGCCTGCACACCATCATCCGTCCGTTTGTGTTGCGTCGGCACAAATCGCAGGTGGCAACGGAGCTGCCCGCCAAAATAGAACACCTTCAATACTGCCGCATGACCCCGGAGCAGGAAACGGTGTATGAAGAAACCAAGTCGTTTTTCAGGAATCGGATTCTGGAAAACATGGACGAGAAAGCCGTTGCGCAATCGCAATTGCTGCTGTTGCAGGGCTTGACGAAGCTTCGCCAGATTGCCAACCACCCGAAAATGACCGACCCCGACTACGCCGGTGGTTCGGGCAAACTGACCGATGTGCTGCACCGCTTGGAAACGGCCATGAGCGAAGGACATAAGATACTGGTGTTCAGTCAGTTTGTAAAACACCTGAGCATTTTGCGCCACCATCTGGACAAGATGGACGTGATGTATGCCTACTTGGACGGGCAAACCAAAGACCGGCGCGGACAAGTGGAATTGTTTCAGGAAAACGACGACATTCAGTTGTTTCTCATCTCGCTGAAAGCCGGTGGTCTGGGCCTGAACCTGACCGCCGCCGACTATGTATTCATCCTCGACCCGTGGTGGAACCCGGCTATTGAGGCGCAAGCCATTGACCGTGCTCACCGCATCGGGCAGCAACAAACGGTGTTCACCTATAAATTCATCACCAAAAACACGGTGGAGGAGAAAATCGTGGCCTTGCAGAAACATAAGCTCCGCCTTGCCGGTGATTTGATCACAACAGAAGAAACGTTTGTGAAATCGCTTTCAAAAGCGGATATCCTGACGCTGCTGGAATAGAGCAACAGCCTCCCCAACCCCTCCGAAGGAGGGGGGCTTTTGAATGGGCGGGTTTGGCATTTTAAAAAGATACTGTTTTTGCAAAGGCTTTTTTAGCCCCCTCTTTCGGAGGGGGTTGGGGGAGGCTGTTGTTTTGCCAAAATCTTTGCTTTCTTTGCGTCAAACCTATTTTTCGGATCATCCATGAAAAAAATCCTTTCCCAATTCGCCCCGCTTTTCGGGCTGATTTTCGTTTTTTTGCTTTTTGTCATCCTCTCTCCGTCCTCGTTTTCCTCATTTGACAATATCCGCACCATCCTCACCCAAACCGTGATTGTCGGGATTGCCGCGCTGGGCATGACGTTTGTCATTATTTCGGGTGGCATTGACCTGAGCGTGGGTTCGCAGATTGCGCTGGGCACGGTGGTGGTGGCGGTGGTATTGAAGGCGTTCCTGCCCGCTGATATCTCAGATGCGGCCGCAATGCAAGTTACGGGTGGCCAGACGCTTATCGCGGCATTGGCGGCCATTGCCGTCTGCGCCGTTTGTGGCTTGGTGGCCGGGTCGCTGACATCGTACCTCAAAATCGTGCCCTTCATCATCACGCTCGGAACCATGCTTATCGCGCGTGGCTCGGCCAAGTGGCTGGCCAACGAACAAACCATCACCACGCCGCAAAACGGGATGCAAAACCTGACGCAGGTGTTTCCCGAACCCGCGTGGCTGGTGTTTGCGCCGGGCGTGTGGGCATTGGTGCTGCTGTTCATTGTGACGCACGTGGTGCTGAAATACACCGTTTTCGGGCGTTATGTGTTTGCCATCGGCTCCAATGAAAAAACGGCGCGCCTCTGCGGAATCAATGTGCCCGTGTACCGCACGGCCATTTACGCGCTTAATTCGGTGTTTGTCGGCGTGGCTTCTATCATGCAATACAGCAACCTGCAAGTCGGCGACCCCACGGCGGCCGTCGGCATGGAACTCGACATTATTGCGGCGGTGGTCATTGGCGGCGGCTCGCTGAGCGGCGGTGAAGGCAGCGCCACCGGAACCATCATCGGGGCGTTATTGATTGCGGTGCTGCGCAACGGCTGCCAGCAATTGGGCGTGCCCAACTTTGTGCAGGAAATCATTATCGGCATCATCATCATCGGCGCGGTCGGCGTGGACAAACTGAAGCCCCGGCTGGCGTAGGAAGGCGTTTACGGTTGAAAATGAAGTTGTATTGCTGTCAAAAACTTTGTGACAAGTCCAGAGGCAATGTTTTCCATCATCTGATGTTGAGAAGTTTTGAAATCTTAACAGGGTTATCAGAAAAGCCACGTTTTACTGATTTGTCGCTACGCAACGGTGAAAAAGCCACCACTTGACATGTAAAAATAGATTATTAGATCCAGCGAAGATATTGTCATGTTAAACATCCTCCATTTATCTCTTGCGAGAAAAGAAATAATTAGCACCAAGAACAAGTATAGAATTATTATTTCCTTGACATAGTGGTCAAGTAAGAATATCCGTATGTGATCCAAATCGCCTGATTTGGACAGAATCGCGAAGACCAACATACAGCCCGTAAGCAATAGATTCACAATCAGGACTACGTATCTCATTTCTTGAGGATTACAACTGTAAAAAACTCTTCTTTTCAAGTTAGGTGCTTGTGCAGATTAGTTTTAAAAATCTCGTCCTGTGTGCCACAGATTGGAGTTTTGCAGGTTTGTCAGCGCAAAAATTTCTGATTTAATAATTCTTGTATATCTTGTCTGAGTAAATCTATTTTGGTATCTAACTTTTTTCGCTTTGTCTTTTGTGCCAATAGGTCTATCTTTTTTAAAACGGATTGTTTTAAAAAATTACGCCTTTCTTCATCTGGCTTTTCAAAAAAATTCTCATCACTTATAATTATTAGACTTGTTGCAATTTGATAATCAACAAGTTATGCATTTTTTCAATACGGCATCAGACATGGAAAACAGTATCTTTTCAAAAGGCAAAACCCCGTAT
>JAYWIH010000134.1:0-9730 GCA_043789005.1 Sphingobacteriales bacterium
CCCCTCTCCTGCTGAGAGGGGAGCAAAGGCTCCTTTTTTTCACCCCTC
Organism: Sphingobacteriales bacterium; assembly: GCA_043789005.1. GTDB lineage: Bacteria > Bacteroidota > Bacteroidia > Cytophagales > 172606-1 > Xanthocytophaga. The sequence goes on from JAYWIH010000134.1 coordinate 49, forward strand.
TCAGCAGGAGAGGGGCCGGGGGTGAGGTTCTGCGGCACCACCGGTTGCAAATGCACTGTTTCTTCCAAAAATAGCTCCGTACCAACCTGCACACCCAACCAGTCTTTGGAATGGATATAAGACGCAATCACGTGGTGGCCGGTGTTCGGGAATGCCGCCTTGCGTTTGGCCGTGGCCGGAGTGCCCAGCTCACCGAACATTTCGAGCATGGCGGGAACCGAGACCACTTTGTCTTCCTGTTCCTCGGTTTTGTGGTAGTAGGCCAAGTAAACCGGACATTTGACTTTGGCAAATGTGTCGCGGTTCATGGTTTCGTCCAGGAAAGTTTGCAGGGTGATGATGCCCTGGATGTGGTAACGGTTGAGCCAATACTGGCCCTGCAACGAATCGCGGCGCGGAAAATCCACATAATCAGATCCCACCAAGGTGCGCATGAGTTGCCTGCCCCACGGCTTGTTTACCAATCCGATGCTTTTGGAATACAACTCCACGGCCGGCGAGTACAGCACCAGCGCGTGTATGGCGGGCTGGTTGGCGGCCAGATACAGCGACAATGCGCCGCCCGCCGACGTGCCGATTACAATCACCTTTTCGCCCAGGGTTTGCCCGATGGCCAAGGCGCGTTGGGCGGAGGCAAGGTAGTTTTCGGGCGTGAGGCGCACAAAAACGCTGTCGCCGGTGGTGCCGTGGTCTTGCAGGCGGGCCAGGTACAGGTTGCAGCCGTAGCGCCGGGCAAGGTGCGTGTGTACGGGTGCGCCTTCGGCCTGGCTGGCCCCGAAACCGTGCAGGTACACGATGCTGAACGGCGTTTTCTGCTTTCGCGTGCTGTCGGCCCACACAATGCGGGCCTGGTTGTCGGGCTTTACGTTACCCAACATTGTCTCAGAGCGGTTTATTTCGGTCTCCAGCGCGGCCAGGTTCTGTGTTGCGGCGGGCAGCGTTCCGTTGAGTCGGGGCGTGGGCTGCTTCGGCCCGGCGAGGTACACGATTGCCAGCAATAATACAATCGCGCCGGACCATTTGAAAAACCGTTTCATGCGACAGGTTTGGGGGTTTGGTGTTTTTAAAAGATACTATTTTAGTCCACAGACTACGGTTAACAGTCCACAGATAAAAGTAATCCTGTTGTTCCGGAAAAATGGGTTTTGGCATTTGGAAAGCCACCATTATGAGTGGCTTTTTGTCTGCCAACTGCTTCTGCCTCTTATGTTTGTGTTCCCCTTCGGAACTGGGGCTATTTCTTCTCACACCGGCACGTACACCACTTTTTTGGTGGCGAAAAACTCCTCTTCAAAATACTTGTCCAGCGGAAACAACTTGTGTTTCACACCGGCGGCGGTGAGTTCTTCGGTCAGGTCGCCGCCCTTGAGCGACAGGATGCCGTTGCGCAACTCGTGCTGGTAGGGTTTATTTATCTTGTGGCGCACCCAGTTGTGCAGTTGGGCCATGTTGGTCACGGCGCGGTTCACCACAAAGTCGTATTTGCAGGTGAGTTGTTCGGCACGGATTTGTTCGGCAACCGCGTTTTTCAGTTCCAAGGCCCGGATTACTTCCTGCACCACCTTTATCTTCTTGCCAATGGAATCCACGAGGTGGAATTGGGCTTCGGGAAACAGGATTGCCAGCGGAATGCCCGGAAAGCCGCCGCCCGTGCCCACATCCAGCACTTCGGTGAAAGGCTTGAAAGCCACCACTTTGGCAATGCCCAGCGAATGCAGCACGTGCCGTTCGTGGAGCTGCTCGATGTCCTTGCGCGAGACCACGTTGATTTTTTCATTCCATTCGGCGTACAGCGGGCCCAGCATGGCAAACTGCCGGATTTGCAGGGGCGTGAGGCCGGGGAAGTATTTGAGGATGATGTCCAAATGCGTTTTGTTTTTGCCGTTTTCAAAATGTAGAGACGTTGCAATGCAACGTCTCCGTTCCGGGCATTTTCATTATTGACATTTGCCAGTACTGATATTGCGGTTTCAGATGCGGCGCGGGAAATGTTGCGTTGCGCAGCAGACGTTGCAATGCAACGTCTCTACATTACAATGCCGAAGGCGATACCGGTTTGCCTGCCGCCAACTACCCGCCGCTGTCAAATATGTTCCTGTTTGTCTTTCACCAAGTCGTAGAGCAGTTCGCGGGCACGGTGCAGTTGCGCCTTTACCGTGCCGAGCGGGGCTTGCAGTTCGGTGGCGATTTCCTCGTACGACAGTTCTTGGAAATACCGCAGGTTCACTAAGGTCTGGTATTTGGGAGGCAGCTTGCCGATAATCAGCCGCAGAATCTGGTTTTTCTGGTCGCGAATGGCTTCTTCCTGCGGGTTCAGGTTGGTGTCGCGCACTTCAATCGCTATTTCGTCGCCATTGCTGTCGCGCAGCGAACCGGCGATGCGGGTGGTTTCGAGGCGTTTTTTGCGCAGGAAATCAATGCAATTGTTGGTGGCAATGCGAAACAGCCACGTGCTGAAACTGAAATCCTTCTTGAACTTGTCCAGGTTGCGGAACGCCTTGGCAAACGACTCGATGGTCAGGTCTTCGGCATCGTCCACATTGCGCACCATTTTCAGCACGGTGTGGTAAAGCGGCTTTTTGTACCGCTTCATCAACTCGGCAAATGCCTTTTGGTCGCCATCGCCCGCCTGATCCACCAGCTTGAAATCTTCCAGGGCTTTGGCGGAGAATTCCTTACCCGGTTCCTTGCCTACTTCCATGAGACGCGTTTAGTGAATAAAGCCCAGACCCCGACCGGCACGTAATAAAGGGTGTATAGCAGGTCGAAAGCGCACCATTCAAGCCAGTGTGCCCGGTGGTTGAACCGCCCGCTAATTTTCCGCAAGATAAAGGTTTGCAAGCTCATTCGCACCAAAAATCCCGCCAGCACCAAAGGCATAAACGCCAAATTGGCCAGCAGGATTGCCCCCGCCAGCCAAAATAGTATCTGCGAAAACGACAAAACCCCCAGCAGGTATTGATGGCGCAAGCGGTATTTTTTGCCGGCGGCCAAGTGCCGCCGCTTCTGGTGCAGCCATGCCCGCCAAGTTTCTTTGGGTTCCGAAACCATGAAAGTCGGCTTTTCGAGGCAAATGGCCGTGTTGTGGCGCGTCGCCACTTCGCCCACAAACAGGTCGTCGTCGCCGCCAACGGTGCTTAAATGCGAACTGAAACCGCCATTTTCCACAAAAAGCGATTTGCGGTAGCACAGGTTGCGCCCCACGCCCATGTAAGGCAGCCCGGCCACGGCAAACGACATATACTGGACGGCGGTGTAGAAAGTCTCGTGCCTGATCAGGAAATTGAGCAGTCCGCCCCGGAACCGGTATGGCGAGTAACCGAGCACCAATTGCTTTTGCGTGCCTACGTGTGCTGCCATGCCCGCAATCCAGTGGCGGCTTTGGGGCAGGCAGTCGGCATCGGTCAGTAAAAGTATCTCGTAGCTTGCCGCGCCGATACCAAGCGTGAGGGCGTGTTTTTTAGCCGCCACGTGGCCGGGCGTTTCATCAATGCGCACCAACGTCAGTTGCGGGTGCGCCAGCGATTGGGAAACCAGGAAATCATGGCCGCCATCGTCCGAACGGTCGTCCACCAGCACGATTTCAAAATGCGGGTAGTCCTGTTGCAGCAAGGCCGGAACCAGTTTTTTCAGGTTTGCGCGTTCGTTGTGCGCGCAAACCACCACCGAAACACCGGGCCAATCGGAGCGGGGAGTTTGGGCTTTTGGAAACATACTATTTCCGTGGGCGATGAGGCGGCGGAAAAAATACAGGTTGTAAAAGACCGAAACCGCCACGCTGCCCGCAAACACGCCGAAAAGAATCAAGAACAAAAGGTGCAATGTGGGAAATGTGAAGATGGAAAGCCGGTGGAAAGGCATTTTTGCCCCGGCAAAAATAGCGAAAAAGCCCGGCAAGCGGATTTTGCAAATCTGCCGGGTTTGGGCTTTTGAAAAGATACTATTTTGCGGGTCTGTTTCGTGCATCAGGAACATCAATGCACTTTACCCTGAATCCAAACCGGGGCAGTGATGCTGTGGAATCTTGAAACAATACCTTATTTCTGACTCTCCAACGTGTTTTTCCCCACATTGTATGCATAGACAGATGCGGGCAGATATTGGATCTGAATATCACTGTACTGTTTGATTCCCGTTTTGTCAATTGTGGTGGACAGGGCTTGGGGAAGGTTGTTTTCCTGGCAGAAATACGCAAGGCTTTTCAATTCGTTGGGGGCTTCAAAATACCGGTTGCTCCATTTTATCTCCACCGCCCACTCTGGCCTGTTCGTTTTGCGGCTGATATTCACCAAGTCCACCTCACCATTTTTCCAACGGGCATAATACGGTATAAAGGAAGTGCGCTGCATCCACTGGCTGAAAATAGCCGTTTCCACTATTGATCCCATGCCATCGGCTTCGGCGGTAAGCGGTGCAAACAAGGCACTCCGCAAAGACGGGTTGGTAAGGTAAATCTTGAAGAAATTATCCCGTTGGAAGCGGCCTGCTTTCTGGTCAATCCTTTTTACGATATGCACCAAAAAAGCCGCTTCTAAATAAGACAGGTACTGGCGCAAAGTGGTTTTTCTCACACCGCTACTTTTACTTAATTCATCAATGCTGCATTCTTGCCCGCTGTTCCAGGCAATGGTGGTAAACAGCGAGTTCAACTCCTGTACGTCCTGTATGCCGTAAAGGCCGGGCAGGTCTCGCAGCAATACCTTGTCCACAATATCAGCCCTCATGAACCTTCCCGGATTGCCTTGTATTTCGGGATTGAAAATCACTTCCGGGTAGCCGCCGAAGTTCACATAGTTTATGAAATGCCGGTTGAGTTCGGTAATGTTGGTGGTGGCGGAGAACAAGGCGATGTTTCCTTTCCAATGTATGGTGTCGGGTATTATTAACGTGGCCAAGTCCTTGAGGTGTATGAACTCGTAAAAGGTGAGGGGCGGCAGCATGAAATCCGTGAAGCGGCCCGCACCGCTTTCGTTGCTTTTAAGTTTCAGGGCCGCCGCCGCCGAACCGCTGGCAACAAACTTTGTGTGGCGGTACGAGTCCACCAGCGTTTTGAGATGTACTTCCCAATCCTTGAGGTATTGAATTTCGTCGAAGAATATGAACCAGCCATCGGTATCCATGTTTCCGGAAGCCTTCCGGGCCATGGTGAAAAGTGCTTCCAGCGAAATGTTGTTGTAAATGGGTGTTTCAATGGAGGCATAGAGGATTTTCTGTGGCTGCACACCTTCGGCCATCAGTTTTTGTATGGTGTGGTAGAGCATTACTGTTTTGCCAACCCGGCGCGGCCCCATAAGCACGGTGGCCCGGTGAACCAAAGTATGCTTTACTAACGGATAAAAAAGGCCAAAATAAAGGCGTGGCTCGAAAGACTGGTAATAGCCGTCCAAACTGCCGGTTGCCCACCAAGGATTCTCAAATTGGAGCCTTGCGATGATTTGCTCTTCTGAAAACGGATTTAATGCCATATAAATGCAAAAATAGTAAAATAAGACTTAAGAAAAAATCTTATTTTACTATTTTTGGAATTTTAGGTCATTTTTCGAAAGTATTTGTCCTTATTTGTTGCGGCTGCTTTTGCCACATTAAAGGTTGGCCCGGACACGCAAAGGGTGGATGGCAGGCGGGTTTGGGCTTTTGGAAACATACTATTTTCCCACCCTCACATTCCCGCCCGCACAAACACCTGCGCCACCAGCAAATCTTCGGGCGTGGTAATCTTGATGTTTTGATAACTGCCCTCCACCAGATGAATTTTGTAACCTGCGGATTCGGCCACCGAAGCATCGTCCGCGAAATCGGTGTGCGGGGCGTTTTCAAAGGCTTGCCTGAGCAACTCGACCCGGAACGTTTGCGGCGTTTGCACCAGACGCATCCGGCTGCGGTCTAAAGCAACGCTTTGTGTATCAGTAATTTGCCTTACAGAATCCTTGCAGGCAACCGTTGCAATGCCCGTGCCGTGGGTGGTGGCGGCGGCAAAGCTGGCGGCAATCACCGCAACCGGCACAAACGGCCGCACCCCGTCGTGGATGGCAACCAAGCCGTGATTGTCTGGAATCTGCGCCAAACCGTTGCGCACCGACACAAACCGCGTGACACCGCCTGCCACCGTGCGGTGCTGAACCTGGAAATTGTGTTCCCGGCAAAGGGTTTCCCAAGCAGCCGTTTCGCTTTCGGGCAGCACCAAAATAATCTGGATATCCGGCGAAAAGTCGCGGAACCGCTGCAAGGTGTGCATGAGTACCGGTTTGCCGCCAATGGCAATGAACTGCTTGGGCACCGGGTTTTGCATCCGTGTGCCGCTGCCCCCAGCCACAATGATGGCAAAAAGCCCCCCCCCCGCCCCCGAAGGGGGAGCCAGTAAAAACTCCCCCTTCAGGGGTTGGGGGGCCGTTATTTCAAATCCGTCGCCTTGATTTCCTGTTTCCATTTTTCGTTGCCGTCTTTGTCATGGATGTGGATGGTCATGGTGCGGTTGGTGCGCGGGCCTTTGACTTCAATCAGCCCGAAATTGTGCTCGGTTACCAATGTGTTGGGCACGGCCAACGTATTGGCCTCATTCTTAGGGTCATGCGCACCGGCCGTCAGGGGCGAGACCGTCAGGTCGTAAAGCGGATACGTGCCCGGGCGTTCCATTTTGGACAAAACCGTATGGTGGCGGTCGCCATCCAGAAACAGCACACCCGGGATTTTGGCATCGCCGATGGCTTTCAGCAGCCGGTCGCGCTCCCCGGCATAGTCCGCATAATTCTCCTCCAGCGGGGCCGGGTTCAGTACTTGCCCGCCCATGGCAATGACCTTGAACGCGGCGCGGCTGTAAATCAGGTTGTCAATCAGCCATTGCAGTTGCTGTTCGCCCAGCATCGGCCTTTCGCCGAGTTTGTTGCGGTCGGGGGCGCGGAACCAGCGGTTGTCGAGCACGAAAAACTGCACGTCGTTCCACTGGAAAGTGCCGGTGATGCCCGCGTTTTCGCCCAGCGCGTAATTCGGGTTTGCCCAGAAAACCTTGAAGGCTTCCAGCGTCAGATCCTTGTTCCAAAAACCCCGGTCCGAGTTGTCGGGGCCGTAATCATGGTCGTCCCAAACGGCGTAATTATGTACCGAGCCGAGCAGCGGCTGCATTTCGGCGTTGCTGCGTGTGTGCGTGTAGCGGTGCAGGATGCCCGTGCGCGAATTCCAGTCCGCTTCGCGGGTGTAGGTGTTGTCGCCGAGCCACAGCATGAAATCGGGTTTTTGCCTGGCAATGGTGGTGAATATTTCATAATCAGAGCCATACGGCTTGCCCGGACGGTCGTATTCGGATTCGTTGATGTAGGCGCAACTGCCCGTGGCAAACTTGAAGTCGGGCGGGTCGGTGCGAAACTGCCACAGCGTTTGCGACTGGAACTCAAGCGGATAGGGGCGTGCGGCTTTCTTCCGGTTGATGTGCAGTTCGTAGGTGTAACGCTTGCCCGGCTGCACTTGGTCGGCGAGGAGGTGCGTGGCAAAGGCTTTTTGCTTGGTGGTGCGCACAGTTTCGGTTTCAAAGCGGATGGTGGGTTTGCCGGTTTCAAAATATACTATTTTCACCTCGGCGGCCTGCTTGGTTTGCACCCACAACGCCACTTCCTTGAAATCGGAATAGCCCACCATGGGTCCGGACTGCAAGAGCGAAACTTGGGCCGAGGCATTGAGTAGCAGCGACTGCACGGCAAAGGCGAGCATGATTTTCTTGGACATAGGAACGGATATGAGATTAAGGGTTTGAAATTCAGTGGGTTTGGCGCATGGCGCGGATGGCTTCAATATCCAGGCCCGTCAGGCGGGCAATCAACTCGTCGGGCAGCACCTCGCGGATGGCGTTGAGGGCCACCAGTGCTACGTTTTGGTCAAAGGCGGTGTCAATCACATTTTTCAGGTCGCGGTAATACTTCAGCGAAGTCTCGTATGCCTGCACTTGTTCGGGTTGGAAACGGGCGATTTGGGCGGCGTTGAAGGCTTTTTCAAAGATTCGGTTCCGGAGTTGGAGCGGAATACCATCCAGTTTCTCCAAGTTTTTCAGGAAAAACAGCCACTTGTCGAAATCGGTCTGCAACTCGTCTTCCGAGAACGGATTGATGTACCGGGCCATGGCAAAGGGGTTTGCTTGCGGCGAAGGTAGCCAATAACTTTTATTCTCCGTAAAACCCCGAAAATCTGAGATGATGCTTGTATGGGCAAGCCCGCAAACAGCAACAGCCACCATTTGGCGGCTGCTATTTAAAACACTGGACACGGAATAAAAAAAACACCCCTGCCCTTGAAGTTTTTTGCGGAAAGATCTTTGGCAAGGCTCAAAATCTTGCCAAAAACCATCTGCCGCCTGTGCATTTAATTTTTAAACGCCCACGAAAAATCAAGCCTCACCTCTGGGTATCTTTCAGGAAGGCCGTTGAAACGCTGAAAGTGCATGCTGCCATCCAACTTGATGGCCACCGATGGAATGGGCCGGTAAACGACACCCAGAGAAGGTTTGGTAAAAACACCGTTGTCGGCCAAACCCGACTCTTTGTCGCCGCCAAAGTCCTTTTTGCTGATGGCTTCGGGGTGTCTCATCCAATCAATGAACATATAAGGCACAAACTGCCCTATTTTGCTTTCTATGTTATAAGACAACCGGATGTAATAGGTCTGCACGTTGTATTTGACCGGCACCAGCACATCGCCAACAACCAGGGACTGGTCTGGCTTGTCGCTGCTGGCACCCAAGAAATTCTTTCGCTGCGTGGCGTTGATTCCCGCTTCCCTGACAATAGTGAGCACATGGTCGGGGTTTCTAAGGGCATCGTGTCTGGCGTTCCAATATTCGGCTTGTACATGGAATTTTCCCATCTGCTTTTCAACAAACAGACCGGTCAGCAAGAAGTGGTCGCCATCCATCCAAGGCAGTATGCCCCCTTTCGGCGGACCATCGCCGAAACTTGTCGAAGAAGTGGTTCGGCGGCCATTGAGGCTGCTTGTGAAGCCAGAAGTGCCCACGATAAATGAACGTTGGTCGGATTTAAACCTGAAATCCCAGCCCAGCGGAACGATACCCAGTGCTTCGCCCCCTTCTCCGTTTTCAGTGGTCAGCGAATACTGAAAATTGCCGTTACTTATGTCGGCGTTGCCGTGCAACATGAAATTGGTCGTGCGTGTGACAAACAAATGGTCGTTGTCAAAGATTTCAGGCGGTTCAATTCCCACGAATGTCGGTATTTGATCAAGGCGTTCGTTGTATAACCCGAACCTGCGGTACATTTTTCCCACCCTTGCTTGCAAGAAACGGTTCAGCTTGAAATTTCCCCACGCGTTTCTCACCTCGATTTTTTCATCTGCATAGGCAAGGTTAAACAACACGTCAATGTTGTCGGATAAATAAGCGGACCCGTACAAATGGAAAGCCTTTACGGGTGTCCAGGCAAACGGGTCGTTTTCCCTGCTGGTTTTTCCTTCGCCATCTATCTTGGGAAAACCGAATTGTTTTTCGGCGTTTGTATTGATGTATCCATAAAGTTTTAATTCCCGGCTCGATTTGTTGATTGGAATCTGAAGCAGTTCTTCCAGTGACAAATCAAAAAGCTGGCTGGTAAGTACCTGACTATAATTAGTTTTAACTATTGCTGAACCAAAAAATCATGACAACTCATTGAAAGACAGCATTTTGAATACGAGGACGAAGTGCGAA
>JAYWIH010000135.1:0-9711 GCA_043789005.1 Sphingobacteriales bacterium
GGAAAAATTGATTTTCACATTTTTTCCTAAATTAGCTAGAAACCGATTAACTGCATAGAAAAGTGAATCTTTTTCGAGGTAGTCCTCGGGGTCTATCCATTCTGCTTTCATCTTTCGCCAAACGGTTTCGGCAAGATTTAAATGAGGTGAATAAGGCGGCAAATAAAAAACAAAGAGACCTCTTTTTTCCCAAACAGGAAGGCATTGGTCAATGATTTTAGCCTTGTGTATGCTTGCATTGTCTAAAACCAAAAAAGTGTCTTTCTTGATTTTCAATGACAAGTCATCAAGAAATTCTTTGACAAACAGCGAGTCAATCGATTCCTCAGTAGTTGCCCAATGAAAATGACCGGAACGATTAATCAATCCAAAACAGTTTATTTTATGCCCCTTTTCAGACAAAATACATACCTTCTCATCTGGAAATTGCCAGCCATAGGGAACATACCCTTCGCTACAAACGTGGCTTTCATCACCATAAAAAAGGTCTATCAAGCCTGTTTTAGACAACTTTTCCAGTTCTGCCAGCTTCTCGACCTTGTAGTCATACCACACAGGGCACGGCTTTGTCCTACATCTTTTCCTTATGCGCTTGTATCGTCCGCCAACACTTTTAAAAAACGACGAAGTGTATCTCTGCTGGCAGATTTGCCACTCTGGGATTCCCATTCGGCTTTGGCTGTTTGCAATCGCTGCCGATTGGCTTTCACTGATGCCAAAACCGAGGCTTCGTCCCTGCTTTTATCAATTAAAGGCTTGCGGCCTCTGCCTGGTTTTGTTTCTAATCCTGCAATGCCTTCGGTGGCATATCGAAATAACCAATTGTTTACACTCATCTCGCACATTTTTACTATCCCGGCCACTTCTTTGGATTTGCGATTTTCTGATTTGAGAAGGACTAATTGGCATCTGAGCCGAAAAGCGTGTTTTCTACCTCTTCTGAAGCCTTCTTCCAAAGCGGTTTTGGCTTCCGTTGTTAATTGCGGTGTGTTTACTCGTCCCATGGGACAAAATTATAAAATAATCTAAACTAATTATAATGACCTACTTAAAAGTTATTATTGATTTATTTTAGTGTCGGCATTTCAAATAAATACTCCTATTAAAGCTGCTACAGTTAGACCAATATAAACCATATAATGAAACTTAAAAATTCAATAACTATAGGACTTGGATTATGGTGTTTCAGTCTTCTATCCTGTAAAAGTCCACAAAATGTAAAAGAGGCTGATCTAAAAGAAAAGGAAATTATAGTTGAACGTTACAAAGACAGCACTGTGTTCAGGAAATTTAAGAGAAGAAGCGACAAAGGGGATGGTTTACTGACAGAGTACTACCCTAATGGAAAGACGAAGCTAACAGTAAAACTAAAATCCTGGAAATGGAATGGTCAATCCAAACAATTCTTTTCTAGTGGAAAAGTGCAGTTCATGCAGAACTATAGAGATAACATTAAAGAAGGAATCGGCTTTTACTTTTATGAAAACGGAAACATTCATAAAATGGAACGTTATTTTAACGGCCTCAAGAATGGAAAATATGTTGAATATTATGAACAGGATAGTGGTAAAATAAAATTTATAGTTGATTATAAACTTATCAGAGGAAGAACATACGACAATGGTTACGTCAAACTATCCCAGCGCGGAGATACTGTCAGTAGTTCTCCATTGATTGATATGGACAAAATGGACGAAACAGGTATAGTGGTAACATTAAGGAATCCTGTATTTAAAGGGATGAAAATTATTATAGGAGATTTTGATAGGCAATTTTATCTAATTGACTCATCTAAGGTAGACACCTTCGTTGCTAACGGTAATTTTAAAATTTTTGTACCTAAATTATCTTTAAGAGACAGCATCACTAGAGGGTTTGTCGAAAACTTTAAAGTCGAAGAAAGAAAAAAGAATGGAAATTATACTATTTTATCGAGAGATATTTATTTTGAGATCAAAAAATAATTCTTCATCCATATTTTAGGTGGTGTTACAAATTGTCCGATCTGGTTAAAAAGGTCATCCAGAAACAAGCAATTCGTAGCCGCACCAGCCAGTACGTTCAGCATTAACGTCGTATCAAATCGAACAGCGCAGGCACAGTTTACCAGTTAGTCAATTCACTGACCCAATCAGAAAATAGTATCTTCCAAAACTGCCAAACCCGCTGCCGCTTGGTTCACGACTCGCCGCCCACTGTGCGGCCGGTGTTTTGCTGCTGCTCGCGGATGGAAGCGTCGAACTTGCGCTGATCATCGTTGTCGCCGCTTTCCAACGCATCGTTTTCGTCACCATTTTCCCGACTGTTTTCTTGGCTGGCATTTGCGTTTGGTTGCGCTTCCTCCTCTTCTCCCATCAGGCGTTTCTTTTCTTCTTCGGTCGGCGTGATGCCGTAATCTCCCTTGTCCCCCGGCTTTTTATTTTCCATGGCTTTTGTAGTTATTGGTTGTGATTGTTTGAAAAGTGTACGTTTTCCACGCTAACAATTCCGTGCCAGCCGTGGCGGTTTCAAAACAGTATCCCCCAAAACCCCGTCCGGCAGAAAGACGCGGCCGGGCGGGGTTTTGGGGTTTGCAAACGTATTGTTTTTTGAAAAACATTAGATAGTCGGGTGCGTGTCATGGCCGGTCAAGCCGTGGATGATTGGACTGGTGGAGCGTGAAGACACGCGCCACGGTATGGGTTTCGGGTTTTCGGGAGATACTATTTGCCGTTCATTCCAACGCTTTCACGCCCGGCAGTTCCTTGCCTTCCATGTATTCGAGCAGCGCGCCGCCGCCCGTGGACACATACGAAACCCGTTCGCCGAAGCCGAGGTTGTTGACCGCCGCCGCCGAGTCGCCGCCGCCGATGAGCGAGAAGCCGCCGTTTTCAGTGGCCTTGACCACCGCTTCGGCCACGCGGATGGTGCCTTTGGCGAAATTTGGCAATTCAAACACGCCCATCGGGCCGTTCCAGAGCACCGTTTTCGACGATTCTATCACTTTGGCAAACGCCTCGCTGGCCTCGGTGCCGATGTCCAAGCCCATCCAGCCATCGGGGATTTGCGTGTTGTCGGCGGTTTTCCGGTTGGCATCGTTCTTGAACGCATCGGCAATCACCGAATCCGCGGGCAGCAGCAGGTTCACGCCTTTCTGCTTCGCCTTTTCAATCAGTTCACCGGCCAGTTCCACCTTGTCGGCCTCCAGCAGCGAGGAGCCTATGTTGCCGCCCATCGCCTTGAAAAACGTGTAGGCCATGCCGCCGCCCACCAGCAGGTTGTCCACCTTGTCGAGCAGTTTTTCGATAATCATGATCTTGTCCGAAATCTTCGCGCCGCCCATGATGGCCGTAAACGGGCGTTCAGCGTTGTCGAGTACTTTCTGGGCATTGTCCAGTTCGGCCTGCATCACGTAGCCGCAGATGCGATCCTTGAAAAACCGCCCGATTACCGCCGTTGAGGCGTGGGCGCGGTGCGCCGTCCCGAAGGCATCGTTCACCCAGACATCGCCCAGCTTGGAAAGCTTTTCGGCAAAAGCCACGTCGCCCTTTTCCTCTTCCTTATAGAAGCGCAGGTTTTCGAGCAGCAGTATTTCGCCGGGTTTCAGGGCGGCGGCCTTCTGCACGGCTTCGATGCCAATGCAGTCGCTGGCAAATTTCACTTGCGTTTGGAAAACATCATCCAAGAAACTGACCAGGTGCTTGAGCGAAAACTCGTCCGTGGGGCCGTTTTTGGGGCGGCCCAGGTGCGACATTAAAATCACCGAGCCGCCATCCTTGCGGATTTTGTTGATGGTCGGGATCGTGGCCTGGATGCGCGTATCGTCAGTGACCAAGAAATTATTGTCCAGCGGCACGTTGAAATCAACGCGCACCAAGGCTTTCTTGCCGGCAAAGTTGTATTGGTCCAGTGTGGTCATGAGTTTTTACGGATTACAAATGGCTGAATGGGTGAGCGTTGGGCGGTTAAAACGGCTATTGCGCAAAGCAAGGCTATCGCCACCGGAATCGCAAATAAATTGTCATCCGTGATGGAGGTCAAAAATAGTATCTTTCAGGAACGCCAAACCCGCCGGTGCTACCTGGCCGCCGCCCGCCGGAGCCGGTCGTTGATGGCGCGGCCCAAATCCTGTTCGGGCAGCAGTTCGGCCACGATGATGGAGATTCCGGGCATGGAATCAAGTTGGCGCAGGGCGGCAAATAGGTTTTGGGCGGCCTCGGCGTAATCGCGGCTCCCGGAAAGCAGGAACTGGTTTTGGGCGGGCAGTTGGATGGCGAGGCCGGAAAATCCCAGAAATCCGATTTGCGCCGCCGGAAATTGCCGGAGTGCGGTGGGCAAATCGTTGAGCAGCAGCGGCTTGCGCGGCGCGTAGTGGCTTTCGAGCATTCCCGGAGCCTGCGGGTTGGCGGTGGAATGCGGCAGCATCCGCACCGCGCCGACCACGTTTTCAATGCGTTCGACGGAAATGCCGCCGAGCCGGAAAATGACGGGCTGGCCGTGACCGAACCCGACAATCGTGGACTCGATGCCCACTTCGCACGCGCCGCCATCGAGGATATACGGAATCTTGTCGCCGAGTTGCGCCTGCACGTGTTCGGCGCGGGTAGGGGAGAGGTATCCGAACGGGTTGGCACTGGGGGCGGCCACCGGAAAGGCCAGCAGGCCAAGCAGTTGGCGCGTGAGCGGATGGCTGGGAATGCGCACGGCTACGGTATCAAGCCCGGCGGTGACCAGATCGGGAATGATGGCTTTCTTGGGCAGCAGCAGCGTCAGTGCGCCGGGCCAGAAATGCGCGGCCAATTGCCGGGCCAGCGGCGGAATATCCGTCACAAACCCGCCGATTTTGTCGAGGCTGTCGGTGTGCACAATCAGCGGATCAAAAGTGGGACGGTTCTTGACTTGGAAAATCCGGGCAACCGCCTGGCTGTCAAAGGCATTGGCGGCCAAGCCGTACACGGTTTCGGTGGGGATGCCGATGGCCTCGCCGCTTTCCAGCAGCCGTTTGGCTTCATAAATATCCGTGCCGATGGTTGCCAATTTTACGGGTTCTTCAGGTTGAGACGGCAAAGATAACTTTTTTCAAGGGCGGGTCGCACTCTTGGATGAGTAAACCGTTGCGTACGGATAAGTCATTCCGCTACACCCACAGCCGCGAGAGGGGAGGGGGTTTGGGCTTTCCCGAAAATACTGTTTTTCCCGATGGCCACCAGCCCGAAAATGATGCCAGACACGGTGGCAATCGCACCCGTGACTGAGCCGTTGAGCCAGATGGCCAATCCGTAGCCCAGCACCGTGGCAACAATGCCAATCAGGCACGACAGCCAGAGCATGGTTTTGAGCCGGTGCGTGAGCAGGTAGGCCGTGGCCGGAGGAACAACCAGAAACGCCACCACCAGTATCGCGCCCACAGATTCAAAGGCCGCCACCGTAGTCAGTGAAACCACGCCCATTAACAAGTAGTGCCACAGCACCGCCGACCAGCCCAGCGAAACGGCAAAGGCCGGATCGAAGGTGGTCAGGAACAGTTGCTTGTAAAATGTTATGATAAAAATTATTATGATAACCAGAACGCTGCCCACCACCCAGACCGCCTTCGGGCCGAGCAGCAGGCCGCCGGGGGAGAGGAGCAGGTCAATGGGCACGTAAGCTATTTCGCCATACAGCACGCAGTCCTGGTCCAAGTCCACTTGTCCGGCAAACACGGAAATCAAAATGATGCCCAGCGCGAAAAGCCACGTGAACGTAATGCCGATGGCCGCATCGGTCTGGAGCTTGGCTTTGGTGTGGAGAAACTCAATCAGGAAAGTAGCCAGCAAACCCAGCAGTCCGGCCCCGATGAGCATCGGCACGGATTCGCGGCTGCCGCTGAGCAGGAAGGCGATGACAATGCCGGGCAGCACTGCGTGCGAAATGGCATCACCGATCATGGCCATGCGGCGCAAAATCAGGAAGCAGCCGAGCAGGCTGCAACTGACGGCCACCAATGAACCGGTGAGAATGATCCAGAAGCTTGTCATGGCTGAATGATTAAAATGGTTGAATGGTTTGGTGCTTTTGAAACGTACTGTTTTCCGGCGGTGGTTTCGCGAATGATAATTATTTACAAATATTAATTTACTTTTATAAATCAAATCATGAACCCCGCCACTTTTACTTCGGAATTTCCTTTTGGTGCGGGTCGCGTTGCGGGTATTGCAGCAGTTCCTGCAGCCGCGCCTCGATTTCGGGCGTGATGATGTGCTCGATCATTTCGGCATCGTCGTGCACGTGGTCGGGAGCGATGCGCAGGTACTGAGTCAGGTACAGTTCCCAGAGCCGGTGCAGCCGCGTGATGCGCTGACCCCGGACCTTGCCTTCGCCGGTCAGTTTCCACGCGTCGCCTTCCCGGCTAATGTATCCCTCGCGCACTAGATCCCGCAGTTTCCCGGTCAGCCGGGCATCGGGCATGGTCCGGTGGCGCATGAGTTGGCCGGTTGTCTTGGCCCCGAAAAACGCGCCGTCCTGTTCGCCCATCTGGAAGAGGGCTTTCAGGATATTGTCCTCCGCAATCTGATGCCGGTTCCGGCGTTGGCGGTTCCAGCGGTAAAACATCCCCTTTGGCGGGGCGAAGGTAAAGGACACGAGGGCAATCGCGAAAATGACCATCACCATCCACGGGCCGGTGGGCATGGCGGGCGAGAGGAACGAAATGTACACGCCCACAAACGCCGCCACCCCGCCAAACACCGCCGTGAGCAGGAGCATGATAGCCAGCCGGTCGGTCCAGTAGCGGGCGGCGGCGGCGGGCGTGATCAGGATGGCCGCCATCAGCACCACGCCCACTGCTTGGATGCCCGTCACCACGGCCAGTACGGTCAGGCTGGTCAGCACCCATTCCAGCAGGCGGATGGGCAGGCCGATGCTCCTGGCAAAAGCCGCGTCGAAACACAGCAGTTTGAATTCCTTGTAGAACAGGAAGATAGTGACCAGCAGGATTACGCTGACAATGCCGAACGTAACTACATCGGCCTGCACAAGTGAGGCGGCCTTGCCGAACAAAAACCGGTCGAGGCCCGATTGGGCGGCATTCCCCTGCTGCTGGATGGCGGTGAGCATGAGGATTCCCGCCCCGAAAAAGACCGAAAGCACCAGTCCGATGGCCGTGTCTTCCTTGATTTTGGTGCGGCTGGTAATCAAGTTCATGACAAAGATGGACAGCCAGCCCGTCAGGAATGCGCCGACCAACAGGTAGATCGGGTTTTTCTCGCCGCTCAGCATGAAAGCAAGGCACACGCCCGGTAGCACCGCGTGTGCCAGCGCATCGCCGATCAGGGCTTTTTTGCGCAGCAGCGTGAAACAGCCCACCACCGACGCGCTGCACGTAAGCAGGATGCAGCCCAGCGTAACGTACCGGATGTTGGGGTCGGCAAAGGAGAAATCATCCATGGGGTGTGGTTATCATAGTTTACATTATTGCATTTATATTTGTAAGTTTATATAAGTTAACCTTATTTTTCATGTCCGGAAAATAGTATCTTTTGAAAAGCCCAAACCCATTCGTGGGATCGGGCTTTTCCGGTTTGCCCATTTTTCTTTTGTTATTTCTCCCGCGCTGGATAGCCGCCCTGTTTCACCAGTTCGGCCACATTGGAGAGCAATGTGAGTTTGCCTCCGTACGTTTCCTGCAACAGCGCATCATTAAATACGGCGGGCGTGGGGCCGCTGGCCACCAGCCGTACGTTGAGCATCACCAGCCAGTCGAAATAGGAGGTGACCGACTGCAGGTCGTGGTGAACCACCACTACCGTCTTGCCCTGCCGCGCCAAACCCCGCATAATCTCCACGATTGACGTTTCCGTGGCTTGGTCTACGCCGGCAAACGGCTCGTCCATGCAATAAAGCTGCGCATCCTGGGCCAGGGCGCGGGCCAGGAAAACCCGTTGCTGCTGCCCGCCCGACAGTTGCGAAATCTGCCGGTGGGCGAATGATTCCAGGTTCACTTTGCGCAGGCATTCCATGGCCACTTCGCGGTCTGACTGGCGGATGCGGCGCAGCAGCCCCACTTTTCCGTAACGCCCCATCAGCACCACATCCAAGGCGGAGGCCGGAAAATCCCAGTCCACCGATTCGCGTTGCGGCACGTAGCTTATCCGGTCGCGCACTTTTTCCAAGGGTTCGCCAAAAATGCTGATGTGGCCGCTGCTGGCTGGGGCCAAGCCCATCATGGCCTTGAGCAGCGTGGATTTGCCCGCCCCGTTCGGGCCGATGATGCCCACCACCGCGCCAGCGGGCAGCTTCAGGTCAATGCCCCACAGCACGGGGCGGCGGTCATAACTGACAGTGAGGTCGTGGATTTCAACGACGGGTGCGCTGCCGTTTATGTGGTCATCTGTTTTGTCGTTGTCCATACGGATCCGTTGGAATGGTATTGTATCGGAATGGTGTCTTTTCAAAATAGTATCTTTCAAAAAGGTGAAACCCACCTGCCAAGCCGGTTATTTCAGGCTTTCCGTGATTGTCCGGAGATTTGCCAAAACCATGCCTTCGTAGGTGTCTGCCCCGGAGCCTGGCCCGCCGAGGGCATCGGAATACAGGTTGCCGCCAATCACGATGGGATGGCCGCGTGCCCGGCAGCCTTCGGTCACGGCTTCAATGGCTTTTCGGGGCACGGATGTTTCCACGAAAATCGCCCGGATGTCGCGCCGCACAATCATGTCCACCATCAACGTCACGTCCTTGAGCCCGTATTCCGACAGGGTGGAGATTCCCTGCAAGCCCTTGACTTCCATGTCGTACGCCCGTCCGAAATATTCGAACGCATCGTGCGCGGTAATCAGCACACGCCGGGTTTCGGGAATCCGGGAGATACTGTTTTTGGTTTCGGCATCCAGCGAATCAAGTTTGCGGAGGTAGGTTTCGGTGTTCTGCTGGTAGTAACCCGCGTTTGGCGCATCGTTTTCCTGCAAGGTTCGGCTCATTTGCCGCACACACTGCCGCCACAGTTGCACATCAAACCAGATGTGCGGGTCGTAGTTGTCGCCTGTTTCCGTCAGCCGGATGAGTTTTTGGCGCGATATGCCGTCGGTTACGGCCACGATGGTCTTGAAACGTCCGGCCTTGCGGAGTACGTCCTGCATCTTCCCTTCCAAGTGCAGGCCGCCGTAAAACACCACATCGGCTCCGGCAATTGCCTCAATGTCGCGCACGGTCGCCTTGTAGAGGTGCGGATCCACACCGGCCAGCATCAATGCCGACACATCGGCTGAATCCTTGGTAATGTTGCGCACCGCATCGGCGATGATGCCCGTGGTGGCCACTACCGTAAACCGTCCGTTGCGCTTGGCGGGTTCGGGGCGGCAGCCGCCCACCGCCAGCAACAGTAATAATAGGATGGAGGGGACGTGGTGGTGGCGGGACATTCGGTCTGGTTATTTATCTGGTTAATGCGGATGTGCGGGTTTTGCCTCTTTAAAAGATACTATTTCCCCGGGTTCATTCCAGCGTGTAAACGTTTTGTGCGGCTTCCCTTGACATCGCAATCATGCGTCCCCGTACCGCCAACTCCACCGACTGGTCGTACTCAATGCGGTCAGTGATTTCGAATTCACTGCCGATGCCGAGCCCTATCTTGGTCAGGTATCGCAGGAAAACCGGCGAGGTATCGGCTACGCCTTGTACAACGCCTTTGGCTCCCACTTTTATTTCGCTAAAAAAAACACGTTTTCGGGTCGGATGCATGTTCCCCTTCGCATC
>JAYWIH010000136.1:0-9673 GCA_043789005.1 Sphingobacteriales bacterium
GATTGCGGTTTGTAGCGGCTTTGCGTACTTTGTGCGCAACCAACGCCCCAACCGCCGATGAAGACCCTTTCCGCCACCGACCTTGCCAATGCCCCAACCACCGCGCCGCGTTTCCTCTCGCTCGATGTGTTCCGGGGCATGACCGTGGCCGGGATGATTTTGGTGAACACGCCGGGCAGTTGGGCGCATATCTACCCGCCGCTCAAACACGCCGAATGGAATGGCTGCACGCTCACCGATTTGGTTTTCCCGTTCTTCCTGTTTGCGGTGGGCAACGCCTTGAGTTTCGCCATCGGCAAATACGCGGCGCGGGGCCATGCCGGGGTGCTGCGCAAGATTTTCACGCGCACGGCCTTGATTTTCGGCATCGGGCTGCTGCTCAACTGGCTGCCGTTTGTGAAATGGCAGGACGATGCGCTGGTGCCCAAGCAACTCGAAAACCTGCGCATTTTCGGGGTACTGCAACGCATTGCGCTGGCTTACTGCGGCGGTGCGCTGATTGCGCATTTTTTCAAGCCCAGAGCGGCTTTTGTGGTGGCTTGCGCGTTGCTGGCAAGCTATTGGGCGGTGCTGCTGGCCTTCGGCGACTTGACGCTGGAAGGCAACGCCGTGCTGAAACTCGACCGCTGGCTGCTGGGCGAAGACCACTTGTACAAGGGCTATTTCAGCGAAATCCTTAACCGCGACATCGCCTTTGACCCGGAAGGCTTGCTCAGCACCATGCCCGCCGTGGCCTCGGTGGTGTTCGGCTTTCTGGCGGGCAGGCTCATCCGCGAACGCGGCAACTCCTACGAAACACTGACGCATTTACTGATTTTGGGCAGCTTGGCCATCTTCGCGGGCTTGTGCTGGAACGCGTTTTTCCCGATCAACAAGCCGCTTTGGAGCAGTCCGTACGTGCTGCACACCACCGGCCTGGCCATGACGCTGCTGGCCGTTCTCATTTTTTTGGTTGATGTGAAAGGCTACCGCCGCTGGACGGGATTTTTCGTGGTTTTCGGCAAGAATCCGCTGTTCATTTTCGTGCTTTCGGGCGTGTGGGTCAAGCTTTACAGCCTCATCCGTGTTGGCGATGCCAACTTGTACGGCTGGCTTTACGAATCGGTGTTCCGGCCCGTGGCGGGCGATTTGAACGGCTCGCTGCTGTTTGCCATTGCCCACGTGCTGCTTTTTTGGGCCATCGGCTTGGTGCTGTACCGCCGCAATATTTTCATCCGCGTGTGATGGTTGCGTTTATGTAACTGATGTTACGCAGGCTCAAAAGAACCGTCATTGCGAGGAACGAAGCAATCCGTCCACGGGCAGGCGCGCCAAAAGCCGCCCCGCAAGGCTGTTTCCGCGCCGGACACACCCGAACGGGAACATTGCGGGCCGACGGAACCGAGCAGATTGCTTTGTGCCTCACAATGACGGGCCCGCAATGACGGGCTGGACAAAACTTTGCGTAACATCAGTGTGTAACACCCGCCGAAACCCGGGGGTTTGGGCTTTCCGGAAGATACTATTTTGCCACACTCAACTCCGGGTTTCAGGTGGCTGCCGCCGCTTCGGCCACCCAACCCGGCATTTCCGAAAGACCGGAAAAATAGGTAACTTTACGTTGGTAAACACAGGGCATACGGAGGCTTTTGCCCACGGGGAAAATAGTATCCTCCCGGTTGCCGAAACCTCGTTAAACTCACAAAAAACCAAACAAACATGAATGAACTTGTTGCAGAAATACCCGCAGCTTCCTATTCCGCAGAAAGTATCCAAGTCTTGGAAGGGCTTGAGGCCGTGCGCAAACGCCCCGGAATGTACATCGGCGACACCAGTGCGCGGGGCCTGCACCACTTGGTATGGGAAGTGGTGGACAACTCGATTGACGAGGCTCTTGCCGGACACGCCAGCCACATTGAGGTGACCATCAACGAAGACAATTCCGTAACCGTGTCGGACAATGGGCGCGGCATACCGACGGGCATCATGAAAAAGGAAAACCGCTCGGCATTGGAAGTCGTGATGACGGTGCTGCACGCGGGCGGCAAGTTTGACAAGGGCAGCTACAAGGTTTCGGGCGGGTTGCACGGCGTGGGCGTAAGCTGCGTGAACGCGCTTTCGTCGCACCTGACGGTCACAATTCGGCGCGAAGGCAAGATTTTCCAGCAGGAATATCACATTGGCAAGCCGCTGTATCCGGTCAAGGAAATCGGCGTGACCGACGAAACCGGCACCACCGTCACCTTCAAGCCCGACGACACGATTTTCACGGTGACCGAATACAAGTTTGAAACCATTGCCACGCGCCTGCGCGAGTTGTCTTTCCTGAACAAGGGCATCCGTATCAGGCTCACCGACCTGCGCGAAAAGGACGAGGAAGGCAATCCGGTCGTTGAGGAATTCCATTCGGAAGGCGGCCTGATCGAGTTTGTGGAATACTTGGATTCGACGCGCGAAAAGCTGATTCCGGAGGCCATTTACATGGAAGGCGACAAGACGATTCCGGTGCAGGTGGCGTTGCACTACAACACGTCGTATTCGGAAAACGTGTTTTCGTACGTCAACAACATCAACACCATTGAAGGCGGCACGCACGTGGCCGGTTTCCGGGCCGCCCTCACGCGCACGCTCAAAAGCTACGCCGACAAGCAGGGAATGCTGGAAAAGATGAAGATTGAGATTGCCGGTGACGATTTCCGTGAAGGATTGACCGCCGTGATTTCGGTGAAGGTGGCCGAGCCGCAATTTGAAGGGCAGACCAAAACCAAACTCGGCAACTCGGACGTGGCCGGGGCGGTGAGTTCGGCCGTATCCGAAATGCTGGAAACGTGGCTCGAAGAACACCCGCGCGAAGCCCGCCAGATTGTGAACAAGGTGATTCTGGCGGCGCAGGCCCGCCACGCCGCCCGCAAGGCCCGCGAAATGGTGCAGCGCAAAAACGTGTTGTCGGGAACCGGACTGCCCGGCAAACTGGCCGACTGCTCCGAAACCGATCCGTCGGTGTGTGAAGTGTATCTGGTGGAGGGCGACTCGGCAGGCGGCACGGCCAAGCAGGGCCGCAACCGGGCATTCCAAGCCATATTGCCGTTGCGCGGCAAGATCCTGAACGTGGAGAAGGCACAGGAATACAAAATTTACGAAAACGAGGAAATCAAGAACATGATTACGGCGTTGGGCGTGTCGTTTGGCAAGGATGGCGACGAAAGGGCGTTGAACATGGACAAGCTGCGCTACCACAAAACCATCATCATGACCGATGCCGACGTGGACGGCAGCCACATCCGCACGCTAATCCTCACGTTTTTCTTCCGCTACCTGAAAGCCCTCATCGAAAACGGCTACCTGTACATTGCGCTGCCGCCGCTGTATCTGGTGAAAAAAGGCAAGGAGGAACGCTACTGCTGGAACGACGACCAGCGCGACATTGCCGTGAAGGAACTGGCCAAGGAAGGCCGCGAAGACTCGGTTGGCATCCAACGGTACAAGGGCTTGGGCGAGATGAACGCCGAGCAGTTGTGGTCAACCACCATGGATCCGGACCGCCGCAGCCTGAAATTGGTCACCATTGATTCCGCCGCCGAAGCCGACCACCTGTTTTCCATGCTCATGGGCGACGAAGTAGCTCCGCGCCGCGAGTTTATCGAAAAAAACGCCAAATACGCCAAAGTGGACGTGTGACCGAAGCGGGATTTGCAACCCGGTCAGCCGTGTGCAAATCCCGCTTTAAAAATAGTATCTTTTCAATACGCCAAACCCGCCCGATGTATGGCCGCGCTTAAAACACTCGTTTCGCTGGAGGATTATTTGGAGCAGGAGTTCCATGCCAAGACCCGCAGCGAATACATCCACGAGGAAACCGTTCCCATGCCCTACACCTCCCGCAAACACGGACGCATCGCGTCGAACATATTTGGCGCATTGTGCGTGTGTTTGGCCAGCAAGGATTATTTCGTGTACGCCGCCGACCGGATGCTGTCCGTTCCCATGGCCGATGGCACGCACAACCTGTATTATCCTGATTTGATGGTGGTGGAAGGCGAGGAGCAGTGCCGACGGTTGAGCGAAAACATGGAGGCTACAATTAATCCGGTGTTGCTGGTCGAAATACTTTCGGGAAGCAATGCCGACAATGATTTGATTGACAAGCTGACACATTACAAGACCATTCCGTCGCTGAGGCAATACCTGATTGTGTGGCAAAACGAAACCCGCGCCGAGCTTTACACGCGCACCAGCGGGCCAAACCAGTGGCTGAACACGGTTTTCACCCAGAGTGAGGAACTATGCCAGCTCTTGGATTGCGAAATCACTTTGGCACAGACTTACCACAAAACCGCGTTGTGAAAATAGTATGTTTTAAAACCGCCAAACCCCGCCAAGGTATCAACAAGCATTGCATTTTAAATTGCCTGATATGCTGTCTCGCGCATCCTGATTCATCAATTCCGAAAATTTTTCCGTCGTGACCAATCCTCCTGAAAATAAAGAGAACGAAAAGAAAGGGCAGGTTTCACCGCCCTTTTCATTTCTACTGCAGCCGCTTTTCAAACTGCGCGACAATGTGCTGCTGCGCGACAAGGTGACCAGCGTGATTGAGCAAAGCAACTACATCAGTCGCGATTTGAGCTGGCTGCAGTTCAACTGGCGCGTGCTGGACCAAGCCAAGGACACCGAACGCACCTTGTTTGAAAGGCTCAAATTCCTGGCCATCACGGCATCCAACCTCGACGAGTTTTTCATGATTCGCGTGGGCAGCCTCTATAATTATATTGACTACGGCAAGGAACGCGTGGATTATTCGGGCTTGCGCGAGGTTCCGTTTCGCAAAACGCTGTTGCACACGGCGCAGGCGTTTTTCAAGGATCAGCAGGATGAGTTCAAGATGCACGTGCAGCCGCTCTTCAAACTCAACAACCTGATTATTGCCAAACCCGACGAACTGACCGAAGACGAGCGTTCGGATGTGCTGGCGTATTTCATGCGGACTATTTTCCCGATGCTCACGCCCATGGTCTTTGACGGCTACCACGCCTTCCCGATTCTGGTGAACCGCGTGTTGATTTTTGGCGTGGTCACCAAAGACGACAGCCGTGAAGGGCAGCGGCTGTCGTTTGTGCAGATTCCGCAAAACCTGCCGCGTTTCTTTGAAATATACCGCGAAGACCAAATCGTGCTCATTCCGATTGAGGAAATCATCCGGTCGGAAATAAGCAAATTGTACCGCAATGTGGAGGTTACTTCGGTCACGCTGTTCCGCATCACGCGGAATGGCGATTTCACGCTCGAAGAAAGTGACGACGTGGAAGCCGATTTCATTGAGGAAGTGAGGCAGAAGCTTAAGACCCGCCGCACGGGCCGCGTGGTAAGGATTGAAGTGGAAGCCGGTGCGTCGTACTGGATGATGAAAGTGTTGAAGAACCGCTGGGAACTGGACGACGACAATGTGTTTGTGGCCGACAGAATGCTGGATTTCACCAGTTTTTGGCAGATTGTGGGGCACAAGGAGTTCCGCAGCCGCATACCCGCTGTTCCGCCGCCCGTACAATCACTCGATTTGCGGGATACGACCAGTGAAAAGCCAATTTTTGAATTGCTCAAGGCACAGGACGTTTTGCTGCACCATCCGTACAACAGCATGGAGCCGGTTGTGAACCTGCTTGAGCAAGCCGCCGAAGACCCCGATGTGCTGGCAATCAAGATCACCATTTACCGCCTCGCCAAACAATCGCGTGTGACGGCGGCGTTGCTCAAAGCCGCCGAGAGTGGCAAGCACGTTTCGGTGCTGTTTGAGGTGAAGGCTCGTTTTGACGAGGAAAACAACATCCGGGAGGCGCAAAAACTGCAAAAGGCCGGCTGTTTTGTAGTATATGGCATCAGCCGCTTCAAAACCCACACCAAACTGCTGCTCATTGTCCGCAAAAACGGCAACGGGGTGACCCGTTATGTGCACCTGTCCAGTGGCAACTACAACGAGGACACCTCCAAGATATATACGGATATCGGGCTGCTGACCACAAACGAGACGTATGCCCAGGATGTTTCGGAGTTTTTCAATGTGATCACCGGCCACTCGCTGCCCAACCATTACCAATACCTGATTACGGCTCCGCGCGATATGCGCAACCAACTGATCGGGCTGATGCGCCAAGAGGCCGACAATGCGCGAAAGGGTTTGCCCAGCGGAATCGTCATCAAGATAAATTCACTGGAAGACCAAGCAAGCATCAGCGAATTGTATCTTGCCTCGCAAGCAGGTGTACCCATCAAGCTCATTGTCAGGGGAATATGCTGCCTGCGGCCTAGCCGCGCCAGGCTGAGTGAAAACATAACGGTGCGTTCGGTCGTCGGCGATTTTCTGGAACACGCCCGGCTGTATTATTTCCATAACAATGGCGAGCCAAAAGTGTACGGCGGCAGTGCCGACATGATGGTGCGCAGTTTCGACCGCCGCATTGAGTCGCTCTTTTTGTTTGCTTCGCCCAGCAGCCGCCAACAAGCCATAAATGTGCTGGACTACAACCTGCGCGACAATGTGAATGCGTACGCGATGCAGGAAAACGGCGAATACAGCCGGTGCGCCACCGACGGCGAGCCGTTCAATATCCACCAGGAGTTCTATAAGGTCACGCCCGAAATCGTGGAAAACGCGCGGTTGTTCTGAAAATAGTATGTTTTTGAAAGCTGAAACCCGGCCACCCGTGAAACAAAAAAATCCTTCCGAGCGGAAGGATTTTTTTGTTTCACGCAAAACCCGGATGGATTATCCGATTTGCACACGCTTGAAAGCCGAAACGGTCAAACCCTTGTGAACGCCCTCCAACATCTGGGCAACGGTTTTGGAGTTGTCTTTGATAAATTCCTGGTTCAGCAGGGTATTGTCCTTGTAGAATTTGTTCAGTTTTCCCAGCGCGATTTTTTCCAGCATCGCTTCCGGTTTGCCTTCGCCCCGGGCCTGCTCCTTACCAATCTCGATTTCCTTCTCTACAATATCCGTTGGTACGCCATCCTTGTCCAAAGCCACGGGACGCATGGCCGTAATTTGCATGGCCACATCCTTGCCCGCTTCGGCCACATCGGCACCATTCACATTTTGCAAGGCCACCAGCACGCCTATTTTGGAATTGCTGTGCAAGTACGTCACGATTTTTTCGGCGGAGAGCTGCGAATAGCCCACCACATCAACCTTTTCACCTATTTTGCCCGTCAATTCGGTAATGGCTTCCTGCACGGTTCTGCCACCATCCAGTTTGGCCGCCATCAACGCGTCCTTGTCCGCCGGTTTCTCAGCAACGGCAACATCCATTATTTTCTGGCCCAAGGTCTGGAACTCAGTGTTTTTGCCAACCGATTCGGTTTCGCAGGCCAAGCCAAAAATGGTGGCCTCGGTTTGATCCGAATTGATATGTATGGAAACAATACCTTCTTTTGTTTCATTGTCCGCGCGTTTGACGGAAATTTTTTCCCCTTTTTTACGCAGTATCTCAATCGCCTTTTCAGAATCGCCCTCGGCTTCGGTAAGGGCTTGTTTGCAATCCATCATTCCCATGCCGGTCATTTGCCGGAGTTTGTTCACTTCTTGTGCGGTAATAGCAGCCATAAATAGTAAAGATTTAGGTGTTTGAGAATAAAGTCGGAGTGGAAAAACTTGGCATGGCCTAACCGGAAACCATTGAAATTGGCGGTTTCCGTGCGGACTTGGTTTCTCGAAAATAGTATGTCCACAAAGTACGAAACCCGCGT
The DNA here is from genome assembly GCA_043789005.1 of Sphingobacteriales bacterium. Lineage (GTDB taxonomy): Bacteria > Bacteroidota > Bacteroidia > Cytophagales > 172606-1 > Xanthocytophaga. The sequence goes on from JAYWIH010000136.1 coordinate 7,720, forward strand.
CGGAAATCCATTGCGACCAAGGTCAAGAAATGGCAGCCAATGGACTGGGTACTTAAAAAAAATTGAACACTGAAGAAATCAATGTTCAATTTTCAAGATAAGAACTTGTGTAACCCGATCAGTTAACTGTTTCCTCGTCTGCGGACACCTCTGCTGTGGCCGTAACTTCAGTGGCAGGCTCGTCCACTTGGCGTTTGGCTACTTCCTCGTCCTGTATCTTTTGGTCGTCCTTGTCTTGCTTGCGTTCCATGAGTCCCTCTTCTATCGCCTTGCCAATGGCAGCCGTAATCAGGGAAATGGACTTGTAAGCATCATCATTGGCTGGAATCGAAAAGTCAACCAAATTGGGATTTGAGTTGGTGTCGCACATGGCAATCACCGGGATTCCCAAACGGCGGGCTTCCGATATGGCGATGTGTTCGCGTTTGACATCCACCACAAACAAGGCAGCCGGCAAGCGTGTCAAGTCGGCAATGCCGCCCAAGACTCTTTCCAACTTTTCCTTTTCACGGGTTATCATCAGGCGTTCGCGCTTGGCGATACTCGTGTATGATTCCTCTTTCATCAGCTTCTCCATCGAAGCCATTTTCTTTAGCGACTTGCGGATGGTTGCGAAGTTGGTGAGCATTCCACCCAACCACCGATCCGTCACGTACGGCATTTTAAGGCGTTTAGCTTCTTCCGTCACCACCTCTTGCGCTTGCTTTTTGGTGGCAACGAACATGATTTTGCGTCCCGAACGCACCATCTGGTGGATTGCCTCGGTAGCTTCATCAAGAGAGGCGAGGGTTTTGTTCAAGTCAATGATGTGGATTCCGTTCTTCTCCATGAAGATGTACGGAGCCATGCGCGGATCCCATTTGCGGGTAAGGTGGCCAAAATGCACACCGGCATCCAAAAGGTCTTTGTACTTTAGCTGAGCCATTTTGTTGGGTTAAAGGGTAGCATAACTGCGACACCGGTCTCTGTAAGCCGCAATCAGAGGAAAATATTTATGTATTCGGTTTCAAACCACCAAGAAACCCGCACAATGCCTGACGGCTGGTGCTGGTATCAACGCTTGCTGAACTGGAAGCGGCGGCGTGCTTTGCGGCGGCCATACTTCTTGCGTTCCACCATGCGGGGGTCACGGGTGAGGTAACCCTCTTTCTTGAGTGCGGGACGGAATTCGGCATTCACTTCGCACAAGGCGCGGGCAATTGCCATGCGCAACGCTTCTGCTTGGCCGGTGGTTCCGCCACCTTTGATGTTGGCTTTCACGTCGTAAGTGCCTAATGCCTGAATGGTGGCAAAAGGCTGGTTCACAATGGTCTGCAACACTTCCGTGTGAAAATATTCCTTTATATCGCGGGTATTTACCGTGATATCACCTTTGCCGGGCTGGAGATAAATGCGGGCAACTGATGTTTTCCGTCTGCCTATGGTATTAACCATGTCCATTTTTTTACGGTTTATTCTTTGGTGTCTTGTACTTGGTTTCCGCAATACGGGGAGCCGCTTGGGGGTCAGGTTGTTATCACTACCTCTTTAGGCTGTTGCGCCTCATGGGGATGCTGGTTTCCGGCATATACGTACAGGTTGGTGTACAGCCTGCTTCCCAACCGGTTTTTCGGCAGCATTCCGCGCACCGCAATCTCGACCACTTTTGCGGGGTTCTTTGCCATCATCTCGCGCGGGGTCTTGAAGCGTTGCCCGCCCGGATAGCCCGTATGGCGCACATACACTTTGTCGGTCATTTTCTTACCCGTCAGGCGCACCTTCTCGGCGTTGATGATGATCACATTGTCGCCGCAATCTACGTGCGGGGTGAAATTAGGCTTGTTTTTGCCGCGAATGATTTTGGCGACTTCACTGGCCAAGCGTCCCAGTATTTTCGAGTCGGCATCAATGACCACCCAATCCTTGTGGGCCGTGGCTTTGTTTGCCGAGATGGTCTTGTAACTTAAGGTATCCA
>JAYWIH010000137.1:0-9586 GCA_043789005.1 Sphingobacteriales bacterium
TGGATAGACCCCGAGGACTACCTCGAAAAAGATTCACTTTTCTATGCAGTTAATCGGTTTCTAGCTAATTTAGGAAAAAATGTGAAAATCAATTTTTCCAATTTTAATCTAAAGTAATTTTACCCAAGTACTTAATGATTACTGCATTGCTTATCCATTTAAAAGTACTGCTCACACCAAAACCAAAGTCCTTAACATTGGTTTTGGTGTGTAATGCCAGGTTTTTTCCCCTTCACTTTTAATTGGAGAGGTAGTACCCGGAATGATAGTTACTGAGCTACCGGACGTTTTAGCTTTCTTATATCGCTGCAGTTCTTCTGCTGTTAATACCTTATCGGGATTTTGCAATGTTCCTGTTGCCCAAACATAATATCCCCCCGGTACTTTAACGTTCACATTAAAATCAGCAAAATCATTATTAAACTCTTGTGATCCTAAATACTCCATTTTATCCCAACCATCGATATCATCATACCTTCCAATTTGTGGATACCAGTACCCAACAAAGGCACTGTAAGGGTCACACACCCCTATTCTATTCACATAAGTCGAAGGCATTTCTGTAGTCCAGTTTACACCCAAAGTAATAGAACTACCCGGAGGAATCGGATTGGCTAGCCTTACGGCAGTATAGGTGCTATAATTTCTAACATTAGGACTATCCTTGAGCGAAAAAGGAATATTGTCAATGGTAAAATTAGTTAGTATCATTCCATCAGTAAGCGTTTCCAATGGAACCTGATTTGCTCTTGCTGCCCCTTTTTTATAATGATTTGGGTAGGTTTTGATAACAATTACTTGCAGACTATCAGGGCTACTATTGGTATATACAATACTTTCATTCCCCTTTATTTTCCAAGAGCCAGGTTCTACTTCTGCTGCAATAGTATAGGAGCTCGAATTTTGCCAATAATTTTCACCCGGACTTCCATCGTATGATCGCGTTTTATTTTCATATGCTTTTTTAAATTCAATCGGCATATATAAATCGGTCTGTCCATAAATTGTTAAGTACAGGTGTAGGAGAATAATAGTTAGTGTTAGTTTCATAATCTAATTGTAGCTAACATATTGAAAATAGTATGTTTTGAAAAGGCGAAACCCGCCTATTTCCCATTCGGCCTTATCACAACCGCACCGGGTTTTTCTTGGCCTTCGGGCAGTTGCAGCGGCAAGTCGTCAATGAGTTTGTATTGTTGTTTGGCTTGTTTGAAACCAAATTCGGGCACCACTTTTTTCTCATAGTGATTGGCTGAAATCACCGATTGGTGGCTCACTTTGGTCGGGCCTTCAATTGTCCAGTCGCTGGTTTTTTTGGTTTCAAAGCGGCACGTGTTGCAGATAAATTCCTCCACTTCGCCCCACTGGTTTTTGCGTCCGGTCACGCGCAGCACTTCGTCGCCCCGGTACCAGAGCGTCACTTTGCCGCAGCATTTGTCGCAGTCGCGGTGGGCACTCACGGGCTTAGTAAACCAGACGCGCTGCTTGAAACGAAATGTTTTATCCGTCAGCGCACCCACGGGGCACACATCAATCATGTTTCCCGAAAAATCGTTGTCAATCGCTTCGGTAATGTACGTGCTGATTTCCGACACATCGCCCCGGTTCATCACGCCGTGTACGCGTTTGTCGGTGAGTTGGTCGGCGGTGTATACGCATCGATAGCACAAGATGCAGCGGTTCATGTGCAGTTGAATGTACGGGCCAATGTCCTTGCGTTCAAAGGTGCGGCGTTCCTCTTCAAAACGCTGCGTCACGCGGCCGTGTTCAAAGGCAAAATCCTGCAAGTGGCATTCGCCCGCTTGGTCGCAAATCGGGCAATCAAGCGGATGGTTGATGAGCAGGAACTCCACCACGCCGCGCCGGGCTTCCAAAACCTGTTCATTAACCGTATTTTCAATCACCATGCCATCCTGCACCGTGGTGATGCACGACGGAATCAGTTTGGGCATGGGCCGCGGATCCTTGGCCGATCCGGCGGTTACCTTCACCAGGCAGGCCCGGCACTTGCCGCCCGTTCCTTTCAATGACTTGTAGTAGCACATGGCGGGCGGAGCCACGTGCGCCCCGATTTGGCGGGCGGCCTGCAAAATCGTCGTTCCCGGCGGCACTTCCACTTCGATGTTATCGAAGGTCACTTTGAATAGCTGGGGTGCTGTATTTTCCATTTGATTGTCTGTCAATTAATAACGTCTGATGTGGGATGATGAACCGCGCACATTGAAAATAGTATCTTTCCAAATGGCAAAACCCCGGTTTAGCGTTTATGGCATTTTTATGATGCACAATTTGTCAAAAGGGGCTTTTCAGCAAAGCATTTAAATCATAACCGATTACATCGCAATATGAAGCGTCATCTTTCACTTCGCCTGTGCCACGTCTGTATTTGCGCCACGTGCCTTTCTTGTAATTGTACGTGAAACCTTCTTTCACGTCATACCGCTCAACTAAGTCTTTTACCTTCTCGAAATCATTTTTTTCTCCTATTGTTGTGGTGATTTCGACAATGACTACATTTTTGTCTGTTTCGTTGTCAAGCAGAATGATGTCGGGCGTGGGACTGGTTTTGCCATCGTCAATCATTGTTTCTGAAAATGGCTCAAATGGAATCATGCCGGTTTTGTACAGATAATACAACTCCCCGGAGAGGCGGGTAATCACTCTCTGGTGTTCTCTCGGCGCGTTCACACCCATGATTGGTAAGTCCAGCATAACACTGAGGTTTTGATGATTGAAAAGATACTATTTTCAAACCAGAACTGTTTCTCCACGGTAAACCGCCCCTTTTTTCGACGCTTCCGCCGCGTACTTCACGTGCCACTCGAACTCATGGCGGAAATGACGGATGGCCGACGCAACCGGCCAGGCCGCCGCGTCGCCAAGCGGGCAGATGGTGTTGCCTTCTATTTTCTTGGCCACATCCACCAGCAAGTCAATGTCGTGCATATGGCCATGGCCGTGTTCTATGCGATGCAGCACTTTTTCCATCCAACCCGTCCCTTCGCGGCAGGGGCTGCATTGCCCGCATGATTCGTGGTGGTAGAATTGCGCGAAATTCCAAGTGTTGCGCACAATGCACTGGTCTTCATCGAAAGCAATGAAACCACCCGAACCGAGCATGGTTCCGGTGGCAAATCCGCCGTCCGACAATGATTCGTAGCTCATCAGCCGGGGTTCGCCGTTGGCGGTTTTGGTAATCAGGTTCACCGGCAGAATCGGCACCGACGAGCCGCCCGCTACCAATGCTTTCAATTGTTTGCCATTGGCGATGCCACCGCAATATTGATCCGAATATAAAAACTCTTCCACCGGAAGGCCCATTTCAATCTCATAAACGCCCGGATTCCTGACGTTTCCGCAAGCCGAAATCAGTTTGGTTCCGGTGCTTTTGCCGATGCCGATTTTGGCATATTCGTCGCCGCCATTGTTCACAATCCAAGTTACAGCGGCAATGGACTCAACGTTGTTAACCACTGTAGGGCAGCCGTACAGGCCCGAAACCGCCGGAAAAGGCGGCTTGTTGCGCGGATTGCCCCGCTTGCCTTCCAGACTTTCGAGCAGGGCCGTTTCTTCGCCGCAAATATACGCGCCACCACCCGGATGCACATATAAATCCAAGTTATAACCGGTTCCCATGATGTTTTTGCCCAGCAAACCTTTGGCATACGCTTCGGCGATGGCCTTTTCAAGAATCCGGATTACAAACATCATCTCGCCCCGCACGTAAATGTACGAAGTGTTGGCTCCCAAGGCGTAGCTCGACACAATCATGCCTTCAATCAGCGAATGTGGATTGTAGCGCATCAGGTGGCGGTCTTTGAAAGTGCCCGGCTCCGATTCGTCGGCGTTGCAAACCAGATAGCGCGGTTTGCCTTCGGGCTTGGCCAGAAACGACCATTTCATGCCCGTTGGGAAGCCCGCCCCGCCGCGGCCCCTCAAGCCGGACTTTTTCACTTCCTCTATCACCTCGTCGGGAGTCAGTGTTTTCACGGCTTTTTCCACGGCGCGATAGCCGCCGTACTTCATGTAAGCATCAATCGGGGCGAGGTCTTCCTTGCCAATGTGTTCGGTCAGTATCTTAATAGACATTGTTTTATGGATTTATTTCGATAGGAAATCATTTAAGTCATATCCGATGGAATCGCAAAAGGATGGATTTCCGGTAATTTCTCCCGTGCCATTTTTGAATTTGCGCCATTCCCCGGTAATATAATTGTACGCAAAACCCTCCGGAATATCATAATCCCCACATACCTCGGAAATCTTGCTGAAATCCTTCCTGAATCCTGCTTTGCCCGATACTTCTATGATTACTTTGTTCAGACCTTCGTTATTATCATACAGCAACACATCGGGTGTGGCACTTGTCTGGCTCTCATCAACCATTACCTCTGGAAGCGGTTCATACGGAATCATTCCTTTCTTGAACATAAAGTACAGTTCAGCGGTAAGTTGCGCAATTACCCGTTGGTGTTCTTTTGGCGCGTTCACTCCCATAATCGGCAAGTCAAGCATAGCGCGGAGGTTTTGGTATTTTGAAAGATACTATTTTCACACCCACTCGTTGGCAATCAAATCCTCCATTTTTTCGGGAGTCAGGTTCTCGTAATACATATAATTGCCATCTTCCTTTTTCAGTCGCACTTGCATTACCGGCGCGTAACCGCAGGCGGCCAGGCATTCCACGGTTTTCAACGTGAACATTCCGTCGGCGGTGGTTTGCCCGACTTTTATTTTCAGGCGGTTTTCCAGATATTCAATCGCATCGTCCGAGCCGCGCAGCATGCAAGGCCCCGTCCGGCATACTTCCAGCACGTATTTCCCCACCGGATTCACTTGGAACATCGTGTAGAAAGTCGCCACTTCATATACTTCAATCGGCTGGATGTCGAGCAGTTCGGCCACGTAGTCCATTGCGGGCACGCTGAGCCAGTTCCATTCATTCTGCGCCAAGTGCAGAATCGGCAAGATGGCCGACTTGTGCTTTCCTTCCGGGTAGCGTTTAATGATTTCCTGTATTTTGACCAGCGTTTCCGGCGCGAATTCCACTTTTTCCGGTGCGTTTGTTTCTGCCATGGGTTTGGTGTTTTTAAAAGATATTATTTTCGACAGGTGTTTAGTCAAAATATTTTACCAGCGAGTTCTTCTTTGGTAATGCCAAAATGATCGGCTATGTTGCTGAGAATTGAATTTAACGTGCCGATTTTAATTGGCTTGTGATTTGGAATAGTTTCTTGATGCTCACCGTTTTGGTCAGTTTTAATTCTTATGTGGCTGCCCTTCTGCCTGATTATCTCGTAACCGAGTGGTTTCAATGCTTTTATCAATTCAGACGCGGTAATACTCCTCGGAATTTTCATGCGGGTATTGCAAATACTTCTTCTTTCACAAAATGCAACCGTACAATTTTGGGCTTGTGTTCGGCTTTATCAAAATGGCAATCAATTGCGTCAATGATCATCTCCTTTAATTCTTGCACGGTGTCACCTTGGGTGAATATGTTTTCACCCAATGCCTTGGCATTATAGCCGCCTTCCAAGTCTTCCTCAACCAAAAAGATTAATTCATTCATCTGAAACAGGAGGTTTTGTCATTGTAAAAGATACTATTTCAAGCATCCAGTTCGCCGGCAATCACATTCAGGCTGCTCATAATCGCGATGGCATCGGAAAGCGTGGTGCCGACGCACATTTCCGGATATGCTTGGTAATAGATGTAGCACGGACGGCGGAAATGCAGCCGGTACGGGGCACGGCCACCATCACTGACCAAATAAAAGCCCAACTCGCCGTTGCCCCCTTCCACGGCGTGATAAACTTCGCCTACCGGAGCGTCAATCTCGCCCATGACAATCTTGAAATGGTAAATCAGGGCTTCCATGCTGCGGTACACTTCCTTTTTCGGAGGTAAATAATATTCTGGCGTGTCGGCAAAATAGCTGTCGTTTGGCATCTTGTCCAAGGCTTGGCGTATGATGCTCAGGCTCTGCCAGATTTCCTCGTTGCGCACCATGAAACGGTCATACGTGTCGCCGGTATTACCAACGGGAATCTCAAATTCAAAATCCTCATACGATGAATATGGCTCCATCACGCGCACATCGTAATCCACACCCGTAGCGCGGAGGTTTGGCCCGGTAAAACCATAATTCAACGCCCGTTCGGGAGTAAGTGGCCCCACATCAACCGTCCGATCCATGAAAATGCGGTTGCGGTTGAACAACTTCTCAAATTCGCGCATGACGGGCGGAAACTCGTCCAGCCATTTTTTCAGTTTTGCCAAGGCAACTCCGTTCAGGTCGCGTTCCATGCCGCCGATGCGCCCCATGTTGGTGGTGAGCCGTGCGCCGCAAACTTCCTCGTATATCTCGTATATCTTTTCGCGTTCCTGAAAAAAGTACAGGAATCCGGTGAATGCGCCAGTATCCACGCCCAGAATCGAGTTGCAGATCAAGTGATCCGAAATGCGGGCCAGTTCCATCATGATCACGCGGATGTATTGGGCGCGTTTGGGAACAGTGATGCCGAGCAGTTTTTCCACGGTCATGTGCCAGCCCATGTTGTTGATCGGCGACGAACAATAGTTCATCCGGTCGGTGAGCGTGGTGATCTGGTAAAATGGCCGGTGTTCGGATATTTTCTCGAAGGCGCGGTGAATGTAGCCGATGGTGGGCACGCCCGACACTATTTTCTCGCCGTCCATGGTCAGCACGTTCTGGAACACGCCGTGCGTGGCCGGGTGCGTGGGCCCCAGGTTCAACGTGGTCAGTTCGTTGACGTATTTCGGGGTTTCCGGCTTGTGGTCGAGTACCGGTTGGTTGCCAAGAACTTCTATCTGGGACATTTTTATACGATTAAATGGTTGGATGGCCGGTTGCCGAACGCTTTGTTGGAAATAGTATCATTAAAAAAGCCGAAACCCGGCCATGAAGCCATGCAACATTTCTGCCATTTTTTTACCGTCCGAAATGCCAGTCCAGCTTGTCGCGGCGGGTCTGGTCTTCGAGTGGATATTCCTTGCGCATCGGGAAATAGTCCATCTCATCCACGTTCAAAATGCGTTTCAGGTTCGGATGGCCTTTGAAGATGATGCCGTAGAAGTCAAACGTTTCGCGTTCCATCCAGTTGGCGGTGGCATACAGGCTGGTCGCCGTCGGTATTGTCGGGTCGCTGACCGGGAAAAACGTTTTTATCCGTACCCGTACATTGTTTTCCAAGCTGTGCAAATGATACACCACCCCCAATTCATTGCCTTCGTTGTCGGGATAGTGAATGCCGCACAAATCGGTCAGGAACTGGAATTTGAAAGTCTTATGGTTGTACAGGTAATTGAGCAAATCAACGATGCGTTCGCGTTTGGTAGTCAGCGTGAGCAGGCTGTACGGTTCGTGAATGTCGAATAGGTCATCGCCGTAGCGGGCGGTCAGGTCTTCGGAAATTTCCTGGTTGCTCATTGGGGTTTCGGTTTTTTCCTGTCCGGAATCCGGGACAAAATAGTATGTTTCAAAAAGGCAAAACCTGCTGTCACCGTATGCTGTACGATTCCAGCAGTTGTTGGTACTCGCCCGAGTTGCGGCGGCGCAATGATTCGTTGCGCGCCAACTCTTGGATTTTCATCAGCCCTTCGATGATCTGTTCGGGGCGGGGCGGGCAACCCGGCACGTACACATCCACCGGAATGATGCGGTCAATGCCTTGCAGCACGCTGTACGTGTCGAAAATGCCACCGCTGCACGCGCAAGCCCCCACCGAAATTACCCAGCGCGGCTCGGCCATTTGCTCGTAGGTTTGTTTCAGTATCGGCCCCATTTTCTTGGCAATCGTGCCCATCACCATCAGCAAATCGGCTTGGCGCGGCGAAAAACTGGGGCGTTCGGAGCCAAAGCGCGACAAGTCGTAGTGCGAGCCCATGGTGGCCATGAACTCAATGCCGCAGCACGAAGTGGCAAATGGCAGCGGCCAAAGCGAGTTGGCCCGCGCCATGCCAATCACTTTATCAAAAGACGTTGCGAAAAAGCCCGGGCCGCCATGGCCATCGGGTGCTTCAACCATTTTTGTATCGCTCATTTCCGGATGGTTTAGTTGTTGATTGCCCGCAGGTTCGGCGTTACCGTTCCCATTTCAGCACACCTTTCTTAATGACATACAGGAACCCGATCAGCAACAGACTCAGGAAAACCAGCATCTGCCAGAAACCCGGCCAGCCCAATGCCTTGAAATTGACCGCCCACGGATACATGAAAATGATTTCCACGTCGAAAAGGACAAATAGAATGGCGGTCAGGAAATACTTGACCGAAATTGGGGCGCGGGCATCGCCTTGGGCTTCAATCCCGCATTCCCATGTTTCATCCTTGATTGTGCTGTTGCGGCGCGGCCCGAGCTTGAGGGCGGGCAGCAGGAAATTGGTGGTGAACATGGTGGCAACCACGAACCCGATGGCCGCCGCCAACTGGATCAGGATGGGCAGGTAGTCAATTGGCAGGTATTTCGTTTCCATTTATTTTCGGGTACTGTTCGGTATTTGCTGCAAAGCCGGGGGTTTTCGGCTCCGGCTTTCCCCGCAAATATAGGTGTAAAACTAAAACTTTTGTGGGCGAAGATTCTTTAAAATACAACAAAACATTACTCCGTTTGGTTTGTGGCGCTGGGAATAATGCAAAATAGTATCCTGCACACAAGGCAAACCCCCGGAACCTTGCCAGACCGGTTGATGCATCAAGGTTGATGCATCGGGAAAGTTTGCTTACATTTGCAGTCCTTATGAAATCACGCCAACCCACCGGACGATTACCGGGCATTCTTTGCCTGCTGCTGGCATTTTTGCTTTCGGCTTCCATGCCGTTGAGCGCAGCGGTGGGTTCGGCGGGCAAATCGCTCGCGGCCGGTAAAAAAGAGGAAGGGCAGAAAACCATTGCCGCCGCCAAAGCGGATCAGGCGGTGGTGCCGTTTTTTTCGCTCAAGCTGCAACACCATTATTTCATCACGCCGGAGCCACGGTTTTTTGTCATCCGCAGTGAAAGGCCGCGTCATCCCGATGCGTTTCCCATCTATTTGTCCACATATTTTGCCAACATCTTCTCCAAGGCAATTGCGATTAATGCCCCGTGACCGCTTCCCGAAATAGTATCTTTTTAAAAGCCCAAACCCGCCACTCTGTATCCGTGAGGTTTCTGAAACCCCAGGGATTTGGCAGGTTGTCCGGGATTGGCCTGTCAGGCAATCCGGAGGAAGAATAGTATCTCCCGGAAACGCCAAACCCGCTCCCTGCTGACGGCACGGACGCTGGCATCTCGCACAAAAATCCAATCATCAAACATTCATCCCAAAAGTCAATCACATGAGAAATCGAGGCTTGGTTATTTTCATAGCGGTAATTTTTGCCGCCATGAGCCTGTATTACCTGTCGTTCACGTTTATTTCGCGCAATATCGAGAAGAAGGCCAACGCGTACGCTGTCAAGGGCGGAAAACTGAACATTTCACGGAAGCAAGCCTATCTGGATTCAATCTGGAACGAAAAGGTTTTCGGCCCTTTCACCTACAAGCAAATAAAGGATCAGGAAGTGAAACTGGGCTTGGATTTGA
>JAYWIH010000138.1:0-39743 GCA_043789005.1 Sphingobacteriales bacterium
GAGAAATAGTATCTTTCCGCAAGCCAAAAACCAATCTCATCTGAAATAAACAGAAAACCAAGCACCCGGCAATTTTCACGCAAGAAACATAGACTTTTACAACAGACTGACTATCAGCATACAAAAAATCTGTTAGTGAGATAAAACTACAAATAATGTTAAACAAATCAAACAAAAAAAAACATGAAACAAAAACTACCGATTAAAGGCCTTAGAGCCTTAGTCATGTGCACTTTGCTAATAATTTCCTTTAGCATTCAGACGTTTGGCCAGCGAAAAGTTTCTGGCACAATAAGTGACGATAAAAACGAGGCTCTGGTGGGAGTAAACATTACAGTTAAGGGTACGTTGAGCGGTACAATTTCTGACAAAAATGGCAAGTATTCAATCACATTGGTTAATGACCAAAGCACCTTGGTCTATTCGTACATTGGTTACTTAGGTCAAGAAATTACCGTTGAAAATCGGTCTGTTATTGACATAATCATGCTTGTTGATGAGGAAACGCTCAATGAAGTAGTTGTTGTTGGCTATGGTACGCAAGACCGAAAAGATGTGACGGGGGCAGTTGCAACCATCAAAAATCAAAATATTAAAGATATGGCAGTTACGAGCATCGACCAGAAATTGGCTGGGCAAGTAGCGGGTGTGCAAGTAAGTCAAGTTTCAGGTGCTCCTGGTTCGGCACCTGTCATCCGAATTCGTGGTTCAGGTTCGTTAGGTGCAGGCGATGAACCACTTTATGTTATTGACGGTTTTCCTGTAACTAATTATTACAGTAAATTTTCAAATCCATTGAGCACTATTTCGCCCGATGATATTGAATCAATTTCGATTTTGAAAGATGCTTCTTCAACGGCTATCTACGGTTCGAGAGGCTCAAATGGTGTAATTTTGATTACAACCAAAAAAGGCAAACAAGGAGCAACCAATATTGAATTTAGTGCATACACTGGTATGCAAACAATGGCAGAACGTAACCGCGTAACGATGCTTACGTCGGAGCAGTTTGCCCAAAATCGCATTGATGCTGCCACCCAGTTGGCGGCAATTCGAAACCAACCCTTTAATATCAACAATGTTGCTGAAATTTACCGAAACCCTGCCGCTTTGGGCAGAGGTACAGATTGGTTCAAGGAGTTAACTCGTTCAGCACCAATCAGTAACTATAATTTGAGCATCACCAAAGGTACGGAAAATCTCCGTTCTGCCATTTCGTTCGGGTATTTCAATCAGCAAGGAACTTTGCTCAACAACAGTTTCCAACGCTTCAATATGCGTGCCAACGTAGAGGCAAATTTGAATAAATCTATTGTTGTTGGACTGAATATTTCGCCTTCTTTTTCGATTAGGAATTTGGCAGAAGCTGAAGGACACTTTGACCAAGGACTAATCACGCAAGCTTATCTGAATAGCCCATTACCAAGTGTTTATCAAGCTGATGGTAGTTTTACGCCCAACATTACTTCGCCAGGAATTTTTAACAATGCCAATCCTGTCAATATGTTGGTTAATACTAAGCGGCTTGCCAATAATTTCCGTAGCCTTGCAAATGTCTTTTTGTCAGTTGAAATTATTCCGAATTTGACTTTTCGAACTACTTTTAATGCTGATGTGATGTTTGATACGCAGGATAACTTCATACCATCGTATGTAGGAAGTTTTCGTAATCCACCACCCGTGCCAGCGAGAGGAAATAATTATGCAGGACGTACTTACAACTGGCTTTCGGAAAACACACTTTCTTACGAAAAAACAGTCAAAGATCACCGTATGACGGGCTTGCTCGGTTATTCGGTTCAGAGCGAAATAAGTAATAACTTTTTCGTGAATGGAAATGGCTACGCCGATGATGTGATTCAGACCATAAACTCAGCTTTAGCAACAGGCGTAACAGCTGGAACTGGAAATCCGACAAGCACTGGAGTTGGTTTTGGAGGAAGTAACAATGTTGGTAACGGCAACGGTATTGGTAGCGGAAAAGCTACTTTATTGTCGTATTATGGGCGGGCAACGTATGCTTTCAAAGATAAATATTTGGTTAATGTGGCAGTACGTACTGATGGTTCTTCAAAATTCGGAGCGGATAATCGTTGGGGAACTTTCCCTTCGGCATCAATCGGTTGGCGAGTTTCGGAAGAAGGTTTCTTTCCGAAATATAGCATCGTTGATGACCTAAAAATACGTGCAAGTTATGGTTTGGCAGGAAACAACAACATTGGAAATTTTACTGCTCAGCAGTTGTTGGGGCTTGATAATTACGTAGTTGGTGGAAAGATAGTAACTGGACAAGCCATAAATTCGCTTGGAAATTTGAATTTGGGGTGGGAGCAATCGAAGCAAACCGATATTGGTTTAGATGTTTCGCTGTTCAAAGGGAAACTCAGTTTGGTGCTGGAATTGTATGAGCGTTTTACGCAAAGTATGTTACAGAACATTGACATTCCTGCTTCCTCAGGTTTTTTGACATCATTTACAAATCTTGGCAATGTGCGTAACCGCGGCTTGGAGGTTTCGTTAAATAGTCGCAATATCAGTAAGGGAAAGTTTAGATGGGAAACCGATTTTAATATTTCTTTTAACCGAAACAAAGTCATTAATCTGGGAAATAGAGCAAGAATTGTTTCGGGTGAAAATAACAGTAGCGTTACTGTTGTAGACCAGCCGATGGGAATGTTCTATGGCTACAAAAAAGCGGGTGGTTTTTTTACTTCGGTCGAAGATTTAGCCAAATTCCCTCGTGCTGCCGTGCAGACAATAGGAAGTATTCGCTTTGAAGATATTAACAAAGATGGAAAAATAGATGGCAATGACCTGACTGTTATCGGTGACCCCTACGCTGATTTTACTTGGGGACTTACAAACCGAATAACCTACGGAAATGTAGATTTTTCGATGTTGATAAATGGTGCACAGGGCGGACAAATTTTTGATTTTTATAAACGCTTTGCCTACAATCAAGATGGGGTTTTCAACTTACATAGCGATGTTTTGGGAGCATATAAAGATGAAAATAATCAAGGAAATGGTAATGTTCAAAGTTCAGGGTCGGCTTTAGCAGGCGATTCTTTTTCAAGAAGTTCGAGTGATGCTTGGGTCAAAAATGGCTCTTTTATGGTTGTCAGAAACGCAACAATTGGCTATAACATTAAACTAAATAAATACCTAAAAGGGGTTCGTGTATACTTATCCGGACAAAATTTATTGACCGTTTCACCTTACAAAGGCGGCTTTCCAGAGGTTGGTTTCAATGGAACAAATTCATTGGCACCTGGCGTAAATTTTGGTAGTTATCCAATCGCAGCTACTTACACAATCGGACTTAACTGCAAATTTTAATCAAACTACAAAATGAAAAAGATAACGATACTTTTACTCGTGATTGCGTTGGGTTCTTGCAAGAATGATTTTCTTGAATTAAAGCCCGACACCAACGGTTCGGCAGGTAACTTTTACCAAACTAAAGATCAGTTTATTCAAGCGATAAATTCGGCTTACTCGCCACTTCAAGGTATTCAGAACAATAGTATGTGGCTTTTTGGTGAAGTTCGTTCTGATAATACCTCTTATCAACTCAATACCGCCGACAGGTCGGGTACGCCACGTGAAGAAATTGATGAGTTTAGGGACATTGACCAAAATGCTAATTTTCAGACGTTTTTCAATAGTAGTTATCTCGGGATCAGTCGTTGCAATTTGATTTTGACAAAAATCAAATCCGCAACTTTCGATCAAACATCTCGTGATCAAATTGAGGGTGAAGCCCGTTTTTTGCGGGCCTATTATTACTTCAATCTGACGAGGGTTTTTGGTGATGTTCCTTTGATTTTGAAAGAAGTAACATCGCCCGAAGAGGCATTTGCTACAGCAGCACGTGTATCAGAAATGCAGGTTTTAAATACTTTAATTGATGATTTTAAAGCCGCTATCGTAAAATTACCTGCAAAATATGCTGTTATCGGTATTGGCAGAGCTACTTCAGGGGCAGCTAAATCACTTTTGGGTGAGGTTTACATGTCGCAAAAAAACTACGCTGCTGCTGCTGATATTTTGAAAAGCGTCGAATCTGATGGGGGCTACTCGTTGAATGCAAATTATGCTGATAACTACAAAAAGAAGAATTCTCCTGAATCAATTTTTGAAGTACAATACGTTGAAGGTGCTGGAGGAAAGTGGAGTACATTTATCTATTCGTTCGCTCCTTACAATTCAGGAACTTTAGCAACGGGATACGCACTTGGAGCGGGTTCGGCAGCAGGCTGGAACATTCCTACGCAAAGTCTGATTGATGTTTATGAGCTAACTGACAAGCGCTTTGCCGCATCAATCAATCAGAGTTTTATTGACCCAGTATCAAAAAAAGTAGTTCCTTTTATTCAGAAATATTCAAATCCGCCTTACTTAGAGCGGTTCAATACGGGTGATAATTTTATTATTTCTCGTCTGGCAGATGTGATTTTGATGCAAGCCGAAGCTTTAAACGAAGTTGGATTTCCGAACGAAGATGCTTTTACTTTACTCAATCGGATACGTTCAAGAGCTGGACTCCCTGTCAAAACGTCAACCAACATTGATGCAAACTTGAAGATTGCTTCACAAACGGAATTTAGGGCAGCAATTGCCCAAGAACGCCGAATTGAATTGGCTTTTGAAAACCACCGTTGGTTCGACCTAGTTCGTACAGGGCAAGCCATAACCGTCATGGCGGCTCATGGAATTGCTGAGAAAGCAATAAAAAGCTACGTTTTACCGAATTCTTACACTACCATAAATCTTAAATTCCCTTATCCATTCAGGGAAAGTCAGATTACGAAATAAGGAATTTCAAACCAAAGGCACAATTTGCACGCAGGAAATACTCGGTGTTTCTTCGTGTTCTTTGTGCCTTTATGGTAATTTTAAAATCCAAATTCTGCCCAATGAAAGTTCGCAAACTATCAATTATTGTTTTACTACTTCTCGGTTTTTCCTCAAAAGCCCAATTATCCTCAAAAACCTTTCAAAATCCACCCCAAAAATACGGGATTCGTTGTTGGTGGTGGTGGCTCAACGGTAATGTGACTAAAGAAGCAATCACCCGAGATTTGCAGGAAATGAAAGCCAAAGGTTTCAGCGGAGCATGTATTTTTGATGCTGGCGGACATGATCAAAGAGGCAATGGTGATGTTCCCGAAGGACCACTTTGGGGTTCGCCCGCTTGGCGAGAACTTTACCTTCATGCTATCAACGAAGCCGAGCGTTTGGATTTGGTGATGTCGCTCAGTATTCAAAGCGGTTGGAATTTGGGCGGACCAGATGTTACACCTGCCGAAGCTGCGAAGCAAGTGGTTTTTTCGGAAATAAAGATTCAAGGCGGAACAAAAATCCAACAAGTTTTACCTCAGCCAAAAGGGTTTGATGGTTTTTATCAAGACATTGTAATTTTGGCAATCCCGACAAAAATCGTTACTAATCGCCTGCCTATCAGAGATTTAGAAAACAAAGCCGCTACTCGGGAGGTAGGTTGGTCAGTACCAGAAACCCGTCCTTTATTGACTGATATTCCTGCAACTGAAGGCGAAGAAGATGCAACCGCAGGAAAGGTTTTCAACCTGTCAAAATACGTAAAAGATGGCGTTTTGAACTGGAACGCTCCCGAAGGAGATTGGACAATTCTTCGCTTTGGGTATGCGCCAACGGGCAGAGATGTTTCTACGGCAAGCGGAAAATGGCAAGGTTTGGTAATAGATTATACGAGCGAAAAACATTTCAATCGCTACTGGGATACAAATGTTGAACCTTTGCTAAAAATGATTGGAAATAGGGCAGGAAAAACCTTGAAATTCTTGCAAACCGATAGTTTTGAAGCGGGCGGAATGAACTGGTCAGATAAATTCGAAGACGAATTCAAAAAACGCCGTGGCTACGATCCAGTGCCGTATTTACCAGTTCTGGCAGGAAAAATCATTGAAAACCGTGAAACAAGCAACCGTTTTCTGACAGATTTAAGAAAAACTTTGAGCGATTGCATTTCCGATAATCACTATCGAGTTTTTGCCGAGCGTTCAAAAAAATATGGAATAGGTATTCAGCCTGAGTCGGCGGGACCTCATGCGGGTCCTTTTGATGGCTTAAAAAACTACGGACATTCCGAAATTATGATGTCCGAATTCTGGTCGCCTTCTCCACATCGCTCTAAAGATATTGACCGTTTTTTTGTGAAACAAGCGGCAAGTGCCGCCAAGATTTTCAACAAAAAACTTGTTGGTGCAGAATCGTTTACCACCATCGGGCCGCATTGGAACGATGTAATTTGGGCAGATATGAAACCCTCCGTCGACCACGAATTTTGTGCAGGTTTGAACCTCGTTTATTTGCATACCTTCACGTGTTCGCCCAAAGAAATGGGACTTCCTGGACAGGAATATTTTGCAGGAACACACTTCAATCCGAACGTAACTTGGTGGGACTATTCAACGCCATTTATCAAATATTTGACCAGAATTCAGTATTTAATGCAACAAGGCACAGCCGTTGCCGATGTTTTGTATTATTACGGCGACCATATTCCGAACATCGGACGATTCAAAGATGACGATCCCGCAAAGGCATTACCCCATTACGACTATGACTTAATTAACGAAGATAAACTAATGGATTTGTCAGTAAAAAATGGCAAAATTTATCTTCCTCATGGTATTTCATATCAAGTTTTGGCTTTGCCAGACCATAAAGTAATGTCTTTGAAAGCCCTACGGAAAATCAAAGAATTAGTAGAAAATGGAGCAAGTATCATCGGGGAAAAACCTTTGACAACAGCCAGTTTGGTTGGTGGGGCAGAAGCCGAAAAAGAGCGAGAAGAAATAGTAGATAAAATTTGGGAAAAAATAAAGCTGATTTCAGCCAAAGAAGCATTGAAAAACAAAGGCATTTTAGCCGACTGTGAATTTATTGATAAACCCGAGGGAAAAATATTCGATTACATTCACCGTATTTCCGAAAACACAGATTATTATTTTATCAGCAGTCAAAATAAGGAAACGATTCAGTTGAAAGCAGCCTTCAGAGTTACAGGAAAACAGCCCGAATTTTGGAATCCAGTTACGGGAGAAATTAGTAAAGCTGTCAATTTTCATCAAGAAAATGGCAGAACTTTTGTTGATTTGAACTTCAATCCCAATGGGTCTGCTTTTGTGGTTTTTAGAAAACCAATTTTTACAACTAAAAATAACAAAATGACAAACAAATCATTCATTTTCAATGATTTAAAAGAAATAAAAGGTTCTTGGCAGGTAAGTTTTGACATAAAATGGGGCGGTCCAAAATCTGTTACGTTTGACAAATTAGTTAGCTGGACAGACCGAATAGAAAATGGAATAAAATACTATTCGGGTAAAGCAATTTATAAAACAACTTTTGATTTAAACACTCCTTTAAAAGAAGTGAAAATAATCGATTTAGGTGTAGTAAAAGACGTGGGAATCGCAAAAGTAAAACTCAACGGTAAAGATTTTGGCATTTTATGGTGTCCGCCTTATCGGGTTTCGGTGGCAGGATTATTGAAAGAAAAGGGTAATATTTTGGAAATAGAAGTGGTGAATACATGGAGGAATCGCTTGATTGGTGACCGTGAAAAGCCTGATAGTCAGCGTTTTACAAAAACCAATATAACTATCAATCCCGATTGGAAATTAGAACCATCTGGACTTTTAGGGCCAGTAAGATTATTGAAAATAGAAGAAAAATGAAACAAAAATATTCATTAAAAGTAGGTTTGTTTGGCATCGGTTTGGAAGCTTATTGGAGTCAATTCGAGGGTTTACAATCTCGTTTGGTGGGGTATATGGAAATAGTTTCGCAAAAACTAAGTTCGTTCGATGCTGAAATTGTCAATTTGGGCTTGATAGATACGCCACAAAAAGCAGTCGAAGCGGGGCATCAATTTCGGCAAGCCGATGTTGATATTATCTTTTTACATGTAACTACTTACGCGCTTTCTTCGACCGTTTTGCCCGTTGTTCAGCGGGCAAAAGTGCCTGTGATTATTTTGAATTTATCACCTGAAAGTCATATTGATTACGAAAATTTCAATAGCATGACTGACCGTACTCGAATGACGGGCGAGTGGTTGGCTTATTGTTCGGCTTGCCCTGTGCCAGAAATTGCCAATGTTTTCAATCGGGCAGGAATTCATTTTCATCAAATTATTGGCGTGCTGAATAACGACCACGAAGCGTGGACTGAAATTCAGGAATGGGTGGAGGCAGCCAAAGTCGCCAACATTATGGCACATAATCGCTTGGGGGTAATGGGGCATTATTACAACGGAATGTTGGATGTTTACTCAGATTTTACGCAACAAATGGTCTTCTTTGGCGGGCATATCGAAATAGTTGAAGTAGATGAACTTTCGGCTTTAAGAAAAGTATTTTCAGAATCAGAGGTTTCAAATCGAGTTTCTGAGTTTCAAAAGCTCTTTGATATTCAGGCTGATTGCTCGAATTTTGAGTTAGAACGGGCTGCAAGAACTTCGTTGGCATTAGATAAATTAGTAGAAAAATACGATTTGGGTTCGTTAGCATATTATTATAAAGGAACAGGTATTTCTGAAAATGAAGACACGATGGGTTCTGTAATTCTCGGAACATCATTATTGACAGCCCGAAATATTCCAGTAGCGGGCGAATACGAAATCAAGAACGCCCAAGCCATGAAAATTATGGATATCTTTGGCGTTGGCGGCTCATTCACAGAATATTACGCCATGGATTTCAAAGATGATGTGGTCCTAATGGGCCATGATGGACCAGGACATTTGGCGATTTCCGAGGGAAAAACGAAGGTAAAACCACTAAAGGTCTATCACGGAAAAGTAGGAAATGGCTTATCAGTAGAAATGTCGGTCAAGCATGGGGCAGTTACATTATTATCGGTGGTGCAAAAACGAGACGGAACTTTGATGCTACTTTGCGCCGAAGCCGAATCGGTTGCAGGGGCAATTTTAGAAATTGGAAATACAAATAGTCGCTATAAATTTTCGGTAGGAGCAAAGCGTTTTGTGAATGAATGGAACTCTCATGGGCCAGCTCATCATTGTGCCGTTGGAGTCGGTCACATTTCTTCTAAAATCAAAAAATTAGGAAATCTGCTCAATATGGAAGTAGTCCAAATTTGTTAAAACTATTGAATATCAATTAAAAAAATGGCTTGTTTAAATTCTTAATAGATTTAAACAAGCCATTTTTTATTTATAAAATCAATAGTTTGTCGAAAATAAGTTCAAAGTTTATGGTTTTTGACAGCGCAATTTTGCAGTATTTTTCTTAATTTTTAGTAACTTCTTTTTTATTTTGTGCAGTAATAAAGTCATAAACTTTGAAATATTTTGCTTTGGCTCGATATTCGTAAATGTCCATTTTTATATATTGACCTCACCTCAAAACCCTGACCCTACCAACAATCCATCATCCAAAACCAAGCTTAAACACCTCCCGCTGCTCTTCTCATTCAATAGTACCTTCAAAACCTTGTTTTAAGCCGAGACAAATCTACCAGGGGAAAGAATATTTTCAACGGTGGAGTTCGCTAAAACGGTTTTTCTGATTTGAAGATTGGCAATAGTTCCTGTTCTTGGCTGGACGTTTGTTTTAAAGCGCATTAGGGAATTTCAAAACATTGACAGCCAGATATTTACCGTGAAAAACCATGTTTTTTCATGACCGAAACAGCCGGTTCCGGCTTTTTTCGTTTGGCAGGATGGACGATGATACAAGCAATGAATCCGGATATGTGCAGATTATGGAATTACATTTTGATATTTCATGAAAAACGAAATAAAATTTCCAACACACTTTAATGGATAGAAGAAACAAGAAGTCATTAAAAAACCCTCACAATCATTTGATTGTGAGGGTTTTAATTGGAGTGGGCCAGCCTGGGCTCGAACCAGGGACCACCTGATTATGAGTCAGGTGCTCTAACCAACTGAGCTACAAGCCCTTTACATTCGCCAAAGATTCGGAGTATTTCGCCTTGTCTTTGTTTTAGCCCTCAAATTTACATATTTGCAACTGATTAAGCAAGCAGTGGCGCAACTCATGCTGAAAGTCAGGCACCGGGAGTGCTGCTGGAAATAGTATCTTGAAATATAGTGAAACCTGTCTTTGAGAATGCGAAAATTGAGAACGCAAAAAAAACGTTACGGTTTGCATGCACTGCTGTTCGTGGTGACATTATTCACGACAACAATATCAGGAACCGGATGGATGACGGGAAGATATGTTTTCGATTTGCCTCTGAATGAGATATGGCAGGGGCTTTGGTTTTCGGTTCCGTTTTTGGGAATATTGACGGTACATGAGTTTGGGCATTATTTTCTTTGCCGTTTTCATAGAATCAGGGCTTCATTACCCTACTACATACCGTTTTGGCTGGGTTCGTTCAGTATCGGAACCATGGGTGCGTTTATTCGTATCCGCTCCATGCCACGGACGCGGCGGCAGTTTTTTGATGTGGGCATTGCCGGGCCGTTGGCCGGTTTTGTGGTGGCTTTGGCAGTGATGACCTACGGTTTTACACATCTGCCCGCCCGTGAGGATATTTTCCGCATCCATCCCGAATACAAACGCTATGGTTTGGCATACGAGAAATACGTGTACACCGCGCAATTTTTGCGCGAAGAGGATTCGCTTAACTTTTTAGCGGCGCGGGAAAAAGGAATTATCCCGAAAACCGATAAAAAAGGCGTGGAAACCACATTCGCTCCCCGCCCGGATGTGTACCGGGAAATCATGGAAACCAATCTTTCGCTGGGAAACAGCTTGCTCTTGCATTTTTTCAAGCATTACATAGCCGAATCACCTGATCTGGTGCCGAACCCTTACGAATTTATGTATTACCCGGTGCTGTTTGCGGGATACTTGGCGTTGTTTTTTACGGCTCTCAACCTGATTCCAATCGGGCAGTTGGATGGCGGGCACGTGCTGTATGGATTAATTGGTTATGAAAATCACCGGCGCGTTTCTCCGGTTTTGTTTATCGTCTATATTTTTTACGCTGGCTTGGGCGTGGTGCGGGCAAACGGTACGGTCAATTTTATCGGTATGGAACTGGATGCGGTTGCTGGCATCCCGTTGTACTTGTTTTTCCTGTATCTGGTATTTTATAAAATGACTGGAAGCCTGCGCGACACGCTGTTGCTGAGTGTGGGTGTGTTGGCGGTGCAATGGCTGGTCACAGTCTATTTTGGCATGCGCGGCTACCCGGCTTGGCTGGTATTCGGTTTCATTCTCGGCCGGTTCTTGGGCGTTTACCATCCGCCCGCCCTGCGCGAGGAGCCGCTTGATTGGAAGAGGAAAGCGTTGGGATGGCTTGCTCTGCTGATATTTGTGCTGTGCTTCACACCTGAACCGTTCCGGTTTGGGATGTGATTTTGCCCGGAATATGGTTTGAAACCCCCAAATGGGTTTGGTGTTTTTGAAAGATACTATTTCCCCCTCAGCCCCCCGGAAGGGAAAAGCCCTACCCCGACCCGAAGGGAGAAAAAAGCCCCCTCTTCTGGAGGGGGCTGGGGGAAGCCGTTGGTTTGGCCTTTTTAAAACATACTATTTTGCCACGATGATTTTTTGCAAATACGAGCGTCGGGCATCTTGGAAAACCAGCATGTACATTCCGCCCGACAATCCGGCGGTGCTGATCTCCATTTTTGCGTTCGTTTCAAAAAAGGATTCTTTCAGCGTGCGTCCCATCAAATCCCGTACCGTGACTTTTCGGATGCCTGGCCGGTTCCAATAAACCATGCCGTTGGTGGGATTGGGGAAAACCTGAAAATCAGCCGCTGTGGGCGATGATGGATTGGACGGCTCCGTACCGGTAACGAGTGGAGCCGAGCCGAAAACCGGACGGATCATGACGCTGCCCGCCCGCAAACCCACTTCGGAAGCCGCCGCTTGCCACTGACCCCGGCCAGATATGTCATAGAAGATTTCTGTCCTCGAATCGGTATTCAAATCATAGCCTACACTGATAAAATCGTTGGTCAGTTGCCGCCAGCCCACGTAAAGTGTATCGGCAACGGCCAGTTTAGATAATCTTTCGGGACTGAGCAGGTTGCCACGGTTGTCTTTGTCCAGTGCGTAAGTAACAAATTTGTTTAGCGTATCGGTGTGGATAATCCTGAAACTTTGCTCGTACAATTTCGACTCTTCCTTGCCGTCCAATCGTTTCCAAACACTCACCACCAGCGTCCGCCCGGCCAAATCCTGCACAAAACGCGGAAAATAAAACCGGATTGCCGTCAGCGTGTCCGCTTTGTTGAGTGCGTAGCGCACCGCCACACTGCCCAGCCTTGCCTGCCCCAAACCAATGCCATATTCCGCCGTGCCATCGTCGTGGGCGTAATAATCGCCGAGCACGGTTACGCGGCCAATGGTGTCGTTGCGGGCAATGTCTATGTTCGGGTCGTAGGAAGTTTGGCTGGCATTGATCTTGAACTTTGATTGCAGGCGAACCGGTGGCGGGCCGCTGACAGTCAAGGTATTGGATATCGGCGCACCAATCGGTTTATTGACGCGGGCATCTATCTGTATGCCGGAAGCGGGCGAATCGTAACGCCATATTTCCTGGTTTGTGGCAATGTTGGTGAGGGTGTACGTGTAAGGGAAAAGAAAAAATCCGGTGCTTTCCAGGTTGGTTGCCACCGTTGAGTCGGCCGCCGCCCATTCTTGGGCCGGACTGACCAGAAACTGCTCAAGCGGCATGGCCGAATAGCGTTTCAGAACCGATTTTGGCTGCCGGGTCACGGTTACATCGCGCAGGGAATTCATGGGAAATCCCGGATTTTGGGCCAGAATCAAATAATCAATATTCCATGCATCGTACAGGCCCGAGGCTCGGCCAAAAGTGAGGAAGCGGAATTGGAAAGTGCCGTGCAAAAAATCCGCGTTGTTGACTTGCAATATTTCCTGCGTGAAAAAGTCCCTGATTGTGGCATCGGTATTGCCGCGCCTCGACCATACCTGCCGCCAAACGCTGTTCCGGTCTTTGTATTGCAGCACCAAGGAATCGTTGGGGTCGGGTGTTTCGCCCAGACTCTGCGATGACCACCAGAAGCTGAACAGCACATTGCTCGAAGGGTTTGCCCCGCCCAAATCAATGGGTCGCGAGGTGAGCGTATCCGTGGGAGATTGCACAATCACGGGATCGGGGTTGTACGCCGCACCAGAAAACTTCAATCCGTCCAGCGTGGCCACACCTTTGGATGGCGGATTGGGCGAAAAATTGTTGCCCACCACCGCGCCGCCATTGATCCACTTGCTGGTGTCGGGCTGGCCAAAATACGTTGAGAAATCCTCGAAAAAAGGCAGCGCGAGTGGCGCACCCTTGAGGCGGGCACCGGATTTTGGCATTGCCCGTGCGAGTGGCGCATCGCCCAACGGAAAAACCCGCAATTGAGCCTGCGCGGACAAAACATATGCAAGGCACGCAAAAAGGAGGAAACTGAGGCGGGGGTTTGGCTTCATGCAGGGATATTATTTTTTACAAGAACGCCGAAAGCGCGTTTTTGATATACTGATGAGGCAAATCGGATAGGTGTGTCATTGTGCCGAGTCGGCGGGAATCCGTGCAGAATCGGCGGGTGGCGGCGCGGGTGTCGCGGCCCTCACGCGTGGCGGGGATAGCCACATATCCACCCGTTCGCCCTTGTTGATAGTTTTGCCCCGGCCCGATACCGGAAACTGCTTGCTTACAATGGCATCGGCAATGAAAACATCGGGTGAAAGTGTTCCCTTGACCAAGCCCAAGCCCAACAGCAACGACTCGGCATCGCCCAGCGTCCGGCCAATCAAGTTGGGCACTGCCAAAGGTTTGTTCACCCCCGCCGAGCCAATGACAATATCAATGACAGTATTGCGCGGAATACGCGTTTCGGCCATTATCGCACGCCCGTTGCGCTGTTGGGCCAGCACGGCGTTTTGGTGCAGCGAATCCGGTTTGTAAACCACTTTGCCCAGCCGCAGCCCGAAGTTTTCCAGCGTTTCCTGCGCGCTGCGCAAGGAATTATCCAGCAGGTTGGGCATCTTTACCATCGGGGCGTAGTTGGCCACCACGGTCACGAAAATCTTGCGGTCTTTTTTCACCTGTTCGCCCGGTTTCGGAAACTGGTCGGTTACGGTCATTGGCGGCAGTTTGGACACATAATCCGAATCTTGGACTTCATGGCGCAAATCATGCTCGTCCAGCGCGTTTTCCAAGTCGTCGAGTTTCATGCCCGTCACAACCGGAACGCTAACCAAGTCGTTATGGTGGGTGGTGGCGGGCAGGTAAATGAAAAAAAAACCCAGCAGCAACGCCAGCAGCACTGCCGCCATGCTGCCCAAATGCAGCAGCCACTTGCGGCGCGAAACCTTGCGTGCGGGTGTACCGGGGGTTTGGCGTTTCCGGAAGATACTGTTTTTGAGAGCGTTAAAATCCAATGGGGTGTCGGTTGGGTGAGTCGGATGGTTGCTTGCGGTTTACCATGAATGCGAACCGGCCTTTGACGGCCAACTTTGGCAGGGTTCCGAACCATGCCAAAACCTTGAAGCCGGTTACCGGCTATTCAGGCACATCTTCATTGGGGGCGGTTCCCGGCACCACCCAGATGTCCACAATGTCGCCGGCGCGGACTTCGGTTCCGGCGGTGGGGTTTTGTTTGGCCACCGTTCCGGGCGGCTGGTCGCTGTCGGTGGCAGTCATTTTGCTGCCGATAACCAGATTGTTGCCCGCAATTTCAAATTCCACTTCGGCCAGCGGCTTGCCCACCAAGTTGGGCATGGTTACTGGCTTGTCATTTTCGCCGTCGCCCACCACCAGTTGTACTTTCGAGCCTTCCGGAACCCGGTTGCCGGGGGGTACTGACTGTTCCAGCACCACTTGCCCCAGATACGGCTTGTAAGCAATAACCGCCTCCAGTTTGTACTGCTTCAGCGTCATGACGGCACTGCGTTCCGAAAGGTCGACGAGGCGCGGCATGGAGATCATCCTCGGGTTTTTGGCAATCACCGTCAAATAAATCTTGCGGCCTTCCTTCACCTTAGAACCCGCTTTCGGATATTGTTCCTTAACAGAAAGCGGTGCCAAAGCCAAGTCAAACGCCGAATCCTGCACCTCGTAGCGCAAGTCGCGTTCGGCCAGGTAGGCTTCCATCTCGTCAAGTTTCATGCCTTTCAGGTCAGGTACGGTAATGCTTTCGCCGTGGTTGGTGGTCCAAGGCAGGTACATGAAGAAAAAAACCAAGACGATAATCAATGAAAGCAGCGCGACAATGCCGATCTGCATCCACAAGTCGCGTTTAGTATTGGTTGGGATGGTGATTTTACTGTTTGCCATTGTGATAGTCTTGCTGCAATAGTGTGCGTGGATGCCGGGTTTCCGGTTTTCCAAAGATACTATTTCGGATTGGGATTTGCCGGGTTCGGTGATTCACGGAACTGGCCTGCATTCCGTTTACTCCCGAAATCCGAAATCCGCAATCGTGACAAAATAGTATGTTTCAAAAAGGCCAAACCCGCCCATGTTCCGAGATAGGAATCTCGGAAAGTGAACTGGCACGAGGTAAGAACCTCGCGCCAGTTCACTTTCCATTCACTTATTCAGAAATTTGGAATTGAAAATTAGTATCCTTGAAAACCTTCAAACCCGGCATTTCCAGATGCTCTTATGAGAACGCTTTCACGTGCTGCATCGAACTTCCCAAGCCGTCAATACCCAGTTCCACCACATCGCCGGGCTTGAGGTAAACAGGTGGGTTGTAGCCCAACCCGACACCCGCCGGAGTGCCCGTTGAAATCACATCGCCGGGCAGCAGCGTCATGAACTGGCTGATGTAATGCACTAGGAGCGGAATCTTGAAAATCAGGTTCGACGTATTGCCATTTTGGTGCATTTTGCCGTTCACGGTCAGCCACAGGCGTAGTTGGTGTACATCCGCGATTTCATCTTTGGTGGCCATGAATGGGCCGAGCGGCGCAAACGTGTCGCAGCCCTTGCCCTTGTCCCACTGGCCGCCGCGTTCCAACTGGAATTCACGTTCGCTGTAGTCATTGTGCAACACGTAACCGGCCACATGATCCAGCGCGGCTGCCTCGTCCACGTAGCTTGCCTTTTTGCCTATCACCACGGCCAGTTCCACTTCCCAGTCGGTTTTTACGCTGTTTTTCGGAATCATCAAGTCGTCGTTTGGGCCGCACAACGCCGTTGTGGACTTGAAAAAAAGTATTGGCTCCTCGGGGATTTTCGCGCCGGTTTCGCGGGCGTGGTCGCTGTAATTCAGGCCGACGCACACAATCTTGCTGGGCCGCGCCACCGCCGAACCCAGCCGCGCGTTTTGCGGTATCTGCGGGGCCGAAGCCGCATGGGCAGCCGCCCAATCCGCCAGCCGGCTCAGGCCATCCGATGCGAAAAAATGTTCGTTGTAATCCCCGCTAAATGCCGAGGCATCAATGCGGGTGCCGTCTGGCAGTTGCAGGCCGGGTTTCTCGTGGCCAAGGTTGCCGAAGCGGATGAGTTTCATGGAAGACGGGTTTGGGGTTTTTGCAGGATACTATTTTCACTGTGCCGCCAAAAATGGCAATACTTCCTTTTGCAAACAATATTTGTTACATTTTGGCCGCAAATACTTTCAGACTCAGCCACTTCCAAACCCGTCCCCGCTCATGCAATCCTTCCAAAAAACCAATAACCTGACTGGCTGGGCGGTGTTTGCCGTGGCCGCCGCCACGTATATCCGCACCGTGGAGCCGACCGTTTCGTTCTGGGACTGCGGCGAGTTCATTGCCGCCGCCCACAAGTTGCTCGTCGGCCATCCGCCGGGTGCGCCGTTTTTTTTGATGGTGGCGCACTTGTTCACCGATGCGCTGGCAAGCGATTCCAGCCAAGTTGCGTATTGGATGAATGTGCTTTCAGCGTTGTGCAGTGCCTTTACGGTTCTGTTTCTGTTTTGGACAATCACCTTGCTGGGCCGGAAACTGGCCGGAAACTCGGCTTCACCCGTGCAAACCTCCGCTTTGATGGCGGCTGGCGTGGTGGGTTCGCTGGCGTATGCTTTCTCTGATTCGTTCTGGTTTTCGGCGGTCGAGTCGGAAGTGTATGCCATGTCGTCGTTGTTCACGGCGTTTGTGGTGTGGGCGATGCTGAAATGGGAACGCATGGAAGATGAGGCGGCTGCCAACCGCTGGCTCATTTTAATTGCCTATGCAATCGGCTTGTCCATCGCGACGCACTTGCTCAATCTGGTGGCGTTGCCCGCGCTGGCGTTGGTGTATTACTTCAAAAAATTCAAGCCCGCATTCTGGGGCGGCGTGGCGGCGGTTGCCGTGGGCGGCGCGTTGGTTTTTGTATTCATGACCGGAATGCGCACCGGCCTGCCCGGTTTGGCGGGCAAAACGGACATTTTGTTCGTAAACACATTCGGCCTGCCGTTTGGTAGCGGCGTGATTGCCTTTGTTGCCGTGTTTTTGGGCTTGCTCGGTTACGCAATCTGGTTTTCGGTGCGCCGGAACAAAGTGGTTTTGAATACGGCCTTGCTCGGCTTTTCGTTTGTGCTGATTGGTTATTCGTCTTACATAATGCTGGTGGTGAGGGCCAACCAGCGTCCGACGTTTAATTTGAGCGACCCCAAAGATGCGCCGGGATTCATGTATTACCTGAACATGGAGCAGTACGGCGCGGGCCGCCCGTTGTTGTACGGGCCGAATTTTACGTCGCAAGTAACTGATTACAAGCGCGACGGGAAAATATACGTGAAAGGCGATACGCAATACGAATCGTACAGTCAGCACACCACGCCCGTGTACGACCCGAAAAGCATGACGCTTTTTCCGCGTTTGTACAGCGATGATGCGGCGCGGCGGCATCCGCAAACGTACCGCCTACTAACGGGCTTGCGCGAAGGCCAGAATCCGACGCTGGCCGACCAGTTTTCGTATTTTTTCAACCGGCAGGCGGGATATTTCTATACGCGGTATTTTCTCTGGAATTTCGTGGGGCGCGACAGCGACGAGCAAGGAGCGGGCTGGCAGGCCACGTTCCGGCCCAAAAGCGAACTGCCATCCGATATTGCCCAGAATAATGGCCACAACCGCTTTTATGGCTTGCCTTTGGTGCTCGGCTTGCTGGGTCTGGTTTATCTGTTCCGCAAAAACAGGCAGGTTTTGCTCTTTACGGGGATACTATTTTTCATGACCGGCGTTGCCCTGATTTTGTACCTGAACCCGCCGCCCACCGAACCGCGCGAACGCGATTACATTTACGTCGGCTCGTTTTACGTGTTTGCCATTTGGATTGGCTTGGGCGTGCTGGCGGTTGCCGATGGGCTGAATCGTGTGTTTGTGAAACTGTTTTCCGCTGCCACCGCTACTTTTACGGCCACGGTCACCGCCACGGTGGTGTGTTTGGCGGTTCCGGTGCTGATGGTTGCCCAAAACTGGGACGACCACGACCGTTCGGGGCGGTACATGGCACTGGATTCGGCGCGGAATATGCTCGAATCGTGCGCCAAAAACGCAATCCTGTTCACCACCGGCGACAATGACACCTATCCGTTGCTCTACGCGCAGGAAGTGGAAAACATCCGCCCGGATGTGCGCGTGGTCATTTCGCAGTTCATGGGCACGGATTGGTACATTGACTACTTGAAACAAAGCTTGGGCCGCACACCCGCCCTGCCGATTTCGCTGGACAGGAAAAATTACGTTTCGTACGTGAACAACCAGCTTCTGTACTACGAAAATGCCAGTGTGAAAAACGGTATCAACCTGAAGGAATACCTGAAACTGATCCGCGAAGACAACCCGGCGTTGAAAGTGACGTTGGACAGCGGCGAGACTATTAATACACTGCCTACCAACAAGCTGTTTTTGACGCTGGACAAACCCGCGATTTTGAAATCGGGTATGGTTCCGGCGGGTTTGCAAAGCCTGCTCACCGACCGGATGCTGATTGAACTGCCCAAAAACCATTTGTTCAAGGATGCGCTGGTGTGGCTGGATGTGCTGGCGCAAAATAACTGGCAGCGGCCCGTGTATTTCACCACGCCGCAACTGCCGCAACAGTATAACCTGATGGAACACACGCAGATTGAGGGCGTGGTGTGCCGCCTGCTGCCCGTGAAAGTGCCCAAAGCCACGCAAGGTTTCGTAAATTCCGAATTGTCGTACCGGAACCTGATGCACAAAAGCCAGTGGCGCGGATTGGACAACCCGAAAGTGTATCACGATGAAACGTGCCGGGGCGAACGGCTGACGGCCAGCCGCTTGGCTTTCTATGAACTGGCGCAGCAATTGTTGTCCGAAAACCAGCCCAAAAAAGCCCGCGAAGTGATGATGCGTTCGCTGAATGTGATGCCCAACGAAATTTTCCGCGACGACCGGCTGTGTTCGCTGTATGTGGCTCCGTTGCTGCGCGTGGGAGAGGTGCGGAAAGCCGAACAACTGGCCGCCGCCGTTACGCGACGCGCCGACCAGAATCTGGATTACCATCGGCAGCAACCCATCACCGACCGCCAAACGGTTGGCACAAATCTGGCCGTACTCAACGAAATTGCCATCGCCTTCCGCGAAACCAAGCACGCCGACGCGCCGCGTTACGAAGCCCTGCTGGAAAAACAATTGAAAATCTGGCAAGACTAACAATGGAATGTGGAAGGTGGATTTTGGAAGGCGGAATAAAGGGGGTTTGGGGTTTTGAAAAGATACTATTTCAGTTGGCATTCCGACGAACCAAGAATCTGCCGCCGTACACCAAAGTCTGTATTTACTCGCACGTAACAGTCGGATTCCTCCTTCGTCGGAATGACAAAAGCCGGGTTTGGCGGTTTCAAAAGATACTATTTTGGATTGCGCATTCAGGCGTAGAGCAAAAAAATGGTCGGTTTCTTGTGCAGGTCGGGCGTTGCGCCGCGCCACTGCCGAACCGTTTGGGTGGCAATCATTTCATCGGGGGCGGTGATTTGGGTGGCAATGCAAAGCAATGTTTGCGGCTGGCAGTTTTGCAAAATATCGGTGAGCAAGGCATTGTTGCGGTAGGGGGTTTCCATGAAAATCTGGGTCTGGTGCTTTTGCGCTTCCTTTTCCAAACGCTTCAATTCCTTGATTCTCAAATCCCTGTCAATGGGCAGATAGCCGTGAAACGCAAACGATTGCCCGCTCATGCCTGAAGCCATGAGTGCCATGAATATGGAAGACGGCCCGACCAGCGGCACCACTGCCACACCGTGCCGGTGTGCCCAGCGCACGGCCACGCTGCCCGGATCGGCAATGCCGGGGCAGCCTGCCTCCGACAGCACTCCCGCATCGTGTCCGTGCAACAAAACCTCCAGTTGCGGCGCGGTTTCGCTTTCGGGCGTGTTCTTGTTCATTTCATGGAAATGCAATTCCTCAATGCGCCTTCCGGTTTTTAGTTCGCTGACAAACCGGCGGGCGGTGCGCAGGTTTTCGGCAAAAAAATGGTCAGTGCGCACAACCACCTCCCTGACCTGCGGCGAAAGCACTTGTGCCGCCGTGTCCGGTGCGAGTACCGTCGGGATTAAGTAAAGCTTGCCTTTGGATTGGTTTTCAAGGGAAAGATGCATATTGTAAAATAGCGGTTTTGGCTTCTGAAAAGATACTATTTCGTGCCTGTGGCAGCGCGAAACAGCAGGCCATTTTTTCTACCTTAGCCGCTGGCGTTCCCTATTCAAAATTGCTGATTTGAGCTTTTGGTTATAAGTTTCCTTTTTTTTCTGGTTGTTTGTCTCCGCCACGCGTTCGGCTCTTTTAATGCCCCCGAAATAAAATGTCTGAAACAATCCGCCGCCCGTCAGAAAACCGGAAACGGGATAGCCATTGATCCAACTGAACACGCCAAACGTGAGTAAACCGGCTTGTATGGTGGCCGAAACAACCCCTTCGCGCAACGAACCCGCGTAAAGTAAGCCGGTGCCAGGCAGCACAGTAGATAACAGCCCGGCTTTGCTCGGGTTGCGGATTTTCGGTCTTTTTGCCGCCAGATAAACATCATTTATCGTATCGGATAAGTTTTGCCGCCGAATATATTGCCGGTACAGTGCGCGGCTTTCATCCCAACGCGACAACTCGTTGAGCGTCACTATTTCGAGCCAGTCAAGTTGCCGCGCCAGCAGTGTGTCTTTCACCAAAAGACGCGTTTGCAGAATTTGTCGCTGGGCTTCGTCATACTGCTGGTTCAAGTAGGCACACAAAGCTTTTTCGTAGCGCAACCGGAAAGCAAATGCGTCGGGCAGGTTGCTGGCATCGGCTCGGAAAATGGTTTTTTGGGCTGCGCCAAAATCGCGGGAAGCCTTGTGGCAAAATGTTTTTTGCAACAGTATTTTTTGGGTGGTGAGCCGCACCGCATCAGTCGAGACAGCCGAATCGGGAAATTCCGCGAGCAAAAAAAGCGTGCGTTCATATTCTACTCCGGCTGTTGCATATTGCTGCTTGGCAAACAGGCTGTCGGCTGTCTGCCAAACCATCTGCCAACTTTGCGCAGCCAACCTATGGGAAAATAGTGCGCAGAGGAATGTGCATATCAAATAAAATCTGTTCATGCGTTTTGTCCTGAAATTCTTGCCTGTTGATGCGCACGGCTAACGCACTTCCCCAAATGTTGCCGACGTAGAAAACGCTAAATATACCGCCATAAACCAGGAAACGCGCACTTTGGAAACCATCCTTCCGATAGCCCTCATACGCTTGCACACCGAATACAAGGCATTGCAGAAAGGCGGCAATGCCTTGTCCGGTTCGCTTGGCATAGATTTTCCCTAAGCCCGGCATCAATGCCGACAATGCGGCGGCCTTGAAAGCCGATTGTTTTTTTTGCTGCCGAATGGCAGTATGGTAAGTCGCAAGGTTTTGTTCTTGCTGGGCAAAAGCGTAAAACCGCCCCTTGAATTGCTGGCTGCGCCGTTCAAAAGCGGTTTCATTGCCTTCAAGCAAGTGCAGCGCGGCATACTGGAAATTTTTCAACCCAATCAGCAAGCTATCATCGGGAGCCAGCGAGTCAAGCACTTGGATTGCCTGGCTTGGTTGACGCTGATAAGCCTGCGAAAAAGACTGGTAAAAGCGAGATTTCCAGTAAAAGGGACTTTGAATTGGCACTTGTCCGAAATATCCGGCAGCCGAATCCAATTGCCGGAGGAAATATTTTCCAATACCTTGGTAATAAGCCGTTTGAAGTTGCATTTCAGCCGATTTTCCGTGCGATTGGCGCAAACGTTTGGCTTCTGAAATCAAATCAGTGTACTGGCTTTTGTCGAGCAAATAAATCAAAAAAAGCGAGTCCTTTTGGTACGATTGTGCTTGGCAAGCCACGTTGCAGGCCAACAGTATGACGATAACAAAACACCAAACACGCATCATGAAATTCATAAGTCGGCTACCATCTGCCGGGATTTCCTCTTGTTTTGCATCCGGTACATCAAAGGCAAATCTATTACCTTTCCCGAAGCACCTACGCGTACCGGATTGACACTCAACGCTCCCAGCCGGGTGCATCGCGCCATGCGATCTGCGGTGAGGGCAACGCCTTTCGGAAGACCGAACTCACGGATGGCTTCGCGGCTGAAACGCGAGCAGGATAACTCAAAAATGCAGTCGGCTGAAATTTGTGGCGAAATGATTTTCTGATAGAAGGTAAGCGACCCGTTAGCCATCCAAAAAAGCGGATTGAGTTTTTGGTGCAGTGCAAGTGGCTTACGCACCGCGTTTGTCTGGATTGGTTTTCCGGCACTTTCAACCAATGCCATATCTGTTGCGTGATCCTGTGAGAAAACTGCTGAATGCATCATCAGCATGATGCACAAAAACATTAAATTACCTAAGCGTTTTGGCCGTGGCTGGCACTTTGAAGTCCAAAAGATTGGTATTGGCGGCTTCATTGACGCGGATATCTGTATAAGAAGTCTTGGAAATGATGGAATCATTGGCGATATAATCAATCTGAGTGATGGCAGTTGGAAAATCCGTGCCGTTCAGATTCTGGTAATTGTAATAGAATACTTTTTTTATGGTTTTATCTTGGCTGTTCACGTATTTCATATAGATGGGATTGCCGTTGCGGTGTACCAATTCCAATTCTTTGAGTTGTTTGGAAAACTGCATTGGGGCAATCCAGCGGCTAATCAAAAGGTCTTTTTCTGAGCGAATGTTTTTGAAAATGAATCCCATTTGCTTCAAACCTAAATCTTCTTTCTTGTTATTGAGAAAAAAATAAAACTGTGTGGTCTCGGTGCCATACGTGAAATTCTGCTGCTGAATCACCGTGTTTTTTTTCGGATCATAAATGCTGATCTCACCCCGGTTGTTATTGATTACATATTGCTGAAATGGGTCGCTGAAATGGGTAACCATGCGCCCGGTAGTTGCATAGCACAATTCTGCACGAATGGAAACCGTTTTGCCTTCACGAACCGAGCGTGAAGTAAAGGAAGCACTGATTTTGGTGATTGTCTGTACGGGCTGAAAGGCACTGGCCAGCAGCAAAGCCAGAACAGCTACGCTTGACCTAAATGTTTTCCGGGACATAGGCACGCACGATTGAATATAAAAAAAACGGGAGAATTCTCCCGTTTTTTCATGCGACACGTAAATGGACAACTTAATTTGCCCACATGAAAAATCTCTTGCTGCCAACGTATTTGTCAATTGTCTTGTCATCATCCACCAATGCGATTAACAACACAATCCAGTCAACGAGAGCCACTATTCCCAAGCCGCCGCAAGTCAGGATATAACCCACAACCACGCCCGTCGAAGTACCCATGTAAATACGGTGAATGCCCAATACCCCCACAACCCAACTAAGAATAAAGGCAACCACTTCGCTTTTGTCAGCGGAAATTTTGGCTTGTCCCTGAATGCCTTGGGCAGCCGCCATAGCATCGGCTAATTTTTCGTTGGTAATATCCGACATGATTTGTATGCCGCCTTCCAATGCTTGTTCAATTGCGGCATCGTTCACAAAATACTCGCTGGTTTCAGCGAAAGAGCTGGTTCCGCACAGCAGAAAGGCGAAAAAGAAGAAGGCAACCGTGATTTTTTTCATGTTTTCCAAATTTTGGATAGATTAATTTGATAGTTGAGTTCCAAATATATGTGATGTTTGTTCAACTACAAAACACAAGCGGCGGAAATGTAAAATAAACGGCAAAAGCACACCAAGACAATAGTACGGGCAAAATCATTGGAATGGACTGGCCCTTGAAAAGACAGACCTTCAAAATAGTATGTCTTTAAAAAGCCAAACCTGCCTTCGTCAAATCACTTGCAACAACAGCACCCAATCGTTTTTATCCGGCGATTCGAAGAGCATCTTATAGCCGACCGGATAGCTGCCCGACGTTCGACGTTCGCCAGAACGCGGATTGAACCACGTGGCCACCAATTGCTTACCCAAAAGTCTGCCCGTATTCACGGTCATGGCGCGGGCCGATGGCACATATACCAACGCCGTGCGTCGGTCTTGGGTGAGGGCGGCGGTGGCATAGTCGTTGGTGGCGTATTTGTCGTTGCCGCTCAGAATAAATTCGCCGGCCAGGTCGGGAATTAAGGCTGTCCAGTTGAAGGTGGCAAACAGTTCGTTCAGGTGTTTCAGCGAATTGGCTCCCGGCAAATCCAGATGGTTGCGCCAACCGGCATCCGCTTTCCAGAAAGGCGAACCGTACGCATGGCCGCACCCGCCCGAGAGCATGGACCAGTATGCCTGCTTGCGGATTTGCAGGGCCGAACCCATGGCCTCGTGTTCGCCTTCGTACGTGGATTCGCCGAGCAGGAAGGGCCTCAGCGGGCTTTTGCGGTATTCGGCATAACCGGTCTCGTACACGTCGGGCTGCACCTTGTTCCAAGCTTTCGGAAAACCCCGGAAATAGGTGTACACCATTGATACATCGAGCCAGTTTTCGCCGGGCCACACATCGGTGCTGGAATGCGTGGAGGCCGCATGGTAGGTCATCAGTTGGTGCGGGGCGGCTTGTTTGAGGCCGCGTGCCAGTTGGCGCACTTCCTCGCGGTAGTCGTTCGGGTCGTTGTCGCCGCCGATAATCCAGATGATGTTGCCGAATTTTCCGTACCGTTTGCCCACATACTGCCCAAACAGGTAGCTTTTTTCCTTGCCGTTGCGCTGCATGGGTTTTTCGGGGTGGCTCGCCCAGCCGTCGTTGCAGCAACTGTACCAAAGCGGGGCAATGGCAAGCAGCATATTCATTGAATCGGCGATGGACACTATGCGATCCGCGTGTGCAAACCACGCTTCGTTGGGCTTGGAAAAATCCTTGTTTTCAAACGGCTCGTGTCCATGCCGGTTTTTGTCGCCCGGCAAGGCGGTCAGCATCACGTGTATCGTGTTAAAGCCTTGGCTTTGGCGTTTTTGCAGGTATTCTTTTGCTTCCGGTTCAGTCAATCCGGCAAGCAGTTTCCAGCCGGAATCGGAAACATAAAGAAACGGCTGCCCTTTCTGGTCTACCAAATGGCGTTTGCCGGGACTTGTTTTCAGCGGGAAAACGGTTTTTTGCTGGGCAACCACCCAAGGATGAACCAGGAAACCGATGAGAAAGGAAAAAACCAGCAAGGATTTTTGCATAGTGAAAATGTAATGGCAATTGCGTGGGGGCAGCCCTTGCGGCTGCCCGAAAATAGTATCTTTCAAAAAGGCAAAACATGCGGTTTTTCGCGCAAGCTGAAGCGTGCGCTACTGCCGGTGGGCAACCGGGGCTGCCCCTACGGTGGTTTATGGCAGCAATGCCAGCAGTTCGGCGGGTTTTTCGGCGTGTACCCAATGCCCGGCTCCGGCCACGGTTTCGAGCCTTGCCTCTGGAAAATGCTTCAGGATAAAATCCATATCCGCATCCTTAATATAGTGCGACAATCCGCCACGAACGAACAGGGTTGGTTTATGGAACACAAAACCTTCGGGCAGTGCCTCGCCCACATTCTCAATCTGGTCATTGATTGCCAACAAGTTAAATCGCCAGGCAAAGCCGCCTCCGTCGGTACGGTACAGGTTTTTGAGCAGGAATTGCCGCACGTCCGTCTCGGCAATGTGCCGTGCCAGTTGCTCGTCGGCCTGCTGGCGGTTTTGCAGGTTTGCCAAGTCCACACCCAGCAGCGCGTCTAAGATAACGCGGTGATGCACAGGATAGTATCGGGGTGCAATGTCAATGACAACCAGCCGACTGAGCCGTTCCGGGTGCAGGCAGGCGTGGTGCATGGCCACTTTGCCACCCATCGAATGCCCCACCAGCACCGCCCCATGAAGGTCTTGGCCTTGCATGAATTCGTCCAGGTCACCACCCATGGCCGCGTAATTGAAAACCGGATTGTGGGGCGACCGGCCGTGGTTGCGCAAGTCCAGCAAGTAAACGGGATTGGTTTGGGAAAGTGCTTTGGCAATGCCCATCCAGTTATCGGCCAAGCCGAACAGGCCGTGCAGGATCACGATGGGTGCGCCGCTTGCCGCATCGCCACGCAGCATTTTATGGTTTAGTTGCATTGGTTCGGTTCTTGGTTCCGCAGTTCATCCGGGCGGGTTTGGGCATTTTGAAAGATACTATTTTTCGCAAGGCACGGATTGCTTATACGGATTGCTTGTAATGATACGGCTAAAAACTTACGCGTGCCGTGTCGCCGTGTTTGGTGCTGCATTTGGTGGCTACCCCGCCCGAGCATCCGGCCATAAGACCGGACCAGAACCGATGCCGGGTTTTGCATTAAAAAAAGATACTATTTTACTTAACCGATAGCAAAGTGCGTTTCTGCAATCTGAAGGCACAATTTGACGATGAAACGGAAAATCCCATGTTATCTAAATGTTAAGAAAATCATGGAACATTAACCATTATTTAATGTAAAGGTAAGATGGGCGGCTTTATTTCCGATGCGATTTCGCCTTAACTTTGCGGGCAAGCTTACGGATGATTAAACCTTATGATACAGTGCCGTTTTGTTTTTGCGGTTTTCCTTACTTGAGCCGTCATTTCCCGCACCGGCTTGCCACCGCACAAAGCAGGCAGCCGACAAAAGCCGCGCATTTCCTTACCTGCCGAAAACATCGGCCGCCAACGCATCCGGCTTCTCCAAATGCCAGAGGCCAGCAAACCGTACAATTTCTTTTATCAACCAACCAATTTCCAATCATGTTAAGAAAATCTCTACTCAATTGCCTTTTGCTGCTGCTTACCCTTACGGGCGGCACGCAGTTGTGGGCGCAAGGCGTGACCACCGCCTCCATCAGTGGCATGATTGCCGATGAAAAGGGCGAAGGGTTGCCCGGAGCCACGGTTGTGGCCGTACACACGCCTTCAGGCACACAATATGCGCAGATTACCCGTCCCGATGGCCGGTATAATTTCCCGAACGTGCGCATTGGTGGCCCTTATGTAATCACCGCCACATTCGTGGGCTTCAAGGAGCAAAAAGCCGAAGGCATCAACTTGGCAATCGGCCAGAATTTTAATTTCAGCCCCAAGATGGCCGACGAAAGCACCCAATTGACGGAAGTGGTGATTTCTACCTCCAGAAACCCGATCATGAATGCCGACCGCACCGGTGCTGGAACTAATATTTCGCGCGAAACCATTCAGGCCTTGCCCACACTCAGCCGCAGTTTCGGTGATTATGTGCGGCTTACGCCACAAGCCAATGGTACCAGTTTTGGCGGTAGGAGCGGTGCTTTCAATAATATCACGGTTGACGGTGCCTTGTTTAACAACGCATTCGGGTTGTCGGGTACGGTGGGCGGCCAGACTAACGCGCAACCCATCAGCTTGGATGCGGTAGACCAGATTGCGGTGAGCATTGCCCCCTATGATGTGCGTGAAGGCAGCTTTACGGGTGCGGGCATTAACGTGGTGACGCGCAGCGGTACCAACGATTTCAGCGGCTCGGCGTATTATTTCACCCGCAACCAAGATTTCATCGGTAGAAAAGTGGCTGGACAAGAAAACAAACTGGCTAATTTCACACTGAACAATTACGGTTTCCGCGTGGGTGGCCCGATTATCAAAAACAAACTGTTCTTTTTCATCAATGCCGAAAGTGAGCGTCGCAGTGATCCCCCCACGCCTAACTTTGTGGCATCGCGTTCTGGCCTGCCAGCATCAGCTTCCAACAACAACGTTTCTGCTGCCAGCGCGGTGGAGCTGGACGATATCGCCAATTTTCTGCAAACCAAGTACCAGTTTAATCCCGGTCCGTACGAGAATTACCAGTTGGCCGCCAACAGTGATAAGGCAACGGCGAAAATTGACTGGAATATTACCAACCAGCACAAACTGACGGTAAAATACAATTACCTGAAATCGTACCGTGACGTGAATCCAAGCAACAGCGGCGCCATTACAACCAATCCCGGTCGTCAGCCTTCTAACACAGGGCTGCCTTATCTGGGTGCTTTCTACCGCATCAACAACGACCTTAATTCGGCTATTGCTGAATTGACCAGTTCATTCGGATCGAAGTTTGCGAACAAATTCCAAATTGGCTACACCGCCTTCCGTGACAAGCGGGAAACGCCAACGGCG
The DNA here is from genome assembly GCA_043789005.1 of Sphingobacteriales bacterium. Lineage (GTDB taxonomy): Bacteria > Bacteroidota > Bacteroidia > Cytophagales > 172606-1 > Xanthocytophaga. The sequence goes on from JAYWIH010000138.1 coordinate 28,532, forward strand.
GGGCCGCTTTTTCCACTCGTGGATATTGGCAACGGACAGGGAGGCCAATTGACGGCTTTTGGTTATGAGCCATTTTCAGCTAATAACATACTGAATACCAACGTTTTCCAGATTTCGGACAACTTTGATATCTATTTGGGAAAACACACCCTGACCCTTGGCACGTATAATGAATTTTATAAATTCCAAAACGGATTCGCCCCAACGTACTACGGCAATTATGTGTTCAACACATCTCAGGATTTCAAAGACAATGTGAATGGTGTTACCAGAGAGTCATTGAAAAATCCGGCCACCAACCCGGAAGGGCGGGTGTTGCCAGCCCGCTACCAATTGAGGTATTCTACTGCTGCAGATGGCTCGTTCCCGCTTGTCGAGGTGCGTGCCCGTCAGTTGGGTTTCTACATACAAGACAAATTTGAAGTAAGCCCCCGTTTGAACATCACAGCCGGATTCAGGGCGGATATTCCGACAATTGATGCGGACATACAACGCAACTCACAAACTGCCGGTTTCACGTTCCGTGACGGAGTCAAAATCCTGACTGATAAATTGCAAAAAACCCAAGTGCTGGTTTCGCCACGCGTAGGCTTCAACTGGGACGTAAAAGGCGACCGCACGATGCAAATACGCGGCGGTACGGGCATATTCACAGGACGCGTACCTTACGTTTGGCTATCCAATCAAGCCAGTAACAACGGCGTGCTTTTCGGTGCCGTTGACTACAGAACCTTTACTACCACCACCAGCGGTGTTGTCAGTTATCGGCCAGAAGCCAATTTCAGTCCTAATGTGGATGCTTTTCGCCCGGGTGTGAACGGTAATCCGACAGCATCGGCCAGTGCAAACTACAACTTAGCTGTCACGGACGACAATTTCAAGTTTCCGCAAGTGTGGCGAACCAATCTCGCCGTAGACAAACAACTGCCGGGAGGTATTGTCGCTTCACTGGAATTTGCCTATACCAAAGACATCAACGCCGTCTATCACCAAAACGTCAACCTTCCAGTTAGCCGCACCACTGCGGCTGGCGAAAATGGAAGCGGTGCTGACAAGCGGCCCATCTTTTTCAACCGTACAGTATCCGGTACGGGCGTAGTAACATATCCTGCCACCAACCGTATCAATGCCAACATTACGGATGCCATTGTAATGCGCAATACTAACCAGGGATACAGCTACTTTGCCACCGCCCAATTGCAAAAATCATTTGCCAACGGATTTTACGGCAGTTTGGCTTACACTTATTCCGACGCAAAATCAGTCAATGATGGAGGTTCTATCGCCCAGTCCATTTGGCGCGACCGTGTGGTTTCTGGAGATCCTAATGAAAATGTGCTTGCCAATGCGCAATTCTTGCAAAAACACCGTGTCATAGCTTCCGCATCCTATAGCAAGGAATACTTGGGTTTCATGAAATCCACTCTTTCTTTCTTTTATGAGGTCGGGCCAATCGGTTATTTTTCCTACGTGTATGCTGGAGATATCAACGGAGACGGACAAAATGCCAATGACCTGATTTACATACCTCGCAGCCAGAGCGAAATTGCTTTGCAAGACATCAGGGCTAACAGCGTGGTGGTGTACAGTGCCGCTGACCAGTGGAGGGATTTGGATGCATACATCAGCCAAGATAAATACCTGAGCGGTCGTCGTGGCCAATACGCCGAACGCAATGGAGCTATCCTGCCGTGGAGAGGCCAGTTGGATATGCGTTTTCTCCAAGACTTCTACATAAAGGCCGGAGGCAAGCGCAACACACTGCAACTCAGCGTGGATGTATTCAACTTCGCCAATCTGATTAATTCTGATTGGGGTGTATTTCAGTCTACCAACCGGTCGGCGTTAATTACCAATACTGGTTACAGTACGCAGGGAGTTCCTCAAATGACTTTCCCTTACTTCAATGCCTCCAACAGTACCGTTCTGAAAAATTCTTTCCAGAACTCTTTCAGCGTTGGTTCTCGCTGGCAGATGCAATTGGGTGTGCGTTACATCTTCAATTGAAAACAGTATCTCCCAAAAACAAAAAACCCCGCTCCAAAGGCGGGGTTTTTTGTTTGCTACGGAAATTCGTATATTCACCGTCCAAACAACGGCCATGCTCTACCACAAGCAATTCATCAGGGATGACAACACCGATTGGGTGGTATTTGTCCACGGGGCAGGTGGCAGTTCGTCCATCTGGTTCAAGCAGTTGCGCGAGTACAAGGAGCATTTCAACGTGCTGCTGGTTGATTTGCGCGGCCACGGACGTTCGGCGGACTTGCTCAAGGAATACATTGCCGAAACTTACACGTTTCAGGACGTAACGCGCGACATCATTGAAGTGCTGGACCACCTGCGCATCCGGTCGGCGCATTTTGTGGGCATTTCGCTGGGGTGCATCATCATCCGCACGCTGGGCGAGCTGCAGCCCGAACGCATCAAGTCCATGGTGCTGGGCGGTGCCATCACGCGCCTCACCATCCGCTCCAAACTACTCATCCAATCAGGCGATGCCCTCAAGCGGGTGATCCCGTTCATGTGGCTCTACAGCATCCTGGCGTGGATCATCATGCCCAAGAAACGCCACCGGCAGTCGCGCAACCTGTTCATTGAGGAAGCCAAGAAGCTGGCCCGCAAGGAGTTTTTGCGCTGGACCCGGCTGACGGGCGAAGTGAACCCGCTGCTCAAGTATTTCCACGAAAAAGAACTTTCCATCCCCACGCTCTACATCATGGGCGAAGAAGACTATATGTTTCTGGCTCCCGTGCGTGCCATTGTGCAACGCCACCGCTGCTCAAGCCTGGAGGTTTTGCTCGGCTCCGGCCACGTGGTCAACGTGGACAAGCCGGAACTGTTCAATGAAGTCTCCATTCGGTTCATTGAAAGCCACGCCGGAAAATAGTATGGTTGAAAAACGCCAAACCCTCCCTTGTCAGTCCGACCGAGGAGGGTTTGGCGTTTTGGGTCACGGCTATTTTTGGCAGGGTTTGAAACTCCGCCAAAGCTGAGGGCAACCGGGATTTGGTGTGCCATGCAAGTGAAGCACAGGTTTCTGGTGGCTTGGAAGCACGAAAAATAGTATCTTTTGCAAAGGCCAAACCCCGTTTCCCGCACGGAAAATGCTATTTCCGTATGAACTTGATCTCGCCATTCACTTCCAAGCGCAGAATGTTGGCGAGCTGGTAGTGGCTGCGGTCGCTTTGTTCCATCGGAACCACGTAATCCACGCCTTTCACTATTTCGGGGTCCACATCATCCAAGGTGCGGGGCAGGAAACGGCTGGTGCGGTTGGCGGAGGTGGCCACCACGGCGCGGTTGAGTTTGCCAATCAGTTTCACCAAAAAATCGTTGTTTTTCACCAGCCGCACGGCAATGCTGCCATCGGCGGCCAGCACGCGCGGCGACACGTTTTTGCCACCGGCATACACCATCGTGAGCGGACGTTCGGCAAACTCCACGATGTCCCAAGCCAAATCGGGCACTTTTTTCATGCAGTCGCTCAGCCAGCCGATTTGCGGAATCATGACTGCGAGCGGCTTTTCGGTTTCGCGTTTTTTAAGCTCATGCACGCGCCCCACGGCTTCGTCATTGCGGGCATCGCACAAAATGCTCCAAACCGTGTCGGTGGGGGAGAGGACGAGGCCGCCGCTTTTAATTGTCTCGTAAGCTTGCTGGAATGCTTCGTTCATTGAAAGGAGGTTTCGCGTTCTTGAAAGATACTATTTTCGATTCAAAGTTCAAGGAAGGCAAGCCAATCACAAAACAGTGTTTCCGACCAGATACACGTATGTTTCTTGTCCGTTGGCGTAACGAAAAACCCCGGCCAACAATGCCGGGGTTTTGAGGTTTTGAAAGATACTATTTTCAGGCTTATTTCTTCAATTTCGCCTGCAGGCCTTTGTCCAGCTCATCCAAAAACTCTTCGGTATACAGGTAATGCTCGCCGTGGCTGAGTTTGCTGCCGTGTACCGAAACGGCCAAATCCTTGGTCATTTTGCCGCTTTCCACGGTTTCCACGCACACGGCTTCCAGTGCCTCGCAGAAATCAATCAGGGCTTGGTTGCCGTCCAGCTTGCCCCGGAAGGCCAAGCCGCGCGTCCACGCGAAAATTGAGGCGATGGGGTTGGTGGAGGTCGGGTTGCCTTTCTGGTGTTCGCGGAAGTGGCGCGTCACCGTGCCGTGCGCCGCTTCGGCTTCCATGATCTTGCCATCCGGCGTAACGAGTACCGAAGTCATCATGCCCAGCGAACCGAACCCTTGCGCCACCGAGTCTGATTGCACATCGCCGTCGTAGTTTTTGCAGGCCCACACGAATTTGCCGTTCCATTTCAGGGCCGAAGCCACCATGTCGTCAATCAGGCGATGTTCATAGACAATGCCGGCGGCCTTGAAGCGTCCGGCGAATTCGGCTTCGAACACCTCTTGGAAAATGTCCTTGAAACGCCCGTCGTATTTTTTCAGGATGGTGTTTTTGGTCGACAGGTACACGGGCCAGCCTTTGTTCAGGCCCATGTTCAGGCAGGCGTGCGCAAAACCCCGGATTGATTCGTCGAGGTTGTACATGGCCATGGCCACACCGCTGCTTTTGAACTGATACACTTCATGTTCAATCACTTGTCCGTCCTCACCCTCAAACTTGATGGTGAGCTTGCCTTTGCCGGGTATCAGGAAATCGGTGGCGCGGTACTGGTCGCCGAAGGCGTGGCGGCCCACCACAATCGGCGAATCCCAGTTGGTGACTAGGCGCGGAACGTTCTGGCACACAATGGGTTCGCGGAAAACCGTGCCGTCCAGGATATTGCGGATTGTGCCGTTCGGCGATTTCCACATCTGCTTCAGGCTGAATTCCTTCACGCGGGCTTCGTCGGGCGTGATGGTGGCGCACTTGATGCCCACGCCGTATTTTTTAATGGCTTCCGCCGAGTCCACGGTTACTTGGTCGTTGGTCTGGTCGCGGTATTCAATGCCCAGGTCGTAGTATTTGATGTCAACGTCAAGGTATGGGAGAATGAGTTTGTCCTTGATGAATTTCCAGATGATGCGGGTCATTTCATCGCCATCCAGTTCAACAACGGGATTGGCCACTTTGATTTTTTCCATCGCGTAAAAAAATAGTAGGGTAATGATGAGCGAAACCCGGCAAGCAAATCCCGCCGAGTGGCAAAAGAGGTGAAATGCAAAGGTAAAAACAAACCGGCGGGTTCAAAATGTATGGCGGAGTAAGACGCAAGACCCGTGTGCGGCGCATGACCTGTGCGTTGCGCATTCGGGCCGCAAGGTTGCGCACACGTTTCCGCGTTTGTTTTCCGGCAGGCCGTTCGGTGAAACAGTATGTTTTGAAAGGCCCAAACCCGCCCGTCATCCTTATCGTCTGCTGCCGAATATTGCGCTGCCCACGCGGATTATTGTGCTGCCTTCTTCGATTGCAATCGCATAATCACCACTCATGCCCATTGATAATTCACGCATTTCAACGTTGGCGGGTGGGTTTTGCCGTTTCACTTGCTCGAAAAAAGACTTTAGTCCACGGAGTTCGTTCCTGATCTGTTCCCGGTTTTCGGTGAAGGTGGCAATGCCCATCAGTCCGCATACGCGGATATTGGCGAGTTTGGCCACCGCTTGCGACTGCAGCAAATCAACCGCTTCAGCGTAGGAGAATCCGAATTTGCTTTCCTCTTCGGCAATGTGAATCTGCAGCAGGCAGTCAATGACCCGATGGTTTTTGGCCGCTTGGCTGTCAATCTCTTCCAGCAGCTTCAGGCTGTCCACCGACTGGATCATGCGCACAAACGGCGCAATGTATTTGACCTTGTTGGTTTGCAAGTGCCCGATCAGGTGCCATTCAGTGTCGGCGGGCAGCAAGGGCATTTTCTCAACCATTTCCTGCACGCGGTTTTCCCCGAAGCGTTTGCAGCCCGCAGCGTAGGCTTCGCGCAGCGTTTCCACCGGCTGGGTTTTGGTTACGGCAACCAGTTGGCAGCCGGTATCGCGGTGCATTTGCTCAAAGTAAGAAACTTGTTCTTGGATGGAAGGCATAGGTTCGGATTCTTGAAATTTTCCGGGTTTTTGCTTTTGGCGAAAAGGCGAGCTATCCGCGCAAATATGCAAAGTGCCGGGTTTGCGGTTTCCCAAAGATACTACTTTCCAGTCCTTCCATTCATGCGGATTTGAGTGGGGCGGTCATATTCACATTTTTTTTGGCAAAAGTTTGACAGTACGGAAAAACTCCATAATTTTGCAGTCCATTTTGGAAAATATTCAATTTCGGGGGTGTACCAGAGTGGCCAAATGGGACAGACTGTAAATCTGTTGCGCGAGCTTCGGTGGTTCGAATCCATCCACCCCCACAGTGTCACGAGTAAGCGTATCAGGTTGGATGAATTGGCGGCAGAGAGGCGTAAGTTTGCCTTCCGAAACCAAAGAGTTGATAGCCTTAAAATGCAAGCGGGAGTAGCTCATTTGGTAGAGCGATAGCCTTCCAAGCTATAGGTGGCGGGTTCGAGCCCCGTCTCCCGCTCAAAAGGCAGCAATTAAAACGGCTGCCTGTCCATTACAAAATTTAGGTTTGGGTGGTTGTAAAACCCGCATTCGTGCGCCAAGCCCGATTTTGTAAATAGCCGTCGTAGCTCAGGGGTAGAGCACTTCCTTGGTAAGGAAGAGGTCGCGGGTTCAATTCCCATCGACGGCTCCCGGTCTTCTGTTGCCGCCGCATTACATTTTCATTATTTTCTTATTAAACAACCCAAAAACGAGGATTTTTCAAGTATGGCAAAAGCGATGTTTGACCGTTCCAAGCCCCACGTAAATGTTGGCACCATCGGTCACGTTGACCACGGTAAAACCACCTTGACGGCTGCGATAACTTCAGTGCTGGCAAACAAGGGTTTGGCAGAAAAAAGGGATTTCTCTTCGATTGACAACGCACCCGAGGAAAAAGAACGGGGCATTACAATCAATACGGCTCACGTTGAGTATCAGACCGAAAAGCGCCACTATGCCCACGTGGATTGCCCTGGCCACGCCGATTATGTAAAGAACATGGTTACGGGTGCCGCGCAGATGGATGGTGCCATATTGGTTGTTGCCGCCACTGACGGCCCCATGCCGCAAACCAAAGAACACATCCTTTTGGCTCGCCAAGTAGGTGTGCCCCAGTTGGTTGTATTCATGAACAAAGTGGACATGGTTGATGATCCTGAATTGCTGGAATTGGTGGAGATGGAAGTGCGTGAACTGTTGAGTTTCTATGAATTTGACGGCGACAACATTCCGGTTATCCAAGGTTCGGCATTGGGCGGACTGAACGGAGATGCCAAATGGGTGAAGACCATTGAGGAATTGATGGATGCGGTGGATAATTACATTCCGCTGCCTACCCGCTTGACCGAGTTGCCTTTGCTGATGTCTGTGGAAGACGTATTCTCGATCACGGGCCGTGGCACGGTTGCCACCGGACGCATTGAGCGTGGCGTGGTGAACACCGGCGACGGAGTTGACATTCTGGGCATGGGTGCGGAAAACCTGAAATCCACAGTAACGGGTGTGGAAATGTTCCGCAAGATACTGGATCGTGGCGAAGCCGGCGACAACGTAGGTTTGCTGCTGCGTGGCGTTGACAAGGAGCAAATCCGCCGCGGCATGGTTATATGCAAGCCCGGCAGTGTGAAGCCCCACGCCAAATTCAAGGCTGAGGTGTATATCCTGAGCAAGGAGGAAGGTGGCCGCCATACGCCATTCTTCAACAAGTACCGTCCGCAGTTCTATTTCCGCACTACTGACGTTACTGGCGAGATTATGCTTCCGGCCACCGTGGAAATGGTAATGCCAGGCGACAACATCACCATTGAGGTGCAGTTGATCAACACGATTGCCATGGAAAAAGGCTTGCGTTTTGCCATCCGCGAGGGTGGCCGTACGGTAGGTGCCGGTCAGGTAACCGAAATATTGGATTAATGTGATTTAAAAAGACAAATGCCTTCCCGAAAATACTCGGGAAGGCATTTGTTTACCATTTCACAATACACTACTTTTGCAATCCGTTTTTGAAAAGGCAGTGCGGGATGGCAAAGGGGTTCGAGCTTTTTGAAACATACTATTTTTTGCATTCATATCCGTTGCGATTATAGGTTCCATAAAGTTTACGGGTGTAGTTCAAGGGTAGAATAGAGGTCTCCAAAACCTTTGATGGGAGTTCGAATCTCTCCACCCGTGCTTCAAAATCATTAGCTTCAAAATCATACAAGACACTGATTGGCGATGCAAAAGGTATTGGGTTTCTTCAGGGATTCATTTATTGAGGTCAGGGATCATATGTCGTGGCCCAAATACTCGGAGGTGCAGTCAAGTGCCACGTTGGTGCTGGTTGCCTCGTTCATATTCGCGGTGGTGATCGGTCTGGTGGACTTGGGTTTCAAAGAGGCCATGCAATCTGTTTACCAGTCCATTTTCAGTAATTAACCATCTATTACAGACAGTTTCGATGAGTGAGTTAAAGTGGTACGTACTTCGTGCAGTGTCCGGACAGGAAAAGAAAGTCAAATCCTATTTGGAAACTGAAATTACGCGCCATAACCTGACCGACCAGATATCGCAGGTAATCATTCCTTCCGAAAAGGTTTATGAGATAAGGAACGGCAAGAAGAAAGTAAGGGAAAAAAATACTTTGCCAGGATATGTAATCATTTCGGCCAACGTGGATCATCCCGAAGTGATGCACACTATCACGGGAATTCCCGGTGTGCTGGGTTTTTTAGGCAATGAAACCAGAACCGGAACCGCAAACAAGGTGCCGGTTCCGTTGCGTCAAGCTGAAATAAACCGTATCCTGGGCAAGATGGATGAGGAAGCCGAACAAGGCGAAAAACTTGAAACACCGTTCATGGTGGGGGAGACCGTGATGGTAATGGATGGCCCGTTCAAGTCGTTCAAGGGTGCGGTAGAGGAAATATTTGAGGAACGGAAGAAGTTGAAGGTCATGGTGAAGATATTCGGGCGCAACACACCGGTAGAACTCAGCTACATGGAAGTGGAGAAACAGGACGAGTGAGGACAAACGGTCTTGCCTGATTTGTAAAGCATTGTTACAATTCAAGTATATCGCTGTGAGGCGGAAGTTTTCTTGGTGAGTGCGCTTCTGGCACTGCCAAGGTGTTTACATGGGGAATGCGGGCGTGCGTAAGTGTGACCTTACGAGGCTAGTCGTATCCTTTATCGTTAAATAAAGCGGATTAGTGTTTTTCATCCGCGCGTAAATCAGTAACCAATATGGCAAAAGATATTGCTGGATATTTGAAATTGCAGGTAAAAGGCGGACAGGCCAATCCCTCGCCGCCCATTGGGCCGGCATTGGGTAGCAAAGGTGTCAACATCATGGAATTCTGTAAGCAATTCAACGCGAGAACGCAGGAAAAACAGGGTGTTGTATTACCGGTGCTGATTACCTACTACACCGACAAGTCGTTTGAGTTTGTTATTAAGACTCCCCCGGCGGCTATTTTATTGAATGAGGCGGCAAAAATTCAGAAAGGTTCTGATGAGCCAAACCGCAAAAAAATGGGGTCTGTGACTTGGGAACAAGTTCAGAAAATAGCCGAAACCAAAATGCCTGATCTGAATGCGTTTACCATAGAATCGGCCATGAAAATGATTGCCGGTACTGCACGCAGCATGGGCATTACCGTGACAGGAAACGCTCCTTGGAGTAGCTAAAATGGAAATTGAAACTGCCGGAAAAAACCGCATTCCCGGCTACCAAACAAAATAACAATGGCAAAACCGACAAAAAAGCAAAAGGAAGCACAGTCGAAACACGATTTGAACAAAGCGTATTCTTTAGCGGAAGCTCCCCAAATCGTAAAAGACATCACACACACCAAGTTTGACGCTTCGGTTGATATGGATATCCGTCTGGGGGTTGACCCGCGGAAAGCCGATCAGATGGTGCGGGGAACGGTGGCTCTGCCACACGGCACCGGTAAGACCGTGCGCGTATTGGTGTTGTGTACGCCTGACAAGGAAGCCGAGGCAACGGAAGCAGGTGCCGACTTTGTGGGCCTTGACGATTATGTGTCCAAAATCGAGGGTGGCTGGACTGATGTTGACGTGATCATAACCATGCCAACGGTGATGGCGAAAGTGGGAAAGTTGGGGCGTGTACTCGGCCCCCGGGGATTGATGCCCAACCCTAAGTCAGGAACCGTAACCATGGATGTAGCGAAAGCCGTGAGAGAAGTGAAGGCGGGAAAGATTGATTTCAAAGTTGACAAGACCGGAATCGTGCATGCAAGCATTGGTAAAGTGTCTTTTTCTTCGGAGAAGTTGATTGAAAACGCTCAGGAACTGATGAATACCATCAGCAAATTGAAGCCATCCTCCGCAAAAGGCACTTACGTCGAATCGGTTCATATGTCGAGTACGATGAGTAAAGGTGTGAAGGTTGATAAAACCAGTATTCAAGGTATGTAACCGTAGTGAGGATTCAAAGATTGGCATGGTGTTTCATGCTTATTCTTTATCATCCTGACTTCCAATCATTTATAATATGACACGTGAAGAAAAAGCGGTTATCGTTGAAAAGCTAACCGAAAAATTTAAGCAAAATCCGTTCTTCTACATTACTGATGCTTTCGGCATGAGCGTGAAGGATGTGACTTCTTTTCGCCGGATGTGTTTTGAGAAGGGTATTGATTACCAAGTGGTGAAAAATACATTGATTCGGAAAGCACTTGAAAATATTGAAGGTGACTATGCTCCCCTCAATGAAAAGGTTCTGACTGGTTTTTCGGGTATTCTATTTTCTGACGAATCAGGCAAGGCTCCGGCGTTGCTGCTCAAGGAGTACCACAAGAAATCGGGAAAGAAAAAGCCATCACTCAAAGGCGCATCCGTTGAGACAAGTCTCTTCATTGGCGAAGAGAATTTGAATACCCTTATTACGCTGAAGTCCAAATTCGAACTCGTAGGTGAGATTGTGGGATTACTTCAGTCGCCGGCTAAAAACGTAGTTTCAGCCTTGCAAAGTGGTGGCAGCAAATTGGCGGGCATCATCAAAACATTGCAGGAAAAAGGTGCGGTGGCGGAGCAGTAAGTACGCTGCCATCGAATTGGCGGCCAATAATTTATAATACAGTTTCCAAATTCAATCATTCACTCAATTAATTCAATACGAAAATGGCAGATTTGAAGGCATTCGCGGATCAGTTGGTAAACTTGACTGTGAAAGAAG
>JAYWIH010000139.1:0-9426 GCA_043789005.1 Sphingobacteriales bacterium
AGTTCCAGCAAGCGGATCAGCACAATCACTTTCTGCTTCTGCGTGAGCGTCTTATTGATTTTCTTGCAGATGGATAGGGTTTTCACCGAATCCCTGACCGATGTGAGTTTCGCGCCGGAGTTTTCCTCGGTGCCGTAGCCCGCCAATTGGTCGTACAGGGCCAGGTATTCCTGCACCGAATCTTGGTCGAGTTCCTGGCGGAAAAAACCGAGTACGAAATTGCGTTCATTTACCGTGGCCCCACTGTCCTGTTTGGTGATAATCGCAAACAACTGGGTCAGTGCCTTGAGTATTTCCTCACTCATAGTTTTGGTAATTCAGAATTACGAATTCAGAATTCAGAAATTGCAGGTTAGGCGCAGTCGGCTCATCTGCCAGATAAGACGGATGATTCGGATGATGAAAATAGTATCTTTTCAAAACCCCAAACCTGCCTGTTCTGGCGTATGGCACACGCAAGTGAATCACTGACGGGGCAACAAATATTCTGCGTTCCGAATTACAATGTTTTCTTTTTGGTGGAAGTAATAATGGAAACCAAAAGCTTGAGCAATTCTTCACAATCAGCATTGATGGAATCAAATGCTTGCTTGGAAAGGAATTCAGTGTCTTTCAGTAATTCAAGCCAATATTGTGTTTCATCGGCTTCTTTCAAGGCTACAGTTAGCTTGTGTATGAAATCCGCAGTGGATTCTGCTCGTGTGGCTTCACGCACGTTGGCTCCAATGGAAGTCCCGGAACGCAAAACCTGCTTGCTTAACACAAACTCGCGTTCATTTTTGATGAGGTATCTGTAAAGATTGACGATGCGCACCGCAAAAGCGTAACTTTTGACTCTGACAACACTATCTTTTCTCATCAATGCGGAATGAGTTTGATAACACACTGACCGCAATCATTACAAGAACCGGCACGGATTGCATCTCTGAATTCATAATTCTGAACTCTGAATTAGTACGCTTTCAGGTCGAAGGGAACTTCCACCAGTTCCGAAAACTCGCCGCCGGCTTCCTCCATGTCCTCGTCGTCCTCGTGAAAATACCAGTTTACAGTTGTACCCGCAATCGCCTCCAGCTTGCTCAGGATATCCAGAATCAACTTGGACGAGGCCGTGTTGAAATATTCCAGCTTGAACGTGAACGAGGTTTTTGAATTGGGGCTCTGCGCGTAACGGGTCAGCCAGTCGAGTATCGGCTTATAAAATTCAGCGGTGTCTTCGGGCAGCGAACGGCCGGAAATTTCAAAGATGCCGTTTACCTTGTCAAGGATGATTTTCGGAGTGTCTTCCGTACCTTCCAAATTGATGATTTCCATAGTGATAATGCAATGAATAAATGAGTGAATAAGCAAATGGATGAATAAAATATCAGGCGCGGAGCTGCCTTTCGATGCCAGATCCTGCACTGCGAAACCAAGGGGGTTTCGGCTTTTTAAAAGATACTATTTTACACGGCGGATTTTTTTTCACATTTCCACCGCCGCCATCCGCGAAATGCGGGTTTGCAGCGAAAAAAACGAAGTCCGCTCGGTTACCGGCTGAAAGTCGTATTGCAGCTTCTGGCCCGATTTGCGCGCCATATCCACGAAGCCAAGCCCGGCTCCGCCCCTGTCCGACAATTCGCCGTTGCGGATGATTTCCTTGTAGAGGTTTTTCAGGCCCTCCTTGTCCAAGGCGTTGATCTGGTCCAGCTTGGCGGCCAGCGCAGCGATGTTTTCGTTGCGGATCGGGTTGCCGGATGTGATCACGTATTCCTCCTCGCACTTGCCCACGATGAAGCAGGCCGAGTTGTCGGTGTCCTCAATCACATCTTCGGCGTGTTTGCAAATGTTTTGCAGGCACTCGACCATGACGTTGAACACTTTGCGCTTGATGCTCGATTCTTCGCCCATCGAATCCATGTTGCGTTCGGCCATGGACAGCACGGATTTGGTGATTTCTTGCGTGAATTCCCCTTCGTAAACCAGAATCAGGTTTTCCTGGGTCATTATCCGATGCAAGTCATAGACATACTTCATAGTGATAAAAGGTATTTGATGAACACGAAATTATTGCCTGTAATAAAAACTCACTGTCGTTGTACCCGCAATGGATGCCGGGTTTGGGCATTGAAAAACATACTATTTCCGTCCGGGCGTTTTCCCGATCAGAATCCGATGCCAATCATGAGCACGTCATCGGTCTGCTTGGTGTCGCCGCGCCAGTTTTCAAATTCAAAATCAAACGTGCCGTGCATCTGTCCCATGGTCAGGTGTTTGTTGGTAGTGATGATGTCGCGGATACGCTTGGGCGAAAACTTCCGGTCATTCGGGCCACCGAACTGGTCGGGAAATCCATCCGAGCAGAAAAACGCCGAGTCGCCCGCCTTGAACTGGATGGTTGTGGTAACGAAATTGGTTCGGTCCTTGTACTGTCCGCCGCCAATGGGAAACTTGTCGCCTTTGATTTCCGTCAATTCGCCCTCGTGCAGGAAATACAGCGGACGGTGCGCACCCGAATATTGCAACGTGCTGGTTTTCAAGTTGATGCGGCACAGCGCAATGTCCATGCCGTCGCGCGAGGAAGAATCCTCGCCATCCTGCTTGAGCGTTGCCGCCACGCCTTTGTCCAGCCGGTCCAGGATTTCGCCCGGCTCCAGCGCGTCGCTGCCTTCGGTGATGTTGTTGAGCAGGAAGTAGCCGATCAGTGAAATCAAGGCTCCGGGAACGCCATGCCCCGTGCAGTCCACTGCCGCCACATACAGGTCGTCGCCGCGTTGCAGGAACCACGGGAAGTCGCCGCTGACCACATCGCGCGGCTTGTAGAGGATAAACGCATCCGGAAAAACCTGCTTGATCAACTGGCTGTCGGGCAGGATGGCTCCTTGGATGCGCTTGGCGTAGTTAATGGATTCCGAGATTTTCTTGTTCTTGCTCGAAATCTCAATTTCCGTCATTTTGCGTTCCGTGATGTCGTGCAGCACAAACAGCACCGATTCTATGGCATTCTGCTCGTTAAGTTCGGGTATCGCGTTCACTTGCATTACCCGGTTGCCCACCGTGGACGGAAAGTCCATTTCGGTAGCCACTTTCTCGCCGGTCTGCATCACTTGGCTCAGGATGGTGCGCCACGCCTCCACTATTACCGTATCCACGGCCACCAATTCATCGAGGCCGCGCTGTGCGAAGGTATCTTTGCGCTGGCCGGCATATACTTCAATCATCGGGTTGATGTAGAAGATTTTGCCTTCCTTATCGAACCGGATAATCAGGTCGGGCGAGTTTTCGGAAAGCGATTGCATTTGGCTGCGCATCCGCTGCTCACGTTCGGCACGCAGCCGTTCGGTAATATCCGAAGCGTTGATCAGCACCCCTTCAATCGCCGGGTCGTCGAGCAGGTTGGTTCCGGTGGCTTCCAGCCAAATCCGTTCGCCGTTGTTCTTGTGGTAGCTGTACTGAACCGTGCGTTTCTGTCCGGGATGGGCAAGCAGCTCGTCAAACATTTTATTGACTGCATCCCGGCCTTCCTCATGCACGTGCGAAATATCGTCAGTGCCGATTATTTCCTCCTGCGTGTAACCCAATATCCGGCTCACCGACGGGCTGGCGTAACGGACGGTATGGTCTTTCTCATAAATCAAAATCACTTCCGAGGCGTTTTCAAGCAGGGTTTGCAGCCGTTTCTGCGCGTGAACCACCTGCTCCACCTGATACTCCAACTGCACATTGGTGCGGCGCAATTCCTCTTGGGTCGCCACCATTTCCTCGGCATTCTGCTGCAAAATTTCCTGCTGCTGCTGCAATTCTTCCGATTGCCGCTGTGACATTCCGAGCAGACGCTGGGTTTTGGCATTCACCTTGATGTTGAATACCGTGCGGGCAATGATTTCGCTCACCTCATTGACAAACTGCACATTGCGCGGACTAAATTTTTCAAAGCCGGCAAACTCCAACGCGCCATACACCACTTTTTCGCTGCCAATCACGGTCATCAGCGGCACCACAAGCAAGCATTTGGGCTTGCGGTCGCCGAGCAAACCGGAAGTCACGGTAACGTAGCTGTCGGGGATTTCGGTGCGCAAAATCGTGTCGCGTTCGGCGGCGGCCTGCCCCACCAAGCCTTCGGCAAAGCGGAATTTGGCTTTGAGGTATTTTTTCTTGTTGTAGGCGTAGCTGGCTTTCATTTCCAGCAAAAATTTTCCTTCTTCCTCTTCGCTCACCACATACAACGCGCCTTGGATCGCACCGATTTTGTTGGTCAGATAGGCCGCTATTTTGTCGCCCAGCTCGTCCAAATCGTTGGTTGAACGCAAGATTTCACCAATTTCAGCCACGCCCGTCACAATCCAGTTGCGTTCCTCATCGCGTTTGGCCGATTCTTGGATGCTGTCGCGCATATCCAGCAAGGCCAGCCCCAGATTATCCTCTTTGCTCATCGGCTTGAATTCCGCCTCAAATTGCCCCTCACCGATTTTGTGCGCAAAGTCGGCGGTCTTGTGCAGCCCCTCAACCAAGCGGTTTACGGTTTCAGTCATTTCGCCAATCTCATCCTCACTGCTTTTCTCTATCTTTTCCGGCAGCACACCCTGCCCGAGCAGCGACATGGTGGTTTTCAGCGTCACCAACGACCGGGTGAGGATGCGTGAGAAAACAATGGCTACAATCAGCGCAACCAGCACAATGACAATGCCCAACGTGAGCATATATGACTTGACTTGGTCAACGGGGACGTTTTGCCGGGCAAGTCTCTCACCGACAATAATGACCGGAACCAGCGCAAACACCACCACGCCCAAGACAAGTGCCGTGATTTTGGTGCCTATTTTTATGTTTTTGAACATGGGGCTTTTTTCTTTCGGACCTTGATTGAACATATATTATCAGCCTGCCAATGAAGCCGGAGCCGGTGACAGGGAAACAATTTCTTCTTCCGATAACTGGTTGGTCAAGTGCTTGCCCATGATTTGGGCTGCCTCCCTGATAAATTCCTCATCAGCGTGCTTGAACTCCCGGAAAGATGCCACTTCCACTACCGCCACCACTTGACCGCCGTGCAATACCGGCGCAATAACCAAATGGGTGGGAGATGTGCTGCCCAAACCGGACAATATGGTGATGTAGCCATTAGGCACGCTCCTGATATTGATCAGCTTGCCCTCCTTTGCAACCTGCCCGGCTAAACCTTCGCCAAACTCGTAGTGGAATGTCTTGCTTTCGGCAATATGGTAGGCGTAAGCGGCAAACAGTTCAAGTATGCGTTTGCCCTCGTATTTCTTGGCTACAAACAGGGCTGCCTGCGAAGCTTCCAAATCCTTGCACACCGCCGCCAGCACCCTTTCTTGTGATGAGGCCAACGAAACAGAATCGGCGTTGGCGGCGTTTTCAACCGCGCTGACCCGCTCCCACAAGTCAACCGCCACTTCCTGCCCGCCCGCCGTAACCTTGGTATCCTTCTGTTCGTCCGCATTTTTCTTCACATACACCACTTGCGTGTCGCCGGATTGCTGGTTGAGCAGCAGTACCGCCACCGCAACCAAAGTTGTACACAAGGCGATGGCCGCCGCCGACCCGAAAGAACCCATTGCCCGGCTGGCATCGGCGGGAGTGATGGCGGCATCCTTTTTCAAACTGGCGGCAATCCTATTGGGCAGGGAAAAGTATTCGTGACCGGCATAACCGATGCTGGCCAGCAGCACGATTACCATTGACAGGGAAATCAATCCGCTTATTTTTTTCTTACTCATGGCAGGTATGTGTTTTTCGGTATCGTGTCGGTCTGTCCATTCCGCCGGTTGCACATACGGGCGGCGGGTTTGGCGTTTTTAAAAGATACTATTCTGGATTATTGATTAAGATTCTATTGATTCGCCTGAAAAAAAACCATTGGAGTCACATTTAACCGCAGGTTTGGCCTTTTCAAAAGATACTATTTTGCGCCGCACCTATTTTTCACCTGCCCACGGCCGTACTTGCCTTTTTGTTGTTCTTGTGTACTTCCAACAGGAACTGCAATATTTTCGCCGTTGGCAGCACGTAGTCCATTTGGGCCATTTTAATGGCGGCGGCGGGCATGGTGTCAATCATGCATTCCGCCGGATCCTGCACAATGGTCAGTCCGCCCCAGTCCTTTATTTTTTTCATTCCCGCCGCCCCATCCTTATTTGCTCCCGAAAGCAATATCCCGATCAGCTTGCTTTTGTACACGTACGCCGCCGTTTCCAAAGTCAAGTCAATGGAAGGCCGCGAGTGGTTCACCATGTCATCGGTGGAAAGCGAAAACGTGTTTCCCAGTTCCAGCAGTAAGTGGTAGTTGGCGGGTGCCAGGTAAATCTTGCCCCGCCTCACCGGCTCCTTATCGTCGGGTTCTTCCACCACGGTGCTGCTTTTCAGGTTCAATGCCTCCACAAAGCCCTGCCTCACGTGTTTGAGCCGGTGCAGGCACATGATCACGGGTAAGTCGAAATCAACGGGCAGGCCGTTCAGCAATTTGTTAATTACCTGAAAGCTTCCGGCTGACCCGCCGATGACAATCGCCTTGTATTGGTTTGTGACTTGAAACTCCATCCGGTTTGCTGGTACTTTGTAGCTTGTTCCGCTTGCGTTTTCCGTTAATTCAATCTTTTATTTTCTTGTATATTTTCTCCTCATTATTGACCACGATAAACCGGTTGGCCACCTCACACCATATCAACGATTCCTTGGAGCCAATCATCAGGTAGCCGTATTTGAAAAGGCTTTCGTGAAAAATCTTCAACACGCTGTTCTGTAATTGCTGGTTGAAATAAATCATCACGTTGCGGCACAAGACAATATCGAATTTTGAGAAAGGCAGGCAATCCACAAGATTGTGTTCGCGCCACGACACATTTTCCACCAGCGTCTTGTCCATGATTGCTTTGCCGTTTTCCTCACGGTAGTATTTCTCCAAGCTGTGCGTTCCTTGAAAACGGATGTAGTTTTTCTGGTTCAGCTCCATGTTCTTGATCGGGACAACGCCCGACTTGGCCCGCGCCAGAATGTCCACATCAATGTCCGTGGCAATGATTTTGCTGCGTTCCAGAATGCCCATCTCTCGCAGCATGATTGTCATCGAGAAGACCTCCTCGCCCGATGAGCACCCGGCGTGCCAGATGCTCACATGGCTGTTGTTGAGCAGTATATTGGGTATCACCTTGTCGCGAACCTCACGCCAGAAAGACGGATCACGAAACATTTCCGTCACATTCACCGTCAGTTCGGAAATGAAATCATGAATGAAACTATCCTCTTCATTGATGCGCCGGATCAGGGCATCCACCGTTGCAATTCGGTACAGTTCAAGTATGCGCTGTATCCTTCTTTTAAAGGACGACATGGCATAGTTGGAAAAATCGTAGTTGTACTTTTGCCGCAGCAGCTCGGTGAGTCTCCTCAATTCGGTGATTTCAATCTCAGGCATCGCCATTGTGGTCGGATATTGTAGCACGGGCATGGGTTTTTCGTAATGCGGATTCTTGATTGAGACCTTTGTGTTTCGGACTGTTGCGAATTTAAGTGAATTAGCTGTGGAACAAGTATCCGGGGTTGGCCGCGTTTTGCGCGAAGGCGTAATTTTAGCGGGGCATTTGCTCGGTTCCGGCCTCCAAGCATACGATTTCGGACAATATCCGCGAGGCGATTTTCCAAATTCCCGGCGGCATCCCGAGTATTCGCGCCCGGCCCCACAAACCGCATGATCACGCGGTGGGCGGACGTGAAAACAATGCCGTCTTTTGGTGGAACGGGGTTTTTGCCTTTAAAAAGATACTATTCTGCCATTTTCAAACCACATCATCCGGAAACTGCGCGGGCGGAAAATCCAATGCACCCGTAAAAACCACGCCGCCGCCTGTCCCTCAAACCGACTCTTTCGGAGATAGTATGAAATGAGTAATGAATTGCCCCTGATTTATACAAATCCGGCGGGCGGATGCGAACCCCGGTGCGGTGCATCCACCCGAATTGACAATCGGGGTTACGTTCCGCGCGGGCATTTGCCTCCGGCAATGGAAAGTTGAAATCTACGGTGCCGGCATTCCAAGGCTCGCGGCCGGTCTGGCATCAGGTTCCGCAAAATCCGCCCATTGTTTCTTGTTTCGTTTCAATCGCGTATATTTGAGAAAACTGCCGGAGAATCCCGAAACCAAGGGCAAGTATCGAAACCGGCCGGGCACACCAACAAAAACTATCGAATCATTGACGATGCACTCTTTTCCATTAAGGTTTGTGGCGCTGGTTTTGGGTGGCGCGTTCTTGCTCGTTCCGGCGGCGGCGCAAAAAAAACGCCGCGACAAGGATCAATCGCACCGGCAGAGCGAACTGGCCCAAGCGGAATATTATTTCACCGAGGGAATGAAGTTTTACCTGCTGGACAACTACACCAAGGCCGTGGATTATTTCCAGAAATCGCTGGAAATCAACCCCGAAAATGCCGGAGCCAGCTACGCGGCGGCACAGGCACTGTCCAAAACCAAAAATATCCAGGAGGCAACCGCCTACGCTGAAAAGGCGGCCAAGCTGAATACAGGCAACAAATATTATTTCTTGCTGCTGGCCGAATTGTACTCGCGCGACAGGAAATACCCGCAAGCCATCAAAACCTACCAGGAAATTGCGCGGCTCACGCCCAACGAGCCGGAGCCTTACCTGGAGTTGGCCAGCATTTACATCCAGCAGGAAAAATACGACGATGCGGTGAAGGCTTATGACCAAGCGGAAAAGCGCATCGGCATTACTGAAGAAGTGAGCCGCCAAAAACAGCAGATATACCTGAAGGCCAACCGGCTGAACGATGCCATTGCCGAAGGAAAACGGCTGATGGAAACCTTTCCCGAGCAGCCGCGCTACGCTTTGCTGCTGGCCGAAATCTACACCGCCAACAAGCGCATGGACGAAGCCGTGCCGCTGCTGGAAAAAGTGGCGGCGGGCACGGCCGGCAGTCCGCAGGCGCACCTGATCCTGTCTGACATTTACCGGGGGCAGGGCAAAATACAGTTGGCGGATCAGGAAATCGAGAAGGCGTTTGCCAATTCCGATCTGGATGCAACCATTAAAGTGAAGATTCTGGTGAATTACATCCAGACCCAACACGACGGCCAAGCAAAGGAAAACGCCCTGAAAATGGCCGGCCTGATTATCAAGACGCACCCCGCCGATGCCAAAGCGTATGCGGTTTATGGCGACTTGCTGGCACTCTCCGAACAAAAGGAAAAAGCCCGGAACTCCTACATCAAAGCCTCCAAACTGGATAATTCCATTTATGAGGTGTGGAGCAGCCTGCTGAAACTGGATGCCGAGCTGAACCAAACGGACAGCATTGCCAAGCACGCCGGGCAGGCACTGGAATTGTTCCCGAACCAAAGCGAATTCTGGTATTACAGCGGTTTTGCGCATTTGCTCAAGAAAAAGCACCAGCAGGCGGTGGATGCGCTG
>JAYWIH010000140.1:0-39098 GCA_043789005.1 Sphingobacteriales bacterium
CCGTTTTTGGTTCAGAGCGTAGCCTTGAACCAGGTAATCTTTGAGGCGTTGCGTGGCCCACTGGCGAAATTGCGTGCCTATCTTGGAATTGACACGGTAACCAACGGAAATTATAGCATCAAGATTGTAATGCAACACTTCCCTTGTAACGGTTCTGTTACCTTCTTGACGAACTTGTGCAAATTTTGCACAAGTTGCATCTTCCGTCAATTCATTGGTCAGGTAAATGTTTTGCAAGTGCTTCAAAATAGACGTTCTGTCCGTCTGGAACAGGTCTGACAGTTGACTTTGGTTTAGCCAAACTGTATTTCCATCGAACTGCACCTCTACCGAAGTCTGGTTATCGGTGGTTTGATAGATAGTTATGTCGTTCATTGCATTGTTTTTTGTTTGGCCATGCAAATTAAAAACAAAAACCCGCAAGGTTTTGACGACCCCACAGGTTTCGCAATCGTCTGTATTGAATGCTCAAGTTGAATGCTCAGGCCAGCTTCGCCAAGGCTTCCTTGATGCGGCGCAGTGCCTCGGTCAGGTTCTCGTCAGAGGCGGCGGTGGACAGGCGGATGCAATCAGGTGCGCCAAAGGCACTTCCCGACACCGTGGCCACGTGCCCGACGTTAAGCAAATACATCGCCAAGTCATCGGCGTTGCGGATGGCATTGGTTCCATCTGACTTGCCAAAATAATGGCTCACGTCCGGGAAAGCGTAAAATGCGCCTTTGGGAACCGAAATTTTCAGTCCCGGAATCTCGCGCAGTCCGGCAACCACCAAGTCGCGGCGGCGGCGGTAATGTCCGGCCATGTTGTGCGTGTCGTCCATGGGGCCATTCATGGCGGCAACGGCGGCTTTTTGCGTAATCGAGTTAGTGCCCGACGTGATTTGGCCCTGTATCTTATCGCAGGCATCGGCAATCCACTTGGCGGCGGCCATATAGCCGAGCCGCCAGCCCGTCATGGCAAAGCCCTTGGAGCAGCCGTTGATGGTGATCACGCGGTCTTTGATGGCCGGGATGGAGCCGAGGCTGAAGTTTGTCCCCTCAAAAATGATGTATTCGTAAATCTCATCGGCCAGCACAAAAATGTTGTCGTGCCGCTCAACTACGGCGGCAATTTCGCGCAATTCGCTCTCGCTGAATACTGAACCTGTGGGGTTGCAGGGCGACGAATACATTACGATTTTGGTGCGCGGAGTAATAGCCGCTTCAAATTGGGCTGCGGTGACCTTGAAATCGTTTTCCAAGGAGCCATGCACCAGCACGGGCACGCCTTCGGCCAGCACCACCATTTCGCTGTAACTAACCCAGTAAGGCGAAAAAATGACCACTTCGTCGCCCGGATTCAGCAGGCACAGCAGTGCGTTGGTCAGCGACTGCTTGGCTCCCGTGGAAACCACGATGTTTTCGGCTTTCCAATCCAGATTGTTGTCGCGGCGCAATTTTTCGGCAATGGCGGCGCGCAGGTCGGCATTGCCGGATACGGGCGTGTATTGCGTGAAATTGTCGTCAATGGCCTTTTTGGCGGCATCCTTGATGTGTTGCGGCGTGGGAAAATCGGGCTCGCCAATGCTGAGGCTAATCACTTTCACGCCTTGTGCCGACAGGTCGCGGGCTTTTTTGGTCATGGCCAGCGTGGCCGACTCGGCCATGGCATTCACGCGGTCGGACAGTAGGGAAACGGAAGCTGGAACGGCTGACATAATTTGGCAAATGGTTGACAGGTTGAAATTTTATTGGGTGGTTTGGGCTTTTCAAAAGATACTATTTTAGCGGTGCAAAAATACGCATTTGCAAAAGGAGTTGCTAACATTTTGCCCGATTTCAAGACCGGCAGGCAACCCGTGGAAATCTGCAACGTTTGCGTGTGGTTAACAAAAGAATCCATAATTTTACCCTTTGTTCAACCTTACTTTAAACAAATCGCTTATTGCCATGAAAAAAATCCTTTGTCTTTCCGTTTTTTGCTGGATGGCCGCCATTCAGATCCAAGCCCAAATCATTACGCCGCAACCCAGCCCGGCGGCTTCGGTGAGCCAGAAAGTAGGCTTGGCCGATGTTTCGGTAAGTTACTCACGCCCCAGCCTGAAAGGGCGCAAACTGTTTGGCGAAATCCGTGAATACGGGCAAGTATGGCGCACGGGAGCCAACCAAGCCACTAAACTCATCGTCAGCGACGAAATCACCATCAACGGCACCAAGGTTGCCGCCGGTGAATACGCCATCATGTCTATCCCGACACAAAACGAGTGGACGGTAATCCTGTCAAAAGACCTGAAGGTGACCGAGGCAGGCTACAAGCAGGAGAACGACGTGGCCCGCTTCATGGTGAAGCCGACCGCCGCAGCGCAGAAAACCGAAACATTCACGATTGATTTTTCCGACGTGACCAGCAACTCGGCCAACCTGAATATTTCCTGGGACAACAGTAAGGCAACGCTGAAACTCGCCGCCGATGTGGATGGCAAGGTAATGGCGCAAATCAAGGAAAAAGTGCTGGACAACGCCAATGCCGACATGAACGACACGTACACCGCCGCGTTGTACTATATGGAAAACAACAAGGATTTGAAGCAGGCCATGACGTGGATGAACAAAGCCACCGAAAAGGATGCCAAATTCTGGCAGTTGCACCAGAAAGCCAAGCTACAGGCAAAAATGAAGGATTACAAAACTGCCACCGCCACCGCCAAACAATCCATTGAGCTGGCAAAGGCGGCCAAGAATGGCGATTATGTGAAGATGAATGAGAAATTGCTCGCCGAAATGCCGAAAAAATAATTTCCGGCCAATTGGAACAAATACGGGATTGAGCCGTAACGAAAAAGGGCCGACGGAGCGAGATGACCTCTCACTCCGTCGGCCCTTTTTCGTTACGGTCGCCGTTCTAAGACACAACCGTTCAGATGGCATTTTCCTGCCGCCTGTTCAGCGACAGTTGCCCGTTGGCGGCGTGGCCGTTCATGGCGTGACCGTTGATGGAATGCTTGCTGAAACCGCCGCCCGCAACCGACTGGCCTTCGTAAGGGTATGGTTCGGTGCGGCGTACCGAGCCGGTTTGCACCACATCTACCATGCCAAAGCCCTTATGGGTGAAAAAGCCCAAGCCGCACTCAAAAATGAATTCCTGCACCTCCACCGCCGAATACAATGCAAAAGGAAACGTGTAGCCGCGCACCTCGACACACTCCTCGCCGGTCTGCACCGGATAAATGCGGGCAAACTTTTTTTCGCCTTCCTTTATTTTTTCCAAGTATGCCTTGTCCGGTATGATCTGGAACTTGTAAAAGCCCGCAATCTGCTCGGGAGTGTAGCGGCCCGATTTTTCCATGCGCATCATCGTGGATTCGTACAGGAAATCGGAAAAGGCATCGCTTTCCGGCAGGATGAATTTTTTGGCGTACAATTCGTTTACGCCTGCATCAACGGCAACAATCGGCGAGATGCACACGCATTTGAGTTCGTCGCCAAACTGCGGCAGTATTTCCTGCTCCACGCTTTCGGGAATCAGTTGCAACGTGCCGATTTCCACTTCCTTCTGCTCGAACAGTTTTTGCAAAAAAGCGTCAATCAGTTCGCGGCTGGCACTGGCAAACACCAAGGTGGCACGGCTGGAATAAAAATGCAGGCCGTTTTTGCTCACTTTCGTCTGCCCTTTCAAACCCGAAAAGTTGTATTCGTTCGCCTCCGAGAGAAACCCGTTGCCAGCCAAAAGCGACTCGGCCAACTGCGACAACAGCGACTGGTGGTAGAAGGGCACATGGCCCCCCTTGTTCTTGACCGAAAAAATTATCCTTACCCGCACGTCCGTGGCGTTTAAAAAGTTGAATAAAGTTCCTTTTCATTCATAACCGGACGGAACTTTAAATTGTTTGGGAGGCGCAAGAAAAACGGGGGTTTTGTCGCTTGGCAGGATATTATTTCGTATCCGCGCACACGGCAGCGGTTTTCGCGCCCTTGGGGGAAAGGCGGTTTGCCTGTCGTTTCAACGACTTTGGGGAAATAGTATCTTTCAAAAAGCCCAAACCTATCCAGTGTTTGGCCTATTTTTTCGGCTTGGGCTTGCTTTTCTTCAACGACTTGATGAATTGCGCCCAACGGAAAGGATCCATGAACGTCCATGCCGGATTGAAATAACGGTTGGTCTGGTAGTTCAGTTGCTGGTTCACAGTGTTGCGGTAGTTCATGGCCGGGCTGGCTCCCATGGATGCCGTCATGCGGGCCAGCACTGCCGGGTTGAAATTGCGGGCAAACCGTTCCTGCTGGTCTTCTTCGGGCAGTTCCAAGGCAAGCAAGGCTTTTTTGAACAGTTCTTCGGTCGGGTAGGGATACACTTCCACAATGGGCAGCATGGTAGTGTCGGTTTTCAGTTCTATCACCACTGAAAGCCCTTCGTCGGTAGTGTTGGGAATGCGGTAGAACCGTTTTTTATAGCCAACCGCCGAAACCACCACGCTGTCGCCGGGAAGGGTGGGCATGGAAAACGAGCCGTACGGGTTGGTGACCGCGCCGCGCCCCGCCTTCGGGATGTACAGCGTGGCACCGGGAATGGGCTGCCCGTCTTCGCCACCCAGCACCAAGCCCGAAAATTGGACGATGTGCATCCGGCCTTGCGCCTGTGCCTGCGTTATGCCAAGCAACAGGCTGGCAGCCAGCATACATATATATGTCAATGATTGAACCGAGCCTTTCATAACCGCGACTTTTTACCGAAGATACTCATTAGAATGCAAAACCACGCTTTTTTCCGGTTTGTTCAGCACACAGCCGGGTTTGGGCTTTCCGGAAGATACTATTTTACGCCTGCCAAAAGCCACGCAACCGCTCAATCCGTGACGAAAATGCGCAGGAAGGCCACGATGAACGGTGCGGAAAGCAGCAGGCCATCAAAGCGGTCTAAAAAGCCGCCATGTCCCGGAATGCTGGTTCCCGAATCCTTGATGGCAATGCTGCGCTTGAACAGCGACTCCACCAAATCGCCGTAAGTGCCCGTGACCACAATGATCAGCGCAATGCTGTACCAGTGCCAGTATTTGAGATCCGTGAAAAAATAGGCCAGCAGCGAGGCCACCAGCAAGGCGGAGATGGTGCCGCCTATGCTTCCCTCCCACGATTTCTTGGGCGATACGCGGGCAAACAATTGGGTTTTGCCAAACCGCGTGCCGGCAAAATACGCGCCGGTGTCGCTGGCCCAGAGCAGAAACAGGCACCCCAGAATAATCTGGTGGCTATATCTGGCATTGTGCACAAACACGCAAATGTTGAGCAGCGCAAACGGCACGGCCACGTAGATAATGCCCAAAAATGTGAAGGCAATGTTTGTAAACGGTTTCTTCTCGTTTTTCTTGTAAAGCTTGATGAAAAAAATGGCCGAGGCCACGGGCGAAATCCAGAAATACTGCTCACTGCCCATAAGCCCTTTCTCAACCAGAAACGTGAGGGTGAAAATGAACAGGCCCGTCAGCGTGCCGTAAAATGCGAGCGGGGCGTTGCCATCCAAACCTACAAGCCGGTAAAACTCGCGCTGGGTGAACAGGCAGATGGCAAAAAAAACGGCGAAATATGTCCATTCATTCCCCACAATCGCTCCGACCAGCACCAAACCGCCGGCAATGGCCACAATGACCCGCTGCTGGAGGTTGGTAAACGCACCCATGTTGAATCTCACAATGAACCCAATAAAATACTATGTTTTGAAAAGGCAAAACCCCCGTCTTGTTGCTGGAAAACACGGTTCTCAACATCGGCTTCCAGAACGCACGCCGCCGTTTGCGTTCCGTATCTCATTCCCAATCAGCTTGTTCCAACACAATCAGTCCTTGAATCAGGTAATCATCGGGGACGAAAATTTCAAAATGCCCGAAAAGATAAGAACTATCCTGCTTGTTCAAAATGACAGCGGGGATATTATTGCTTTCCAGCAGCGTGCGCAACATCTGGGCGCGGTAGCCGACGGGCGTTTCGTAGATTTTTTCCCACTGTGGCATATGCGTGCTGCGTTATGGATGGCGGTTGTGCGGCAGACCCGAAAAAACGGGGGTTTGGCCTTTGGCCAAGATACTATTTTGTGGGCGGGTTCGGAAACCGTATTTCCCGGCGGCCCTGAAATTCATGTTTTGAAAAGGAACGGGCTGCCTCTATATTTGAACCGGCATCCCGGATGCGGGCTTACACCGCGCCGCTGACCTGTACCCGCCCCAAACATTTTTCCGTGAAAATTCCCGCCACCTACTCCGATTCGCTTAACCTGCTGTCCAAACTCACGCCGCGCCGTGCCTGGAACGGGTTTGTGGTGCTGGGCAGCTACTATTTTTCGCGGCTCATGGGCCGCAATGCGCATCGCGGAATGCCAGTGAGCATCTCATTTGAGCCAACCACTTCGTGCAACCTGCGCTGCCCCGAATGCCCGAGCGGACTGCGTTCGTTTACGCGCCCCACCGGAATGCTGGGGGCGGATTTGTTCAGGAATACAATTGACGAACTGGCAGGTACGCTACTTTATCTGGTCTTTTATTTCCAAGGCGAGCCTTACCTGCACCCGCAATTCCTGGAACTGGTGCAATACGCGGCATCCCGGAAAATATATACCGCCACCTCCACCAACGCCCATTACCTGACTGATGAAAACGCCCGCAAAACCGTGGAGTCGGGCTTAGACCGGCTCATCATTTCCATTGACGGCACCACGCAGGAAACCTACGAGCAATACCGCGTGGGCGGCAAACTGCACAAGGTGATTGAAGGCACGGAAAACATCATCCGATGGAAGAAAAAAACCGGCTCACGTACGCCATTCGTGGTTTTCCAGTTTCTGGTGGTGAAACCCAACGAACACCAGATTGCGGAAGTGCGCCAACTGGCACGCCAACTCGGGGTGGATGCCGTGGGCCTGAAAACCGCCCAAATTTACGACTACGAGCATGGCTCGCCGCTGATGCCCACCCTTGACCGCTACCGCCGCTACCGCCCCGTGGCTGGCGGCCGCTACGAACTCAAAGGCGGAATGGCGGATGGCTGCTGGAAAATGTGGCATTCGTGCGTGATCACGTGGGATGGCTTGGTGGTTCCCTGCTGCTTTGACAAGGATGCGCACCACCGCTTGGGCGATGTGAGCCAAGTGTCGTTTTCAAGTGTGTGGAACGGGGAGCCCTACCGCCGATTCCGTGATTTATTGCTGCAGTCGCGCAACGAGATAGAAATGTGCCGAAACTGCACCGAGGGAACCAAGGTTTGGGCCTGAATTTCAGCGATTCCCGTTTGAAAATCCGTTTCCGACTGCCCTGATATCCATGTAAGTTTTCAGCCCCGAATGTGATTTTTCTCCGCATCCGGCTCTGATTCCAACTCTCCCGAAGCCTTCCAGACACCTTGCGCACTGCATTGGCCGCAACCTTCGCGGATACAAAACCCGCCGGAAGCGTATTTACTCCCGAAACCAGTGTAACTATTTTACCAGAACGTCAAATGCGTAATCAATCTTCAGAACTCATGACACACATTGCCTCTCACATCCGGTTGGTTTTATTCTGCCTGATCACGGGTGTTTCTTTTGGCCAAGGCTTGATTCCCTTTTCCGAAGCGGGCCGGTTCGGCTTCAAGGAAAAAAACGCGGGTACAATCATCATCGCCCCCAAATATGATATGGCTCAAGATTTCCGGGAAGGCTTGGCGAAAGTGGTAAAAGACGGCAAAGCCGGCTTCATAGATACCACCGGCAAGGAAGCCATACCAATGGTGTACCAGTATGTTTCCTCTTTTTCCGATGGGATGGCTCGCTTTGAAACCGCCACCGGAAAGTGGGGTTTCATTGACCGGAAAGGCAAAACAATCGTTGCGCCAGCGTATGACCTGGCAACTTCCTTTTCAGAGGGCTTGGCATTGGTGGAGAAAGGCGGCCGCAAGGGCTTCATCAACAAGAAAGGCATAGCCGTGATTGCGCTTGACAACGATGAAATCACGTTTTTCTCGGAAGGCTTAGCCGCCGTTAAAAGGGGCGAAAGATGGGGCTACGTGAATAAGAACGGTGTCATGGTGATACCTTTGCGCTATGAGGAGGCCACCCCGTTCACTGAAGGCTTGGCTTTGGTGAAAAACGGCCCCAACTGGGAACAGATTGACAAAAACGGAGCAAAAACCTACGGACTCCACTACGATGAGGTGCTTTCTTTTTCCGAAGACTTGGCGGCTGCGAGCCGTGACGGTCTGTTCGGGTACATTGACAAGGAAGGCAACGTGGTGATCCCGTTTGAGTACCAATCGGCAAGGGCTTTTGAAAAGGGCTTGGCACACGTGAAAAAAGGTGGCAAGCACTACCTGATCAATGCCAAGGGCAAAACAGTGATGGAATTCAAATACGATGAGGTGGCCGGTTTTGTGGACGGACTGGCAAAAGTGCGGCGCGGCAGCAAATGGGGTTTCGTGAACAAGGAGGGTAAAGTGGTGATTCCGATTGTGTATGATGAGGTCTCTGCGTTTGCGGACGGCATTTCGATAGCGACCCAGAATGGCAAGCAAGGATGCATCAACAAGAGCGGGCAATTAGTTATCCCCTTGACTTACGATTACATATACCCTTTTAACGGGGGTCTGGCAATTGCCGGGAAAAAAGGCAAGACCGGGTTCATTGACTCGCAAAACCACGAGGTTGTCCCCTTCCTGTACGACGAAGTTCAGGAATTTAACGAAGGCGTGGCGGCGGTGAAACTCGGATCCAAGTACGGGTACGTGGACGGAACCGGCACCTTGTTGGTTCCCATCAAATATGACGTGGCAAACTTTTACAACGACGGCTTGGCAAAGGTGGAATACAACGGCAAATCGTTCTACATCAACAAGGAAGGAAAATGCATTGCCTTCAAGAACAGCAAATGCGTGGGTGTGGAGGACGTGCTGGTATCGAAAAACTGAGAAAATAGTATGTTTCAAAAAGGCAAAACCCGCACCTTGGCTTCAAGGTGCGGGTTTTGCCTTTCTCAGATGAATAAAGGGTTAGGGAAGGGGGAAAACCGGATTTCGTTTCGGCAAAATAGTATCCCTGCCTGTCCGGCAGGCAGGTTTCAAAAGCCTAAACCTGTTTCACCGGTGTTGCCGGCACTTGATCGGCAAGTTTTTGCAAGGTGCGCAGTACATCCCGGTTATTGGGCAGGTTATACATGGCCGCCGTTTGGTTGTGGCCCACTTTCAGCGTGTAGGCATTCGGATATTCGTTCAGTGCCCGGAAAGTGTCCTCATCCGTGTAGTCGTCTCCGGCGGCCAGCGCGAAGCAATCCGGGAATTTCTCAATCCAGCGGTGCGTGGCGTGGCCTTTATTGATGTTGGCGTTTTTAATCTCAATCACCTTGTTGCCTTCCAATATTTGCAGGCGGCGCGGAGTAATGAATTGCGCCAACTGGTCAATCAGTTCATGGACGCGCATTTCGGCCAGCCCTTGGTCGGCTTTGCGGTAATGCCACACCAGCGAGAAGTGCTTTTCCTCGATGAACGAGCCTGGAGTCCGGTCCACGAAAAACTCCATGATCGGGCGGATGTCCTGCTTCCAGTCGGTGTCCAGAAATTCGGCGTGCGTCCATTCGCCCTCCAATTCCTTGTTCCATACCCCGTGTTCGGCCACGATGCCCACGCGCAGATGCCCGAACCAGGTTTCCAGCGTGTCCTTGTCGCGTCCGCTGATGATTACGATGGCATTGTCCGGGTTGGCCGACAGGCTTTTGAGCAGGCTGTACAAATATTCGTCGGGCGATGCCTTCTGCGGGTCGTCTTGGAAATCCACCAGCGTGCCGTCGTAATCCAGCAGGATCAGCCGCTTTTCCGAAACACTGTATGCCTCGGCGATTTGCGCCAGAATTTCGTCGTTGAATTGTTTCATCTTTATTTTCGCGGTCGACAATCGCGATTCTTTCAGGCGCGTGATGAACACCTCCGACCAACGCTTGACATTATACCGCCGCAAAGTCTGCTGCATGGCCGCATTGCGGGCTATCTGCTCTTCGGCGGGCATTGTCAATGCTTGATGGATGGCCTTCACAATGTCGTGCGCATCGTCCGGGTTCACCAGAATCGCTTCGGTCAGTTCCTTGGCCGCGCCAGCCATTTCGCTGAGAATCAGCACGCCGGTCTGGTCGGTTTTGGTGGCGATGTATTCCTTGGCAATCAGGTTCATGCCGTCGCGGAACGGTGTGACCAGCGCAATATCGGCCATGTAATACACCGCTGCCAGTGTATTGAAGGGCAGCGAACGGTAGAAATAATGGATCGGGGTCCAGCGCAGCGTGTTGAATTTGCCGTTGATGCGCCCCACCGCCCGGTCTATGTCTTCCTTCAATTGCTGGTACTGGTCAACGGTGGCGCGCGACGGTACGAGTATCAACAGCAGCGTCACTTGTCCCTGCCAGTCGGGGTAGCGTTCCAGAAACCGTTCAAACGCCAGGATGCGTTGCAGGATGCCCTTGGAATAATCCAACCGGTCTACTGAAAGGATTATCTTGTCCTTGCCCAGTTGCTGGCGCAATTCGATGATTTCGCGGATGGTTTCCTTTTCAAAGACCGCTTTGGCAAACTTGTCATAATCAATACCCATCGGAAACGAATCCACTTCGGCAATGCGGTAGGCAAGGTTTATGCGGCCCAAGTTGTTGTTCAGGCCCAGAATCCTGATTGTGGCACTCAGGAAGTGGCGTACGTAGTCATACGTGTGGAAACCAACCAAATCGGCTCCCAATATCCCTTCCAGCACTTCCCTGCGCCACGGCAATGACCGAAACAGCTCATACGACGGAAACGGGATGTGCAGGAAAAACCCGATGGTGGCATCAGGGTACAGTTCGCGCAGCATCTTGGGTA
This sequence comes from Sphingobacteriales bacterium, assembly GCA_043789005.1. Classification (GTDB taxonomy): domain Bacteria; phylum Bacteroidota; class Bacteroidia; order Cytophagales; family 172606-1; genus Xanthocytophaga. The sequence continues at coordinate 10,833 of JAYWIH010000140.1, forward strand.
GCAGCATCAGTTGGTAGTCGTGCACCCAAAAAACATCGTCCGGGCGGGCTATCTTCTGTATCTCGTCGCAGAAACGCTGGTTCACCTGCCGGTACGATTCCCAGTAGGTTTTCTTGTAGTTGGTGTATTGCTTGAAATAATGGTACAGCGGCCAGATGACCTTGTTACTGAAGCCCTCGTAATAGTTCTCATATTCGCGGTCGGTCAGGAACACGGGCTGCAAGTGGTCGGTGTTCATGCGTGCCGCCAACCCGGCCTGGTCGTCGGGCTTGATGGTCATGCCGGGCCAGCCCACCCAGTAGTTTTCCTTGGCATCCGTAGAACTCAAGCCCGTGGCCAAGCCGCCCACACTCTGCTCATAGATGAATTCGCCGTCTTTCACTTTGACGGAAATCGGCAATCGGTTGGATATGGTGATGAGTCTGGGCATGGTTGTCTGTAAAAGTGGCGGGCAACAATTTGCCCGATACCGGTGTAAAGTTACGCTGCTGCCAAGTGTGTGATCCAAAAAAATAGTATGTTTCCAAAGGCCCAAACCCGAACCGGACTTGCCGGAAAACCCGCTGGCTCGCTTTGCACTGCAAAACTACGGCATTACAATGGCAACCGTGTGAACAAATAATTAAATTTTGCTGATTTATGCTATTTTTTCTTGAAAAATCTATACCCTAATTGTCAGCTTGTATTGGTTTTGTAAGGCCGAGTATTGGAATTTTCGGATTTTTACCCAAAATTTGACGCTTGCCTCCCCGAAAACCAACCCATCCGTTTCCCACCTTTTTTCAATGAAAGATTCACAAGAAGAAGTTTATTCCATACCGGCGCAATACCGGCGCACCGAAAACCTGCATATCCTGTTCTGGCTCGTCAAGGATGCTTTCTGGGCGTTGAATATTCCGCTGGTTGGCATGGTCATGATTATTCCCACATTGTCGGTAGCCGTTTGGATTGCTTGGCGAACGCGCAATATCGCGGCGGAGTTTTTCCACAACCTTGCCATCATCTCTTGGATTGTGGCCAACTGCACTTGGATGACCGGCGAATTTTTCGGTTGGGATGAGGGCACTTACGGGCTGCGCCGTTTGGCGCTTATTCCGTTCGCCATCGGCCTGCTGATTTTGGCGGCCTATTATCTGATTATCGCCCCACGCGAAAAAAGAAAAACAGTATCCCATGAAACTTTGAAACCCGCCCCGGTCAAGGAGCGGTAGCCAGTGGCAGGGGAGGTTTCAGGGTTTGCAAACATACTATTTCCAAAGCCCGGCCTTCATTCATTTTCATTCTTCATTTGCCATTCATTTGACGGTTCCGCTCCCCCAAAAATTAGATTTCCTGCTGCAAAGCCTTTCGGGTTTTTATCCCGAAACGGCACTTGCCGCGTTGTTCCTGCTGCTGATTATCAGTGATTTGGTGTTTTTCCGGCAAGTTTCAAACCCCACCGGATGGCTGGCTCTGCTGGGTTTGGCAGCCGTGGTCTTCCTGTCGGCCCGGCAATTCCAGCACATTTCCGGCGAGCCGCTTTTTCTGGGTTTGGTGCGCAATACCAATCTGGCGGTTCTGTTCAAATGCCTGTTCGGGGTTTCGGGTATGCTGGCGATACTATTTTCGCGCCTCGAACGGCAGCCCTATTCGCGCCACGGCGAGTTCCATTCCATTCTCATTGCCGCCATTCTGGGCCTGCACCTGATGGTGATGGCGGGCCATTTGCTCATGCTCTACTTGGCAATCGAGCTGGTTTCCATCAGTTCCTACGCCTTGACTTACTTTCTGGACAACCGGAAAAGCGCCGGGGGCAGCCTCCGCTACCTGCTGTTCGGAGCCGTGAGTTCGGGCGTGATGCTCTACGGAATGTCGTGGCTCTACGGATTGACCGGCTCGCTAAACTACTTGGAACCAGCATTTTGGACGGCACTTGCCGCGCAGCCCGCCACCGTGACGGGTGCGGTGATGGTGCTGACACTGGGCGGATTGCTGTTCAAAATCTCCGCCGTGCCGTTTCATGCGTGGGTTCCCGATGTGTACGAGGCCGCACCGGTTTCGGTGGCGGCGTTTTTTTCGGTGGCCCCCAAAGTGGCCGGGATTGTGGCATTGCTGGCATTGGCACGGGGCGCGGCGGTGTGGCCGGGTCTGCGCGATTTTTTGGCGGTTGTGGCATTGGCCAGCATCACGGTCGGCAATTTTTCGGCGTTGCGGCAAGGCAACGTGCGGCGGCTGCTGGCCTATTCGTCGGTTGCCCACGCCGGATTTTTGTTGGTTGGCGTGGTGGCGGGCAGTGCGTTTGGCGTGCAAAGCCTGGTGTTTTATTCAGCGATTTATTTGTTCATGAACGCCGCCGCATTCCTGTCGGTTCTTTTGTTGGAACGCATTACCGGCTCAAGCCAAATGACTGACTACCAAGGTTTGGGGGCAAAACATCCGTGGCTGGGCATTGCCTTTGTGGTTGTTGCCGTGGCATTGGCCGGTTTGCCACCCACGGCCGGTTTCACGGCCAAGCTGCTCATTTTCTCGGCGTTGTGGGAAACTTATCGCCAATCAAACGACCCGCTGCTGCTGGTTTTATTCGTTTGGGGTTTGCTTAATGTGGCCGTTGCCATGGTTTATTATTTGAAAATCCCGTACCTCCTGTTTTTTAAGGAAGCCGGTCAGGCCAGCACATCGGGCCCGGAAATCACACTTGGCGAGAAACTGCTGCTGGCCGGGGTTTTGCTTCCTGTGGGGATACTATTTTTCAAATCCGACTGGCTGACCGAATTTTTGGCGGTGCTGTTGCGTTGAATTGTTTCGGTTTCGGCCGCATTTTTAATTTCCCGGTTTGGATTTACCACCAAACCGCTAACTTTGGTTGCATTTCCCCCCGGCCATGAGTGACTCCATCAAACACGAATGCGGCATTGCCCTGATTCGCCTGCGCAAGCCCTACCAACACTACATTGACAAATACGGCACGCCCCTGTACGGCATCAACAAGCTGTATCAGATGCTCGAAAAACAGCTCAACCGGGGTCAGGACGGGGCGGGCGTGGCCGTGATCAAGACCGGCGTTCCGCCCGGCATCCGGTACATCAGCCGCTACCGATCCATTGACAACCAGCCGGTCACCAAGATTTTCAAGAAGATAAACAAGAAATTCCTCAAGTCCGTCAAGGGCCACAAAGACCGGATGCACGATGCGCAGTGGCTCAAGGAAAACGTGGCTTTCATGGGCGAACTGCTGCTGGGCCACTTGCGCTACGGCACGCATGGCATGAATAGCATTGAAAACTGCCACCCGTTTTTGCGCCAAAGCAACTGGCGCAGCCGCAACTTGGTGGTGGCGGGCAATTTCAACATGACCAACGTGGACGACCTGTACGGCAGGCTCATTGCGCTGGGGCAGCACCCCAAGGAAAAAATGGACACGGTGACGGTGATGGAAAAAATCGGCCACTTCTTGGACGAGGAGAACCAGCGCATCTTTGACCTGTACAAAGACCAGTACAGCAACGAGGAAATGAGCCACATCATTGAGGAACGCATGGATATTTCGCGCGTGCTGCTCCGCTCGTGCCGTGATTTTGACGGCGGCTACACCATGGCCGGACTGCTCGGACACGGAGCCTGCTTTGTGGCCCGCGACCCATCGGGCATCCGCCCGGCCTACTACTACGCTGACGATGAGGTGGTTGCGGTGGCTTCGGAGCGGGTGGCCATCAAGTCGGCATTTAACATATCTTACGATTCCATTCGCGAAGTGCAGCCCGGCCACGCGCTGATTATTGAAAAGGACGGCAGTTTCTCGGAACGCCAATTCATTGAGAAACTGGAGAAACGTTCGTGCAGCTTTGAGCGGATTTACTTTTCGCGCGGCTCTGACCCGGCCATCTACAACGAACGCAAGGAACTGGGCCGCCTGCTGGTGCCCCAGATACTGAAGGCGATTGACTACGATGTTGAAAACACGGTTTTCTCGTACGTTCCCAATACGGCGGAAACCGCCTTTCTGGGCATGATGGAGGGTGTGGATGAATGGATGGCGCAGCAGCGTGTGAAAGCCGTTTCCGAACAGATGCCCCAAGACCAACTGCACCGGATACTCTCGATGCGCCCACGCATTGAGAAAATGGTGATCAAGGATGCCAAACTCCGCACGTTCATCACCGACGACAGCCACCGGGCCAGCATGGTTTCGTCGGGCTACGACACCACGTACGATGTGATCAAGCGCGGACGGGACACGCTGGTGCTCATGGACGACTCGATTGTGCGTGGCACCACCCTCGAAAAAAGCATCCTGCGCATTCTGGACCGCATCGGCCCCAAGAAAATCGTGATTGTATCATCGGCCCCGCAAATCCGCTATCCCGACTGCTATGGCATTGATATGTCCAAGATGAAGGAGTTTGTGGCATTCCGCGCGGCCTTGGCACTGCTCGAAGACCGCAACGAGTCGGACAAGCTGTACAATATCTTGGAAGAGTGCAAAAGTGCCGTTTGGAACGACCGTTCGGGCGCACAAAACCACGTGCGGGCCGTGTACGAATCGTTCACGAATGAGGAAATCTCGCGGAAAATCGCCGAAATCATCCGTCCGCACAACCTGTATGCCCAAGTGGAGGTGGTGTTCCAGACTGTCGAAAACCTGCATCTGGCCTGTCCGCGACACACCGGCGACTGGTACTTTACGGGCAACTACCCCACCGAAGGCGGCAACCGCGTGGTGAACAAGGCGTTTATGAACTATATGGCCGGCGTGTCGGTGCGGGCTTATTGAGAAAACTTGTTGACACAAAACAAACACCAAACCCCGCCCAATTTGGGCGGGGTTTGGTGTTTTTGAAAGATACTATTTTGCGGTGCGGGTTTCAAGGGAAGCCTCCGGTGCCGAATCACTTTTTCTGGTTGCGCAACTGGCTCAGTTCCTGCTGCAACTCCTCGGTTCGGTTGCGTTCGGTTTGCAACTCGCGGCCCAAGGCGGTTTGCGTTTCCAGCAGTTTTTTCTGGTAGGTTTCCATCTGCTGCTTGGCCTCGCCGTAATCCTTGCGCGTGCTTACCGTGACGCGATTGCTGCTTTGGTAACGGAAAAACATGAACCCCAACACTCCCAGCAGTGCCGCATAAGCGAAATAACTGAACGTGGCGTAGCCGTGCTTGTCCATTTCAATGCCCAGCACCGGCACGCGGCTGCAAGCGTAGTTATCGCGCTGGTTTTCGGTTTCCTTGGCTTTCAGTTGCCGCCGCACCTGTGTCAGTTGCGCCTGCTGGCTGTTTATCTGCTGCTGCGCACCGGCCAGTTGGCGCTTTGTGGCTTTCACCGAATCCTGCACGCCTTTCCAGAACGCATCCAGCGCGGTTTCGTCCATCACCTTGAAATCCTGGTAGTTGTTCGCTTTTTCCTTCAGTTTTTGGTATTGGCCATTCAGATTGTCTTGGGCGGATGCGGAAAGTATAGTGAGGAAAAAAAGCGGGATGCAGAGAAGAACTGGTGTTTTGGCATTTTTCATAAGATGCAATTAGCTGGTATGGTGGAAGTTGGCGTTGCGATAGTAGGCTTATACGCAAAACCGGAACGGGAAAGTTATCATTCGGATGGAAAATTTCGGCAACGGTTTTTTGGCAATTTCCGGATGCCGAAAATAGTATCTTCCGGAAAGCCCAAACCCGCCTCTTCCTGTCTGAATCGCGGATTACACGGATAGCACGGATATGTTTCCCTTATCCGCAACATCTATGCAATCCGCGCGTATCCGCGATTCAAGACAAACAGCTTTTTACAACTCCCGTATCCAGATGTTGCGGTAGCTGATGGGTTTGCTCGGGTCGCCGTGGTCTTGCAATTTAATCGGGCCTTTGCCGTGCGCCGTGTATTTGGGCATCCCGATGTAAGGCGTGTCTCCCCGGATTTCAAAATTGTTCTGGACAATCACGCCGTTGTGGAGCACCGTGATGCGGGCCGGCGAAAACAGCGTGCCGTTTTCCTTGAAACGCGGAGCCGTGAACGCCACATCATACACGTTCCATTCGCCGGGCTTGCGCATGGCGTTTACCAAGGGGGGCGTTTGCTTGTAAATGCTGCCCGCCTGCCCGTTGGCATACGTGCGGTTGCTGTACGAATCCAATACTTGCAATTCATAAATGCCCTGCATGAAAATGCCGCTGTTGCCCCGGCCTTGGCTTTGACCGGCAATATCGGCGGGTATGCGCCACTCAATGTGCAACTGGAAGTCGTTGAAAGTTTGCTTGGTCTCAATGTCGCCAGTGCCTTTTTTCACGGTAAACGCGCCGTCTTTCACCGTCCATTCGGCCTCGCCGTCCTTGTCTTTCCACTTCGACAAATCCTTGCCGTCGAACAAAACCGTTGCGTCGGAAGGCGCGGTGGTGGCCGCATTCGCGTCGGGTTTGCCGGGTGTGACCACGCGCACTTCCGGATCCCAGAATTCAGTCATTTCGGGTTTCATCGGAAACTTTTCGGTGGGCGGCCCGGCTTGCTGGGCACTGGCGGCAATGGAAACAAGTAAAGCGGTTGCTAAAAATCCAAGCATTAGGCGTTTCATACACAAATGGAGGTTTGGGAGATTAAAAAGATACTGTTTTATGGCGAAAATTATGGATTTTTCACGAAAGAAATAATCCGCATGGCATAAAACCTTGTGGTGCGCCCGTAAAAAGCAAACCAGCTTGCTTCTGGACAATGCCCCGGAGCGGATGCGCATCCGGGCGGTTCCGGCAAAAACTTTGCGCCGACCGGTTTTTTTATTGCCCCGCAACCAGCACTTTTGCCTTTTCATACCGCCAAAAACCATGAACATCAGCTTCGTCATTCCCGCCTACAATTGTCAGGAAACGCTTACCGAAACCGTGGAATCTATTTTCAACGGCAATTTCCAGCCGGGCGATGAGGTGATGATCGTTGATGACTGCTCCACGGACGACACAGCCCAACTCATGGCCAGTTTGGCGCGAAAACACGGCTCCATCCGTTTGATGTCGCATTTGGTGAACAAGGGAACCGCCGCCGCCGGGCGCAACACGGCCATTGAGCAAGCCGCCCACGAACTGATTTTCTGCCTCGATGCCGACAATGTGCTGGTTCCCGACAGCGTAGCCAAACTGAAACAATATATGCTTGACAACCAAGCGGATGCGGCGGCATTCGGTGAGATTCACTTTTTCAAGGAAGTATCGGGCGAAAAGAAAATAGTATATAAGACAATCTTCAAACCCGGCATATTTACTTTGGCCGACGCGCTGAACACCAATTATTTTATCGGGCAGAGCGGCAATTACCTGTTCACCAAGCAAAGCTGGAGCAAAGCTGGACGCTACTTTGAACCCACACTCATCAACCAGACGCTGGACTCTTGGACGTTCACGATCAGGCAGTTGGGCACGGGAGCCAAACTGGTGAAACTGTCGGACACGCACTACCTGCACCGCCGCACCGATAATTCGCATTGGCAGCGCGAAATCAAGAAAGGCAGTGTTTCGCTGGCTGCTTTGTCTGGCTTGATGCCTTTTTTGGATCAGATTGCCGATGCAGATGTGGACTATATTTTTGGCCTGCAAACCCGTTACACGTGGTTTGACGATCTGGAAAAACGCCCGATCCGGCTGGAAAGCGGCGAGGCTGGCGCGGGCAGTGCCAAAGTAATAGAGGTGAACGCCCACGTCAAACAACTGCCGCTCTGGAAACGCCTCGCCGGGGCGGTGATAACCGAAATCCGCAAACCGTGATAGCCCTTCGCGGTAAATTGTAGAGACGTTGCAGTGCAACGTCTCCTGCGCAACCGTCTATGGCGAAACGCCAGCGTCGGCGCTATTGGAAACCACATCATCCAAGTTGGAAACATTTCCGTTGGGAACGAAGACGTTACATTGCAACGTCTCTACGGTTTTTGGGGGTTTGGGCATTTCAAAGGATACTGTTTTTCCACCCCAGTTTAGCTTCCAGAAAAATAATTCCAGGCTTTCGTTTGGAACGTACCGCCAAATGCATTTATCTTAGCGTAAATTTTACACTAACATAGCAAAACTAATCCTATCCGACCGTGAATGCACCTTCGCAACTGTACCGTTCCTCGCTGAGTTTACTGACCGATTTGTACCAGATAACCATGGCTTACGGCTACTGGAAATCCGGAACCGCCGAAAAGGAATCCGTTTTCAGCCTTTTTTTCCGCAAGAATCCGTTTGGCGGCGGGCTTACCGTGGCCTGCGGTTTGGAGCAGGCCATTGACTTCATCCGGAATTTCCGTTTTACCGAAGATGATGTCGCGTACTTGGCAACATTGACGGGCAACGACGAGAAGCCGCTTTTCGAGTCGGAATTTTTGGAATACCTGCAAAACCTGCGGTTTACGGGCGAAGTGGATGCGATTCCGGAAGGCACCGTGGTGTTTCCGCAGGAGCCTTTGCTGCGGGTGCGCGGCCCGATCCTGCAATGCCAAATTTTGGAAACGCCGCTGCTGAACCTTATCAATTTCCAGTCGCTGATTGCCACCAAAGCGGCGCGGATGAAAATGGTGACGCGCGGCGAACCGGTGCTGGAATTCGGTTTGCGCCGCGCCCAAGGCATGGATGGCGGCATTACCGCCAGCCGGGCGGCGTACATTGGCGGCGCGGATGCCACTTCTAACGTGCTGGCTGGCAAGCTGTTCGGCATTCCGGTGCGCGGCACGCACGCCCACAGTTGGGTGATGTCTTTTGACACGGAAGAGGAATCGTTTGAAACGTACGCCGAGGTGCTGCCCAACAACTGCATTTTCCTAGTGGATACGTTTGACACCATAGAAGGTGTGAAAAAAGCGATTCTGGTCGGTAAAAAACTACAGGCCAAAGGCCATAAATTCGGCGGCATCCGGCTGGATTCCGGTGATTTGGCGTATTTTAGCATTGAAGCCCGCAAGTTGCTGGATGCCGCCGGATTCCGGGACGCGGCCATCGTGGCCAGCAACGACCTGGACGAAAACATCATCCAAAGTCTTAAGGATCAGGGGGCGATGATCAATGTCTGGGGGGTGGGCACCAAGCTCGTCACCGCCTACGACCAGCCCGCGCTGGGCGGCGTGTACAAGCTGGCGGCCATCCGCAACGACAAAACCGGCGCGTGGGATTACAAGATCAAACTGTCGGAACAAACCATTAAAATCTCCACGCCCGGCATCCAGCAGGTGCGGCGTTACCGGAATGAAAACGGCTTCGTGGCCGACATGATTTTTGACATTGAAACGCATACCGAACAGCCCGAAAATGTGATGATTGACCCGATGGATTTCACCAAACGCCGCCGGCTGGACAATGCCATGCCGCACGAGGATTTGCTGGTTCCGGTGTTCCGCAAAGGCGATTTGGTTTATGATTTGCCTGACATTCAAGCCATTAAAAACCGTTTGTCCGCCCAATTGGTTGGTTTCCACGAAGGCATCAAGCGTTTTGTGAATCCGCACCTGTATCCGGTCGGACTGGAAAAAGGGTTATACGATTTCAAAACCGACCTGATCCTGAAACTGCGCAAATTCAATGGAAAGTGAGGTTTGGCCTTTTCAAAACATACTATTTTCCACGCACTTATTCCAGCGACTTTGACACGCAAGATTATTTTCAGCACCCAATCGTACCAATACCTGCAAAGTGAATTGTGCCAGATGGACGACTTTGACGCAGGCGAAGTGGAAGTGAAACACTTTCCCGATGGCGAACGCTACCAGCGCATCCTAGCCGATGTGGACGGACGCGAAGTGGTGCTGCTTGGTGGCACCATTTCGGATGCCGACACGCTGGAACTCTACGACTTGGCCTATTCATTAGTGACGATGGGAGCCAAATCGCTGCTGCTCATGATTCCGTATTTCGGCTATTCGACCATGGAACGCTCCGTGAAAAAAGGCGAGATCGTGACGGCTAAAACGCGGACGCACCTGCTTTCCAAGATTCCCAGCTCGTCCATGGGCAACCGGATTTTCCTGCTCGACCTGCATACCGAAGGCGTGCCGTATTACTTTGAAAGCAAGACGCGAGCCGTGCATTTGTACGCCAAGCAAAGCATTATTGAAGCGTGCCGCGAAATTGGCGGCAGCGATTTTGTGCTGGCCTCGACTGATGCCGGACGCGCCAAATGGGTGGAATCTTTGGCCAACGACATGGGCGTGAACGGCGCGTTTGTGTTCAAGCGGCGCACCAGCGGCGACGAAACGCAAATCACCTCGATCAGTGCCGATGTCAAGGGCAAATGCGTGATCATCTACGACGACATGATCCGCACGGGCGGCTCGCTGGTCAATGCGGCGCGGGCGTATAAGGAAGCCGGAGCCACGCGCATAGCCGCCGTAACCACGCACGGGCTGTTCAGTAACAATGGCTTGGAGAAAATCCGTGAAAGCGGCTTGTTTGAATGCGTAGTCAGCACCAACAGCCACCCAAACGCGGTGCGGCTGAAAGATGATTTCCTGCGCGTGAAAAGCATTACCGCGTTGTTGAAAAAAGAGATTCTGGCGCATTGAAGGATAAAGTAACTCGACCCAAAATGAATACACAAGAACTTCATTCTTTGTTGGAAAACCTTACGCAAGAGGCGGAAAACGAATGGCTCGAATTTAAGAAAGGGAAATTTGCAGACGCACCAAGACTTGCCGAAGAGATAGGAATGAGAATATCAGCCTTGTCCAATGGAGCCTGTTTAAATAATCGGCAAAAAGGATATCTCATATTCGGTATTGAGGATATAACGCTTGAAATCATCGGCACGAATTTCAAAGCCAAATCAACAAAAATCGGAAATGAAGATGTGGAACACTGGATTGCCCAGCGACTTAATCCGAGAATTGATTTTAAAATCCATGAATTCCAATACCATGAAAAACACATAACACTTTTCGAAATCCCTGCTGCAAATGTGCGTCCCGTACGTTTCATCCATAACGCGTACGTACGTGTGGGTAGTATTACAAGAAACTTGAATGAATTTCCTGAAAAAGAGAAAAAGATATGGCAAAAGGAAACAGAAAAGGACTTTGAAGAAAAAATAATTCTACGCAATCAGACGGGGGCGGACATTTACAGACTTTTGGACATACAGAGTTATTTTGATTTGATGCAAATACCATTTCCCTCCACCACAGAGGGAGTTTTGGATAAATTTGCAAAAGCGAAATTAATCATACCAGAAGGACAAATGTTTCATATTACCAATTTGGGTGCCCTTCTGTTTGCCAAGAAATTGCATGATTTTGATGGATTAGAAACCAAAGCCCCGAGGGTAATTGTCTATGACGGGCGCAATAGAGTCAAAACAATTACGGAGCAGGCTGGATCGAAAGGTTATGCATCAGGGTTCATTGGTTTGATAGACTATATCAATGACAAACTTCCTTCAAATGAAGAGATAACAAAAGCTCTTCGGGAAACGGTGAGAATGTATCCTCCCATTGCTATTCGTGAATTAGTGGCCAATGCACTCATTCACCAAGATTTCAACGAACGGGGGACGGGCCCCATGATTGAAGTTTTTGTGGATAGAATCGAATTTACAAATCCGGGAAGAGCCATTATCCAACCAGTTCGATTCATAGATGAAAACCAGTCACGAAACGAAAAACTGGCTTCACTTATGCGCAAGCTCCGTATTTGCGAGGAAAAGGGCAGTGGAATTGATAAGGTCATTGATGCGGTTGAAGTTTTCCAACTGCCCGCACCGAAAATCGAAGAGCAGGAGAAACATACCAAGGTGACCCTATATGCTCATCAAAGCCTGAATGAAATGGATAGAGAGAACAAAATCAGAGCATGTTACCAACACTGCTGCCTCAAATATGTGTCCAACCAAAAAATGACTAACCAAACCTTGAGGGAAAGATTTAAGATAGAACCGAAAAACGCAGCCACTGCTTCAAGAATTATTGCGGATACGTTGAAAGAAGAACTTATAAAGGAAGAAAACGAAAATAACACATCGCGCAAGTTTGCGAGTTATGTCCCGTTTTGGGCTTGATTCTTATTTGATGGCTATTTGATGGCTATTTGGTTTTGAATATATTTTTACCTGTAAAACACTGAAATTCAGACATATAAGTAATATTTTTTATTTGATAGCTAATCATTATTGCCATGAATCTCTTCAAAATCGCCGCTGCCGTTGTGAACCAGACCCCGATGGATTGGCAACGCAACGCCCAACACCACTTGGATGCCATTGCCGAGGCCAAAGCCCAGCAAGTCAGCCTGTTGTGCTTTCCCGAACTGTCGGTTTCCGGCTATGGCTGCGAGGATATGTTCTTTGCGCCGGGTATCACCGATACGGCTGCCGAAATGCTGCTTGTCATTGCCGAAGCGTGCCAGGGCATCATGGTTTCGGTGGGTTTGCCGATCAGGTACAACAACCGCGTGTACAACGCCGCCTGCCTGATTGCCGACGGGAAAATCCAAGGATTTGTCGGCAAGAAAAACCTGGCGGGTAACAGCATTTATTACGAACCGCGCTGGTTCCAGCCGTGGGAAAGCGGCGTGGTGGCCGAAATTGGAATGCACGGACAAACGTATCCCGTTGGCGATTTGCTTTTTGAGGTGAATGGAATCCGCATCGGCTACGAGATTTGCGAGGATGCGTGGGTGGCCAACCGTCCCGGACGCGACTTGTATTTGCGCGGCGTTGACATTATCCTGAATCCGAGTGCCAGCCATTTCGAATTTGGCAAGTCGTTTGTGCGCGAACGGTTTGCCATGGATGCGAGCCGGGCATTGGGAGCCACCTATCTGTACGTCAACCTGTTGGGCAATGAATCGGGGCGCACGGTATTCGATGGCGATGCATTCATCAACGTGGCGGGGCAGGGCGTGGCTTCGGGCAGCCGCTTCAGCTACCGCGATTTCATGGTCGTCACCGCCGTGGTGGACATTGATAACACGCGGCTGTCGCAGGTGCAGAACAAGGTGCCGCTGAACCGTGACAACGGTCACGGCGTGGTGAAAATAGTATCTTTTAAAATCGCCAAACCCGCCCCCGCCCGCAGCAGTTACGAAGCCGAAACGTGGGAAAGCAGCGGCAATATCCGCGAGGAGGAGTTTGCGCGCTGCATTGCGCTGGCCCTGCTCGATTACCTGCGCAAAAGCCGTTCAAACGGCTGGGTGCTTTCGCTGAGCGGCGGCGCGGATTCGTCGGCCATCGCGAGCCTGTGCCGCTTGGCCATCAAGCTGTGCATCGCCGAAATCGGGATGGAAGGCTTCAAGAAAAAACTGCATTACCAGAAGGAAATCCAAGCCTGCCAAACTGAAGAGCAAATTGCCGCCGCGTTGATGACGTGCGTGTATCAAGGCACCGAAAACAGTTCGGACGATACGCGCCATTCGGCGGAAACGCTGGCCAAAAGCTTGGATTTCAACTACTTTGAAATAGAAATAGATAACTTGGTGAAGCAATACCGCACGCTGATTGAAGGCGGCTTGGGGCGCAAGCTGGCGTGGGAAACCGACGACATTGCGCTGCAAAACATTCAGGCGCGGGTGCGTTCGCCGAGCATTTGGATGCTGGCAAACATTAAGAACGCGCTGCTGCTCTCCACGTCCAACCGTTCGGAGGCCGCCGTTGGCTACGCCACCATGGACGGCGACACGTCGGGCAGCATCAGCCCGATTGCGGGCATAAACAAGCATTTCGTCCGGCAGTGGCTGCGCTGGCTCGAACACACCGGCGTGGGCGGCAGCATCCGTTTTCCGGGTCTGAGCGTGGTCAATGGCTTGCAACCCACCGCCGAACTGCGTCCGTTGGACAAGAAACAGACCGACGAAGAGGATTTGATGCCCTACGACCTGCTCGACGCGATTGAAGATGCGGCCATCCGCGACAAGAAAATGCCCAAAGATGTGCTGCCACTCATGGAATTCCAGTTTGAAGGCATCCACAGCCGCGAAGTGATTGTGCGTTCGGTGGAGCGGTTTTTCCGGCTCTGGAGCCGCAACCAATGGAAACGCGAACGGTACGCGCCGGCATTCCACGTGTCGGACCACAGTTTGGATCCGAAAACGTGGTGCCGCTTTCCGATTTTGTCGGGTGGTTATGAGAAGGAATTGGCGGAGATGCATGGCGGTTTGTGAAGACACGAACCGTGGGGTTTGGAGTTTTTTAGAGATACTATTTTGGAACCCATTAACATACACAACTATGAACAACTCAATCTCTTTGCTATTGGGTGCTGGCTTTTCTGCACCTATGGGTTATCCAATTGGGAGTGATTTGAACGACAAGCTATTAAATTTCACAACAAACAAAACAGCTTTCAGTTCTGATGGAAGATTAGTTGTTTCCACCAATGGTAAAAAGCCTGATTTTGGTTATACAAATTCCTATGATACCAATTGCGATTTCTTGTTAGATTTAATCAAATACTATAATCAACAGATAAAGCAATTTGACTACGAGGAGTTTTATGATTATTTGGTAGACAGAGCCAAATCAGATGAAGAAGCGAAGAAAGCTACAAATAAATATCTTAGGTATGATGATTACGATCAATTAATATATGGCTCCAAAAGCATTTACAACCAGTTGATTTCCTTTCATTTAAAAGACAAGCGATGATAAAAAATATTATGATAATGAAGCATATATATTGGAACCATATTTCCCTGGATATACCGGAATTTTAAATTGTTTCAAAAATTTAGCAAATAAGTTTAACATAAATATCCATACACTTAATCACGATTTATTTTTCGAAAGATTAGGCAATACAGAATGGATAGAAAATAACCTGTGTGATGGTTTTGAGGAACTCGGTTCGCCTTTTTATGGTAATTTAAAAACTCAGGATGGGGTGTATAAAGTTCGATTAAAAAACTACACTGGCAGATATGACAAAAATTTCAGATTATATAAACTTCATGGCAGTTTGGATTATTCTGTTTATTATACATCTCAAGAAAAAATAGCTTTACCTAAAAATTATATCAAAACCAGATATGGAGTTGGGTTTAGTGACTTGTATAAAGAAATCAAGAATGTAGATGGAGAATTGGACTATGAACACTGTTGGTTCAACTATAATGCGGATTTCCTTACTGGAACAACCACGAAGATTGAAAGATACGAAGAGCCTTTGTTGTACGGAGAATTATTTCCACTATTCCAGAAAAATCTAGCAACCGCTGAAAAATTAATTATCATTGGCTATGGTGCGAAAGACTCAAAGATTAATGAGATGATTCTTGAATCTTTTGATTTCCAAAATAAGAAGTCTTTCATTATTGACCCTTATGCTGGAGATGCTGTTAAAGAATTGGCAAGCAAAATGAGTGCAACAATTATACGTAAGCAGCTTGAAAATATAGAAATCAGCGACTTGGCGTAATATACTACCTCTTTCGTGGCTTGTGTCCTCACGAATCGCTCTGAGGGTTTGGCATTTCCAAAAGATACTATTTTCCAAACGCACAAGAATGGCCGCGCGAGTATGATTCCGGTTTCGCATCGGCGGGCAAATGCCATAAATTTGGGCGGTAAATCACTTTAAATTCCATTCATTTTGGCAGCACTTTCGGACTTTAAAAACATACTGTTCCTGGATATTGAAACTGTGTCGGGCGTGGAGCAATTCGGGCAACTCGACGAACGGCTGCAATATTTGTGGGCTAAAAAAGCCAAGCAATACCGCAAAGGCGACGACACCAAAACCGATGCCGAAATTTTCCGTGAACGCGGCGGTATCCTTGCCGAATTTGGCAAGGTCGTGTCGGTGGCGCTGGGCTTCCTGACTGAGAAACAGGGCAGGACCGTGTTGTGCATCACCAGCCTGGCGGCGGACGATGAGAAGGCTTTGCTGGCAAAATTCAGCGAAAACCTCCAGCGGTTTGAGGCGCACATCAACCGGCAAAACGGTGAGTACCAAGCGCGTAAGCCTATTCAGTTGTGTGCGCACAACGGCAAGGAGTTCGACTTCCCATATTTGGCGCGGCGCATGCTGATCTTGGGTTTGCCGCTGCCTACAGTGCTGCAAACGCAGGGCAAAAAACCGTGGGAAGTATCGCACATTGACACGATGGACTTGTGGAAATTCGGCGATTACAAGAATTACACCTCGCTGGATTTGCTGGCGGCCATATTCAACATTCCGTCGAGCAAGGAGGAAATGGACGGCAGTCTGGTACACGAGGTGTATTACCAGGAACGCGATTTGGAAAAGATAGCCCGTTATTGCGCCCTGGACGTGGTGAATGCCGCGCAAGTGTTGCTGGCCATGAACGGGCTGCCCATTTTGCCGCCCGACTGCCTGGAACCGACCAAGATTGAAATCGTGCAGTGATTCTTCGTGTCCTTAGTGCCTTTGTGGTCAAGAATCCAACCACAAAGGCACTAAGGACACGAAGGGGGCTTGGGCTTTTTGAAAGATACTATTTCCGAACACTGTCTCGTCCTCCTGTAAGGAACCTGTGACAAATAGTGCCATGTTCGTACGCCGCCGGAATTGCCACAAGTTCCTTACAGGAGGACATTTGCAATATCTGCGGTATGGAAGCGGACAATTAGAGATGCATTGCAGGCTCAACCTTTTCAAGACATACTATTTTTAAACAGTAAACGCAAAACGTTTTCCCATGCCCTACACCTACGAATATCCCCGCCCGTCGGTCACCGTGGACTGCATTTTGTTCGGCTTCGACGAGGGCGAAATGCGGATACTGCTCATCCAGCGCGGCGGCGAACCTTTTCGCGGAATGTGGGCGTTGCCGGGAGGCTTCCTGGATATTGACACCGACCCGAGCCTTGAATACGCCGCCAAACGCGAACTCGAAGAGGAAACCGGCCTGACCAATGTGTTCATGGAGCAACTCTACACCTTCGGCGACAGCGGCCGCGACCCACGCGGCCGCACGATTTCGGCGGCGTACTACGCGTTGCTCAAACTGTCTGACTACCAAAAGGTTGTAGCTGGCACCGATGCCGACAATGTGCATTGGTTCGGGCTGTCCGAGATTCCGAAAGACTTGGCTTTCGACCACGAAAAAATCGTACAAATGGCCATCGAACGGCTGCAAGGCAAAGTGCGCTACCAGCCCATCGGCTTTGAACTGCTACCTGAAAAATTCACGCTTTCGCAACTCCAACACCTATACGAAGTGGTGTTGGGCGTGCCGCTGGACAAGCGCAATTTCCGCAAGAAAACACTGAAGATGGATTTGCTCATCGGCCTTGAAGAAAAGCAACGCAATGTGTCGCACCGCGCCGCCCAACTGTTCATGTTCGACAAAAAACGCTACGAGGAACTGAAAGCCAAAGGCTTTAATTTTGAAGTGTGAGGGCTTGGCCCGTCACCGAAAATAGTATGTTTTAAAAGGAGTAAACCCGCGATGCCACCTGTTTTTTCGCGTTGTCTCCTTCGTATTGCCGACCCAAGGCATCTTGTTTTATTGGCCGCCACACTCAGCGTATCTTGTCCAACTCCATATTAACTTGGCTTGTCCACACCCGGAATCCAGCGTGGCTCCAGTGGCTGTCGGAATATCGGTAAAGCTGAGCGGCGGATTTTTTGAAAGGCGTGTACGCGTCGATTATTTTCATTTCCAGCCTCTTGTGTTCCTGCACCCTGGGAATCAGTCCGTTGTACCGGTATTTTTCGGTATCCAAGATAGTAACAGGATTGGGTATTACGGAAAAATACACCTCATCAAATCCCAAAAGCTTGTAATGCCTGTATGTTAGGTTCAGTGTGTGCACGAGTTTATCAATCTCTTGGGCTGAGACGGGATTGAATGAACTCGTGACCTGCGTGGAATCAACTGTTTCGGCCAAGTACAGATACTTTCCATCAGCGGAAACCTTGACACCTTCGTTCGACCGGTTAAAAAGCTTGTAATTCAATTGCGCCTTCATTTCCTTGAACGGCGTGAAAAAGCGGTAATCAAACAAACTGAATTGCAGGTTCTGTTCTATTAAGGGATTAAAAACAGGTTCAAGCGAAATCCCTTCCGAAAAAGCGGGAAGTACCGCCCTGCCTGTAACAGCCACATTTCGTTTGTTTGCCACTACAGCCTTACTGAAAATCGCCGCCGTGTCGGTCATGTATCTCAGGTTTCTCTCGGCTATTTCTATGAGCAGTATGTTTTTCCTGTCTGTGTCAAGCGTTATGTCCATTATGTCATCATGCACCCAGCGGCTAAAATCATATTTATCCACACCGCAAAAATCGGCATTCCCCTTTACAAAAAACCACAGGTAGCTGTCGCAAATGGCATATAGGTTTATGTTTCCCGGTTTCCTGCAAGGCTTTATTTCCGGTTGTGCATCAGGCTTTACCTTGAATGCGGACAGGTATGCCAGACCGTACAAATCGCCGTAGGTGTACTTATCAGAACCCAAAACGTTATCAAGGTTATATCTGTATTGGGCTGTCTTTTTCATCAATTCCTCGGATGAACTGATAATAAAAGCAATCAGGAAGAAACCTGCAGTAAAAAGGGATAGCGGTTTGCCCATATCAGAATTGAAAATAAATGAATTGTTTGGCTCCAAACACCCCAAGAAAATAACAGCCGGCAATCAGAAACAAAATCAGCGACCAGAACCGGTAATTATTCGTGACAGAAACAGTATTGTAAAACTTTTCCTTGAACAGCAATGCCATAATCAGAAAAACGCAAAACCACATCTCTGTAGTATTAAGGCCAAAATTTAGGGTGTCATGAACGGACACGCGAAATATCTTGTCAATGATTTTCAAGGCATGGACAGGTTTGGCGGCTCTGAAAAATATCCAGGCAAAGGTGACCAGCGAAAAGGTGGTGGTTATTTGCAAGACTCTCATCAGCAAACTGTCGCTGACCTTAATATTGGTGCGTTTCAAGAACTTGTCCTTTTCAACCGCGCAAACCTGATAAATGCCATGCAGCAGCCCCCAAGCTACAAACGTCCAGTTGGCACCGTGCCACAATCCGCTTATCAGGAACACGACCATCAGATTGAAATACCAGCGCGAAATCTTCACCCGGTTGCCTCCCAACGGTATGTACAGGTAGTCACGGAACCACGTTGACAGCGAGATATGCCAGCGTTTCCAAAACTCAGGGATGGATTTGGAAAGGTAGGGAGACTTGAAGTTTTCCATCAATTCAAAGCCCATGATCCGGGCCGCCCCAATGGCAATGTCAGAGTAGCCCGAAAAATCACAATAGATTTGGAACGAATAAAACACGGTGGCAACCAACAGCGAGAATCCGTTCTGCGCATCTATATTGCCGTAGCTATGGTCAACCACCATCGCCAGCCTGTCGGCAATGACAACCTTCTTGAAAAAGCCGAAGGCCATTCGTGCGAGTCCGCTTTTAAAGCGTTCGAAGTCAAAATTATGTTTTTCACGGAACTGGTGCAGGATGTTTTGCGGACGCTCAATGGGGCCAGCCACCAATTGAGGATAAAACATGACATACAGGGCATATATACCAAAGTGCCGCTCGGCTTTCTGGTTTCCCTTGTACACTTCAATCGTGTAGCTCATGGCCTGAAAAGTATGAAATGACAGACCGACAGGCAATAGAATGGATAAAATAGGGATGGGGTTTACATAATCGACCAAATGCAGGATTTTGGTAAGGTTGTAGTTGAGGAAATTGTAATACTTGAAAACCGCCAGCACGCCGATATTGGCAACCAGACTTGCGGCCAGCAGGAAACCCCGCATTCTGCCCTCATATTTTTCGATGAGAATACCCGCTAGGTAATCAATGACGATTGTAAAGCCAAGGATGAGTATGTAAACCGGCACGAATGCCATGTAAAAATAACAACTCGCCAACAGTAGCCAAAACCACCTCAATCTATACGGAACCACAAAGTAGGCCGCCGTGACAATCACAAAAAAAACAATGAATTGCAGTGAATTGAATATCATTTGGATTGTTGTGGTAGCATGGATGCCCGAATCGCTTCCGGCGCGAATATACCACACATTTGCAAATCCCCGCAGCGAAACGGGAGTTCGCATTTGGACGGATCATGCAATCGTTTCGGCAAGACCGGCATTTTTGACCCGTCACCAAAAATAGTATGTTTTAAAAGGAGCAAACCCGCCAAAAGGGTTGGCTTTTGCGCCTTGCTCCCGCAAGCATCGGAATGCTGGCCTCCCCCACTCGTGCCACGCCACGCACTTTTTAAATCGGCAGTCTCTGACTACCTTGATTGCTGCAACCTTGCTTTCGACCATGCAAAAGCTCCTCAAGGCATACCGGAAACGCCTCACCAACCTCACTTCTTCCAACAAGTCGCTGCTGCTGCTCACACTGCCCGCCGAGCAGTTCATGGATCTGCACGAACTGGATTTTCTGGACAACCGCCCGTCCTTTGAGATAGTCCAGCACCTCATTGCCGGAAAAACCCGGATTCCGCTCTGCGACGCACTGGACAGCCGTTACGACAAAGTGAACGAGGCGGCCAAAAAATTGCGCCGCGTGGCCCGCACGGCCGCATTCATTGAACAGGAACGCGGCTCGCAGGATTTGTATGTGGGCTATCCGGTTGTGCGCGGCAAACTGACCGATGGCACACCGGTTCGCTGTCCGCTGCTGTTTTTTCCGGTGCGGCTGGCCTTGGAAAACAACTGTTGGTCGCTGCACCCGCGCGAGGACGAACCGCCGCAATTCAACAAAAGCCTGCTGCTGGCCTACGGCTACTTTAACCACGTCAAAATCACCGACGAATTCTTGGAGACTGATTTTGAAGGCTTTGACAAGGAAAGCCTGGCATTTCGCACGCAGCTCTATGAATTGCTCAAACAAAGTCCGCTGGAAATCAACTTCAATCCCGATTCGTTCAAAAACCAATTGCAGTTTTTCCAGACTTTCAAAAAAGCCGATTTTGAAGACGCACAACGCAACGGCGAAATCAAACTTTTTCCCGAAGCGGTGCTGGGCATTTTCCCGCAGGCCGGGTCATACCTGATGCCCGATTACGGGCAGATGATAGAGGAAAACGCGTTTGATGAACCCGGAGATTTCTTCCGCAAAAAACAACCAGCCTCCCAACCCTCAAAGGGAGAGACTGCAGAGGCTTCGCTCATCACGCCGCTGCCCTTGGATGCCTCGCAGGAACAGGCCATCAGGCTCATCAAATCGGGGCAGTCGCTGGTGGTGCAGGGGCCGCCCGGCACGGGCAAATCGCAACTGATTGCCAACCTCATGGCCGACTACGCGGCGCGGGGAAAACGCGTGCTGCTGGTGTGCCAGAAACGCGTGGCCCTGGATGTGGCACACAACCGTTTGCAACAACTCGGCATGGCCGATTTCATCGGTCTGGTACACGATTTCAAGCAAGACCGCAAGCCGATCTACGCGCAACTGAACCGCCAGATTGAAATGCTGGACGAATACAAACGCCTGAATCTGAGCTTGGATGCCATCTATCTGGAACGGGATTTTTCAAACGAAAGCCGACGCATTGACAAACTTTCGGCTGAACTTGAAGAGTTCCGCCGCGCCCTGTTCGACAATTCCGTTTGCGGGCTTTCGGTCAAGGAACTGTACCTGACCAGCAACCCCGCCGCGCCAAGTTTTTCGCTGAAAAAGGAATATAAACATTTCAAGTTTCACGAAATTGAGGATTTCATGCGCCGACTGGCCGCCCACGAAACCCACCAGCATCTTGAACACTCCACCCATCCGTGGCACAACCGGGTTTCGTTTCACAACCTCGTGCATTCCGACCAAACGCGCATCAATGAAGTAATCGGGCAGATTCCGCTGACAGCCCAGAATATTTTGGCACAATCCGGTAAAATAATATGTTTACCACTGGCCATCAGCGAGTTAGAAATAGTATCTTTTGAAAGTGCCAAAGTGCGGCAGTTGCTGGAAGTGGTGCATGACGAAACGCAGTGGCAGGTTTTTCTTCGTTACAAGGCTGGCCACAATGCCCACGCGGATGCCAAATGGCTCGACAAACGCGAATGCGACCTGCTGGAATGCCTGCAAGGCAACGGCATTGAGAAGGTTTCGGAAACTGAAGGCTTAAAGAGGATTTTGCATATTTCCGAGAACGCACTGCGTGCCCGGCAAAATGTTTTCTCATGGCTGCGCTGGCAGTGGTTTTCGGGCGAACGGAAACAAGTCGGGCAACTTGCGGATGCCAACGGGCTTTCGCTGCGGAAAGATGCTTTGGAGGTTTTGGTGGAGAAAATAAAAAACCGGATTGCGCTTGAAAAAATAGTTGCCGAACTGCAACCAGTGTGGGAAACTGGACTGCTGCACGATGAAAACGCTGTGGGCCAGTGGTTTGCCAACCAGCGGATTGGCCGGAAAGCCAACAAGCTGGTTCAGAAAACGGCGTGTTGGCAGCCGCTTTCTGCGTTGTTCCAAGGTTCCCTTTCCGGTTTCCGAAAGAAAATGGAGCAGTTACTCTTGGTTGCCGACGAGTGGCAGACCGCAAAAGCCATCTGGAAAACCTACCTGACGGACAGCCAGATACGCCAAATACACGCAAACGAAAATAGTATCCCCGAAATACTCAAAACCCTCCGGGACGATTTCGACGCGCTGTACGAGGTGGATGCAATCAAATTCAATTTCAATCCGCACGAAAAAGCCGTAATAAAAGCAGTCTCCGAATGGCAATCCGGAAAGCCTTTTCTTTTGGAAGGGGTTGGGGAAGGCCGCTGGGAAGCCGTTTTTGACAACAGCCTGCGCCTGGCTTGGATTGAACACATTGAAGAGCAATTTCCGGTTTTACGCGCCGTTTCGACGCATAAAATGCGCCAGATGGAAGACGAATTGCAGGATTCGGTGCGCAAAAAGCAGACGCTGAGCCGTGACATGTTGCTGTTGAAACTGCGCGAACAAACTTACCGCAACGTGGAATTCAACCGCCTCAACAACCTTGTCACGTACCGCGATGTGAAGCACCAAGTCACCAAAAAACGCAGCATCTGGACGCTCCGCAAACTGCTTGCCGAGCTGGGCGACGAGGTTTTCCAGCTCATTCCCTGTTGGATGGCCTCGCCCGAGGCGGTTTCGGCAGTCTTCAATTTGCAAACCGCTTTCGATTTGGTCATTTTTGATGAAGCGTCGCAATGCTTTGCCGAGCGGGGCATTCCGGCCATGTACCGGAGCAGGCAGGTGGTCATTGTCGGCGATAGCAAGCAACTACAACCCAGCGACTTGTACCAAATCCGTTACGAAGAGGAAACCGAAGATACACCCGATTTGGAAGTGGATTCGCTGCTGGATTTGGCCGCACGCTACCTGCCCCAAACGCAATTGCGCGGCCACTACCGCAGCCAATCGCTGGAATTGATGGATTTCTCGAACCGGCATTTTTACCAGCACAATCTGGAACTGCTGCCTGACTTCCAATTGATTAACAAAAAAGAACCGGCCATTCACTATTTGAAAATAGACGGTATCTGGACACAAAACCAAAACCTGCCCGAAGCCGGAAAAGTGGTTGAATTGGTGTGGCAACTGCTGGCAGGGCAGCCCGGCAAAAACATCGGCATCGTGACATTTAACCACAAACAGCAAAACCTGATTCAGGAAATGCTGGAAAACTCCGCCATGGCGCGGGGAATGGTGTTGCCGCCGTCGCTCTTCGTGAAAAACATTGAGAATGTGCAGGGCGACGAACGCGACACCATCATTTTTTCGGTGGGCTACGCACCCGATGCCAACGGGCGACTGGCCATGCAGTTTGGAAGCCTTAACCAGCAAGGCGGCGAAAACCGGCTGAATGTGGCCGTGACACGGGCAAGGGAGAAAATTTACATTATTTCAAGTTTGCACCCCCATCAATTGCGCACCGACGACACCCTGCACGAAGGCCCGAAACTGCTGCGCCAATACTTGGAATACGCATGGCAGGTGTCGGCGGGCGAATACGTGCCGCAGCCCAAACCCGTGCGCGGCTTTGTTGCCAAGAACCTGCTGAAAGACAAAATCATTGGCAGCCAAACAGATGCATTTAAAGAGTTGCCCTTTGCCGATATAACGCTGAAACACGGAAACCGCTACGAAAGCCTGATCCTGACCGACGACGATTTGTACCACCAAAGCCTGTCGGCCAAGGATGCCCACGCGTACACGCCGTTTTTGCTGCATTCCAAGAATTGGACTTTCCGGCGAATATACAGCCGTGAATGGTGGAAGAAAGCGGGCTATACGGAAGTTTGAGGCGCGATGCAAAACAAAATAGTATCTTTCAAAAAGCCCAAACCCCCTGTTTTCCAAACCGGAAAACCTACCGCATACTCACGCGGTTCTGCTCGAAGCTGTAGGTTTTCCCCTCTTTGCGGTCTTGCACCAGCAGTGCCGCCCCCAGTGACGACCCCAGCGGCGAAGACGACACCACAACCTCATGGCCGGGCATATCGCGCAGCAGCAGGTTTATGAACACGTCGCTCTGCGAAAAGCCGCCATCCACAAAAATCTTCGTGGCCGGCGTGGAGCCGATGGCCAGTTGGAGGGAATGCTTCTGCAAGGCCATCAGCCCAATCATCAGGCAGTGGAACGCATCCTCAAAGGTTTCAAAAAGCGTCCATTCCGTTTCGGATACATCGCCAGGATTTTGCAGGCTTTCCCAGCGGAATACCGGTTTTCCGTGGTTTTTCCACTTTTGGTACAGGTTCTCGTCAAACACTACCGTGTGCTGGTAGTTTTGCTCGTGCCGGTTGAAATGGGCGGCCATGCGTTGCGTTTGCACATTGAATTCGTTGCCGAAAAACAGCCGCGACGCTTTCACCGGCTCGCCGTCGGGGCGCAGGAAATTCAGGCAGTCCTGTTGCAACTCGCCCGCCGTCAATGGTGTGTGGTTGAATGGGTTAAAAGCAATGTTCCAAGTTCCGGTTGAAAGCAGCACAAATGGTTCGGCGGCCGTGAGCAAATAGGGCAGCAACGCCGCTGAACTGTCGTGCACACCAATGCCCATTTCAATATCCTGCCCGAAAACATTGGCTTTGATGCGGTGTGTGGTGGGCAGGATGGGCGGCAGCAGCGGTTCCATGCCCGTGGTTTTCACCCAGTCGTGGTAGCCGTTTTTGGAAAAATCCCAGAGGCCGGTGTGGCAGCCAATGCTCGTGTATTCGCTGCACAACTGCTTGGAAAACAGCCAGCTACAATACTGCGGAAGGTGAAGCGAATGCCTGATACGGGCAAATATCGCTGGTTTTTCGCGTTGCAGCCAGTACAATTGCAAGCCCGAATTGAGCATTCCCAAGGCGGGCGAGGCGGTTTGCTGGCCGAATGCCTCCTGTCCGCCAAACATCGCGTAAAAATCATTTTCCAGCAGCTCCGGAACCGGCTTCAAGTAATTATACAGTGGCGCAACCGGCTTTTGCTGCGCGTCTAGATGCACCAGACTGGCACCGTACGTGGAAATATTCAGCCGCGCCACTTGGAAATCCTTTGATTCCACGGTCTTTTGCAGCGTGTTCCGCATCCATTGCGTCAGCGCGGGCAAATCTTCGCACGCAAAGCCGTCCTCGTCCTGGGTTTCGGGCAGGGTGGTGTAGCGGCGGTGGATTTCGTTAAAATCCTCATCGAACAGCAGGAATTTCTTATTCGTCTTGCCAATGTCAAAAATCGCGGTTACGGGCAGCTTCATGAAAAATCAGTTTTTTAACGACCAATATCGGTGCGTTTTTCGGGTTTTCCCGCATTTGCCCGGAAAATTTGCCGCCCTTCCGCGATGAACGCAACAGCACGGGGCGGAAAGCGGGTTTGCACTTTGTGGAAGATACTATTTTGAAATGTGGGCGGACTTTCCAAGTCCAGAGGCTCCGCGTCCGGGGTGCCAAATCCCGGACAACCGAACCGTCGGGTTTGGCCTTTTGGGGAGATACTATTTTGTAGCATTTCCGGCGCACGGGGTTTGTACCAAATCTCGCATACGCACCGCGCCGCTGGACTTGGAAAGTCCAGCTACCTTTGGTTTTCAGAACCGGAGCGTAAACGTGGTGTCCTTGTTCACTTCCGAGGCCACTTTCAGCATCCCGCCGTGCATCTGCATGATTTGGCGCGACAGGCTGAGGCCGATGCCCGAACCGGTTTTCTTGGTGGTGAAAAACGGGATGAAAATCTTTTCCAACGCTTCGGGAATAATGCCCGTTCCGTTGTCGGTCACTTCAATCACCGTGTGCTGGTTGTCGTCCCGGCCACCGCGAATGACAATGGCGGCGTTTTCCTGTCCCGCCAAGGCTTCAATGGCGTTTTTGATTAAATTGATCAGCACCATTTCAATCTGTTCAGCATCGGCCCGCACCGTCAGGTCGGCGGGTTCGGTGTTGCATTCCAAGGCAATGCCCGCCGTTTTGGTGTCGGCTTGCATGAGCCGAGCCACATTCTGGATCATTTGCCGAACCGGAATTTCCTGCAAAACCGGCTGCGGAATGTTGGTGAAGTCGCGGTAGGCATTCACAAAATTCAGCAGCCCTACGCTGCGGTTTTCAATAGTGCGCAAGGCTTCGCTGATATCGCCGACGGCCTCGTGGTTTTCGTCATTCACCGTCAGGTCTTGGGTCACAATGTCGCGCATGGTAGCGATGAGCGACGTGATCGGCGTGATTGAGTTCATGATTTCGTGCCGCAGTACCCGCGTCAGGTTTTGCCATGCTTCAAGTTCCTTCTGTTGCAGTTCAGACTGGATGTTTTGCAGCGAAATGAGTTTGATTACCTTTCCGCGCAGCCGGATTGCGGTCGCGTATACCGAAAGCTGCTGGTCGGTGGGCGTGTGGTAAAGCACATTGTCTTGCGAACGCAGTTTCCCGATCATTTCCATCAGGTCGGGATGCGTTTTCTGGAGTTCGGATAGCTGGCGCAACCGGTAGATGCCGAGCAGTTTGAGTGCCGCGTTGTTAATCAGTTCCACATTGCCCTCGGTATCAAAAGCCAGCAACCCCACGCTTACGTGGTGCACCACCGCATTGAGATACTGCAAGTTGGCTTCGCGTTCGGCACGGGCCAGCCGGAAAGCATCGAGTACTTCATTGAATTGCTTGTTGAGCGTCCGGAAAGTGTAGCCGAGCTTGTTGTCGGCCGCGAAACCAATGGAAAAATCAGACCAGCGAACCGATTCCAGAAAGCGGATCAGTTTCCGGTTGGTTCCCTCCACATAATGATGCAAATCGAAAGCGGCAATTACGGTCAGCAGCAGGAAGAGCAGCCCCACAAACAGGTTCCGCCACGTGATGGCAAGGTAGCAGCCCGTGAAAATGACCGCCACCAAACCAATGACCCGGATTGCAAGCCCCGCACGAAAAGTCTTGAACACGCAGTTATTTTGATTAAGGATGAAAATAAACGGCCTCCTCCAACCCCCTCCGAAGGAGGAAAGCCCCACCCCGGCCCTCCCCGAAGGAGAGGGAGCAAATAAAATAGTATCGTTGAAAAACACCAAACCCGCCCTTGTCATTCCGGTGAAAGAGGCATCCGGCGGTTGTGCATGAACTTTGGCAGAGTCCGGAACTCTGCCAAAGTTGGCCATCCGAATTCCTCCCGCGCCTAAGTGACAGAAAATAGTATGTTTCAAAAAGGCCAAACCCGCCGGTTCATCCAAAGGCCGATGCGCGATACCGGTCTGACACACAGTGTCTGACCTGCGTTTTTTTCAATTCGCATTTCCAAAATCCGCATTCCCCATTCTCTTCACATTCCGTGTTTTTCCAGCCGCCGGTACAGCGATGAGCGGGTCAGGCCGAGTTCGTGGGCGGCTTCGGTCACGTTGCCATTGTGTTTTTTCAACGCCTTGCGGATCAGCATTTTCTCCATTTCGTCCAGCGGCAGGGCTTCGGCGGTGGCACGTTCGCTGTCGCCGATTTCCGAGCCGAAAAAGAAATCCTCGGGTTGCAAGGTCGCGTTTTGCGCCATGATCACCGCCCGCTCAATGGCGTGTTGCAGTTCGCGGACGTTGCCCGGCCAGTGGTAGCGGCGCATCCGTTCGAGCAGTGTGCCGCCCAATGCTGCAACCGGACGGTTGTATTTGCGACTGTAGAGCTGCAAATAGTATTGTGCCAGCGGCAGCAAGTCTTCGGGCCGGTCGCGCAGGGGCGGCAAATGGATTTCAATGGTATTGATGCGATAGAGCAAATCTTGGCGGAAAGTCTTGGCCTTGACCATCTCATACACATGCATGTTGGTGGCCGAAACCAAGCGCACATCCACCGGTTTGGCCTTGTTGGAACCTACCCGCGTCACGGTGCGGTTTTGCAGCACGGTGAGCAGTTTGGCTTGCAATGGCAGCGACAGGTTGCCGATTTCGTCCAGGAAAATGGAGCCGCCCGAAGCCGCTTCAAACCGCCCGGTGCGGTCTTCCTTGGCATCGGTAAACGCGCC
>JAYWIH010000141.1:0-9207 GCA_043789005.1 Sphingobacteriales bacterium
CTCCCCGCAAGGGAGGGGCTTTGCTCCCCTCTCAGCAGGAGAGGGCCGGGGGTGAGGTCTTTTGCGGCCAAATCCGTAGCTTGCGGCACACTCCGGGCCGATCAGCCACTATCCATGGCCATCCAGAAAACCAACATAGATACCTTTCTGCCGCTGGCGCAAGCCAATCTGGTGCTTGATGTGCGCAGCCCCGGCGAATATGCCCATGCGCACCTGCCCGGTGCGGTAAATATGCCACTGTTCAGCGACGAGGAACGTAAAATTGTGGGCACGGCATACAAGCAGCAAAGCCGCGAAACCGCCATTAAGCTCGGTTTGGATTTCTTCGGACCCAAAATGCGCGGCATGGTGGAGTACGTGGAGCAACTGACCACCCAACCAGCCAGCAAGAACACTTCCGAGGCGAACGCATCCGGCAAAAAGGCGGTATTGGTGCATTGCTGGCGCGGCGGTATGCGCAGCGCGGGCGTGGCTTGGCTTCTGGACTTGTACGGTTTTAAGGTTCATACCCTTGAAGGCGGCTATAAGGCTTACCGCGCTTGGGTGCTGGCGCAATTTCTGGAAACATATAATTTCAAGGTCATTGGCGGCTACACCGGCAGCGGCAAAACACCGCTGTTGCACACCTTGGCAGCCCAAGGCCGCGCCATCATTGATCTCGAAGCCCTTGCCAACCACAAAGGCTCGGCCTTGGGGGCCTTGGGACAGCCCCCACAACCCAGCCAGGAAATGTTCGAGAACCGGCTGGCCGATGCCTTGGCTCGTGCCACCGCACAAAACCCCGCCGCCGCCGTGTTTCTGGAAGATGAAAGCCAACGCATTGGCAATATGCAAGTGCCGCTGCCGCTGTGGCGCGCCATGCAAGCCAGCCCGGTTCTTTTTTTGGACATCCCCTTCGAGCAGCGGCTCGACTATCTCACCCTCGAATACGGCATACATCCCAAAGAGCAATTGGTGAACGCCATTATCCGCATCCAGAAAAGGTTGGGGGGGCTTGAAACCAAGAATGCCATTAACTATCTGCTTGAAAACAACCACAAGGAAAGCTTCCGGATACTGCTGAAATACTACGACAAGTGGTATGCCAAGGGTTTGCACGGCCGCGCCGATGCCGACAGCCTCATACAAACAATTGTTTCAACCCAAGTGGATGCCCGGCAAAACGCGGCACTCCTGCAACCATACCTTTGAACCATGGAAACCATAAAACTGACCCAATACTCGCACGGAGCGGGCTGCGGATGCAAAATTTCGCCCCAAGTGCTCGACATTATACTCAGCGGAAACATTGCCATGCCTGACCACGACCGGCTTATCGTAGGCAACCACAGCCGCGACGATGCCGCCGTGCTTGACCTCGGCAATGGCACGGCCCTGATCTCCACCACTGATTTCTTCATGCCCATTGTGGATGACCCGTTCAGTTTCGGGCGCATTGCCTCGGCCAATGCCATCAGCGATGTGTATGCCATGGGCGGCAAGCCCGTGTTGGCAATTGCCATTCTGGGCTGGCCCATCAATAAATTGCCCCCGGAAGTGGCGCAGCGCGTTATTGATGGAAGCCGCAGTATTTGCAAGGAGGCGGGGATACCCTTGGCGGGCGGCCACAGCATAGATTCGCCGGAACCGATATTCGGGCTGGCCGTCAATGGCATCGTGGATATTGGACATATCAAACAAAACAACCAGGCACAAGCCGACGATGTGCTGTTTTTGACCAAGCCGCTGGGCGTAGGGATATTGACCACCGCCGAAAAGAAATCGCTACTCAAACCGGAACACCAAAACCTGGCCGCCAACCAAATGATGCAGCTCAACCGCGTGGGCGAAGCTCTGGGGCGGCTCGGCGCGGTCACCGCCATGACTGATGTTACGGGCTTTGGCTTATTAGGACACCTGGCCGAAATGGCCGAAGGCAGCGGACTGAGTGCCGTGGTCAACTTTGCCGATGTGCCACTAATCACGCCCGACCTCATGGATTACATTGCTGTTGGCTCGGTTCCCGGCGGCACCACCCGGAACCGCGACAGCTACGGCCACAAGATAGCCGCCCTCACCGAACCGCAATGGGCCATCCTCGCCGACCCCCAAACCAGCGGCGGACTGCTCATAGCCGTAAATAAAGACAAAACACGTGAAGTGATTGAGGTATTGAACGCCCACGGACTGCAAGCATTCACCAAACCCATCGGCCACCTGACCGAAGTTACCGACCGGGTGGTATCGGTGGTGTGATGCGTGGCAGCGGCAGTCGGTGCGGCAATGCGCTACACGAAAAGGGCGGTGGTTTTGGCGACACGGAAATGCGAAAAGGTGCGGCAGTTGGTAGTTTGGTGGGGCTGGCTGGAAAAATAGTATCTTTTGAAAGGCCCAAACCCGTCCGTTCTTCCGGAAGCCGATACAAGTTGCCGGTCTGACACACAGTGTCTGACCTACGTTGCGGTTTCTCCGAAATAGTATCTTCCCAAAAGCCCAAACCTGCCCCCTCCACCCGTATTTTTAGCAGGCGGGGTGGGCAATTGTCAGCGTTTTGTGAAGTCCAGACTGTGGTTGATGTTGAGCCGGAAACCGTTGTTGACCTCAAACACCGGCTTTCCGGTAAGCGCATCGTTTTCGGCGTGCTGTGTGAGTTGGTTCAGGTATCCGAATTCCAGTTGGAAACCTTCCGTTACCTGATAGCCCAGCCCGCCGAAAATCCGGTTCTGGTTGAATATGTTATTGGCCACGTTCTTGCCGAAACCCAAAAACAATTCATCGAAAAAAGTCAGGTAAAACTCCCGGTCGCCGATAGTAGTGCCGCTCAGCGGGAATTCGGCTTGGAGTTGGTAGCGGATCCGGTTCTGGAATTCCCACGCCGCCACTCGCCGGGGATTGTTCTCGGCGGGCTGCCCCAGCCATCTTTGTTCAAGCCGTATGCGATGAGACAATTGCAGCCGCCCCGAGGTATCTTGCCATTGCACATCCTGGTGCGTGCGGTGTTCGGATGTGGGCACGCCCCGGTCGGCCACGGGATAGTTACCATACGGAAAGGTGACGAAATGCGTATAGCCTGCCGCTATCTTCACCTTATCGGTTGCTTGATATGCAAAGCCCAGTCGTGCCAGCGATTGCTGCCAAGTTTTGATAAAATCTATGCGCCGCCATTGGTATTCGGTGTGTAATTCCCACTTGCGGCTCAATTTGTGGTCGCCGTTGTACACATACCAGCCAATGCTGTTGCGGTCGAGCTGCCGGTTGGCTTGGCCAAACGCCCGCGGACAGCCCCCAAGCAGGGCCAATATCCAACAAGTTGCCAACGCTGCTTTATTCATGGTCAATGGTGCGGGTCGTTTCGGATAAGAACCCAAACGGGCCAGTGACAAATTGAATTATGCTTTTCGGGTTGTGCGTTTCCAGTTGGATTATTGTTGCACACTCACTCGCCAAACGGTATTAGCGGCATCGTCGGCCACCAGCAGCGAGCCGTCTTTGAGTACGGTCACACCCACGGGTCTGCCATGCACTTCCTCTTCGCCGGCAATGAATCC
The DNA here is from genome assembly GCA_043789005.1 of Sphingobacteriales bacterium. Classification (GTDB taxonomy): domain Bacteria; phylum Bacteroidota; class Bacteroidia; order Cytophagales; family 172606-1; genus Xanthocytophaga. Next base: position 3,528 of record JAYWIH010000141.1, read on the forward strand.
GGTGAGGAAATCTTCCGCCTCACCGGCCGGTTTGCCGTTTCGGAAGGGGATAAACACCACCTTATAACCTGAAAAAGTCGAACGGTTCCACGAACCATGCTGCCCGATGAAGGCACCATTGCGGTATTTTTCGGGAAATGCCTGCCGGTTGTAGAAAGCAAGCCCCAGCGATGCGCCGTGGGGAGCCAAAGACACGTCGGGCACTACTGTTTTTTTAACCAAATCGGGTCTTTCACCTTTGCGCCGCGGGTCTTCGTGCTGGCCGAAATACGCGTAGGGCCAGCCGTAAAAACTTCCTTCGCGCACACTCGTCAGGTAGTCGGGCACGAGTTCATCGCCCAGTTCATCACGCTCATTCACGGCCGTCCAGAGGGTTTTTGTGTCGGGTTGCCAGTCCATTCCTACCGGATTGCGCAGTCCGCTGGCATAAATGCGTTCTCCGGAGCCGTCCGGATTCACTTCCAATACGTTTGCCCGGCGCACTTCGTGTTCCATGCCGTTCTCGCCCACGTTGCTGCCCGAACCCACGGATATGTAAATCTTGGAACCCTCGGCATTGGCAATGATATTGCGCGTCCAGTGGTTGTTGTAGCCACCGGCGGGCAGCGTCAACACCTTCGCGCCCTTGGCCGACAAGCTGGTTTGGCCCGTTTGGTACGGAAACCGCAGCAAGCCATCGGTATTGGCCACGTAAAAGAAATTGCCCAGCACCAGCATACCCAGCGGCTGGTTCAGGCCAGTCAGGAATACGTGTTTCGCTTCCGGCTTGCCATCCCCATCGGCATCGCGGTACATTGTGATGCGGTCTTCACTCTCACCCAGGTTCTGCGACTTGGCTTGGCCTGACAGTACGGCGGCTATTTTTTCTTTCGGTTTCGGTTCCGAATTGGCTTCCGATACAAATACGTCGCCGTTGGGAGCTTGATATATCCAGCGGGGATTGTTCAATCCTTCCGCAAATTTGGCAACCGTGAAACCAGCCGGAGCCACGGGCGTTTTTCCGGCGGGCCAGCCCACAACTTTGGCAAACTTCTTGGCCGATTCGGTGGCAAAAGGTTTGGGCAGGTTCACATTGGTGTTTGTTCCCGTGGCCAGGGTGTCGGCGCGGGCAGTGTCGGCAATGGCTTCCTTTTCGCGCTTAGTGTCGGCTTTTTTGTCGCCGCCGCAAGCCGCCAAGAAAGCGCAGGCGGCCAAGCCTATAAGCCAGGTTTTTTTCAGGATCATCGTGCAGTGCTGTTTAGGTGTGGGTAGGGAAATGATAAATGCTGGCAACAGGCAGCCACCAGGAAGGACACCCGATTAATATCATGCCAGCCCGCAAAAACACGCCCGCCAAACGGATTCGGCCTCCCTCCGCAGCAAAAAATAGTATCTTTTGAAAAGGTGAAACCCGGCCGGTTTTTTTAAAGATTGTGTAGGGCAGATAATGGAAAAGGATTGTCTATTCTATCCACAAAAAGGCTTCATTAAATCAACCAAAATCAGATAGCAGTACTTAATTATTTCTTGATTCTCATCCTTCGGATCAAAGTCTCCATGCACGAGCAAGCAACGAATTTGATAAATAATTTCAAAGAGACCCGCAAACACTTTCTGAGAATCATTTATAAAAACAATATCTCCAAAATCTACGCCGTTTACAGATGCTTTTAGTTTACCATTCTTATTTTTAGCATTTTTTATTATAATTGATGTATAAGCTATCGCAGAAGATTTCTGCGAATAATCAATTAAAACATTTTCAAAATTTAATGATCCACTAAGATTTGGTGCATTGATTGCTTTTCTGTTCAGGGAGTAGTGCAATAACTCAATATTAGTAAATAAGTGTTTTTGCTCTTTAGTGTACCCACTTTTAAATAACCTTTCAAACTCTTTGTAGAGTTTATTTGATTTTGAAAAATCGCTTTTAATTTTATCTATATGCGCCCTATCATTTGCGAGTGAATAATGGAATTTATACCAGTTATTGCACGAAAGCCATAGGCTTATGAATGGAGAAAAATAATCAACTTGCGATTTTACAAACCACTCTTTTTTAAAATCTGTCATGTTCGCTATTGTTTTTTATGAATTGCAAAGCCTTTCCTTCATTTTCTTCAATAGCTATTTCTACGGCTTTCTTGGCTACATCAAGTAACTGGTTACTTTGCGCTTCTAAATTGTACGCGTTTAAAACAAAATTGGCAATTTTCGATTGTATATCTTCTGGTGCATCCCAAACTACAAATTGATTGATGTCTGTAGGATAAAGTTCTATTTGCCCCGACGAACCTTTAAAAAATTTATCCACCTGCATTTGCCCAATTATACTATTCAACATAACAGATAAAAAAACTGGGTTCATGGTTTTGGTACGCAAAATGGTTACATGGTTATCTGGCAAAGCAGGCTCGGTCAATAAGTAAGCGGCACAACGACCAATGGTACCTACACCAGTGCCATTCAATAAGACATCTCCCTTTTTAATAATTAATGACTTGGGGGTAGCTGCCACATCGGCCTTTCGGTTTTCAGTAAAATCTATCTTATTTTTTCTAATGTGCTTTGAGTTGATTACAAACAAGCCATCCTCGTCAGTGTATTCCGGCTGTTTGCCCCTTTGATTAAAATCTAATAACTCACCTAATAATTTCCCTTGGTTAGTAGCATAGATTTTACCGGTGAGCTGCTCAAATTTTGGCTGGTAATATTCGGCATCCAACCGTTTGGTGGTTCCAAAAATTTCTTTGAAATTTTTGATGTTTACGGGTTCTTGGCTGGGTTTGAAATCTTGCAAGCCGATTTCTTTTAGTAAAATGCGTTCGGCCTCCGCATATGTTTGCTTTGATAATGTGCGTAATTCGAATGCTCTTTTAAATAATGCGTTGATACCTGTATTTATTTTAAGTAATGAATCGGGGACTGGCAACTCATTAAAAATAAATTCATAAAATCTTGGGTGGGCACTACCATATTGACTATAATTTAAAATTGTTTGGACTTGCTTTGTCAGGCAATACGCGACTAAAGTATTTGAAGATATAGCTTCTGTCTTTGGTTCATACACCAGATATTCCGTTGAGAAAACTTGTTGGCCTTTTTTCTTTTCAACTACTGCAAATTCTTTCAAATATGACCTCAACCTTGAAATCACAAAATCTCCCACATCGGCTTTTTTTCGTGTTTTATCAACAAATTCAGTCGGCTCAATTTCATGCAAGAAATTTCCGATAGTGTGTGTCAAATCATAACTTAATACATTTGAAATATCAGAAACAATGTTCGATTTTAAATTAAAATAATCGGACATTGAATGTTTTGATCTTAATTGATACAAAGCTTTTAATTTTTTATTGCTATTAAATTCGCTTCCAATAATCAGATCTCTTATTGCGCTAAATTTCAACACACTCACCTCCAGCCCTTCCAACAAAGCCTTGTATTTGGCTTCATTAAAAGGGCTTAGCGAAAAAAACTTAACTTCTCCTTCTTGGCAAACTCCGCAAAGGCTTCGGCAATGCCATCCTGGGTTAGTCCGTCGTGGTTGTACAAGTCGTGTTTCACTACCAAGTGTCCATGCGTATCCAACAGGTATTCATCCATATCCAAGGGCGTGCTTTCATAATGCGTACGGGGGTCGTTGGCTTGGTTTTCGCCATTGTCTTTTATGTTTCCATCTTTACTGGCAGTAAATCGGCTGTCGCTTTTTGGAACATTCTTTTTGCGCACAAATATTTTCTCGCCGCTGTTGTCTTTGCTCGGCTCTTGCATGGTGGCAAAGAAGATGGGGTAGTCTTCTGTTCTGGGGCAAAGTTTGTCGTCCCATTTTTGTATAAATAGCACGCTGGTTTTAGTGCCCGTGTGCGGCTTAAACACATTGCCATGCAAACCCACCACCGCCAATATGCGGCAATGCCCGGCAATAAATTCACGTATTTGCTTGTCGCTGCTGTTATTGAATCTGCCTTGCGGCAGCACCACCGCCATTCGACCGCCGGGTTTCAAAAAATCGAGGTTGCGTTCGATAAACAAAATATCCCGGCCTACGGCGGTCTGGTATTTTCCATTGTCTTTTTTGCCCAGTTCATATCTGGCAAGTATCCGGCTTTCCTTTATGTCACCCGCAAACGGCGGGTTTGCCATGAGTATGTCAAACTGAAAATCCCGGTTGCTGTTTTTGTCCGTTCTTAGTTTTTTCAGTTTTTTCCAGCCTTCATTGTAGGTGTCTATCCAGTCTTCGTCGTCGGTTTTCTCATCCCACCGTTCATAGTCCAGTGTGTTCAGGTGCAATACATTGGTTTGCCCGTCGCCTGCTATCAGGTTCAGCGTTCTTGCGACACGCACCGCTTTTTCATCAAAGTCTATGGCAAATACTTTCTCATTTACGTAGTCGGTACATTCCTGCGGTTTGTTTTCCAAAGTAAACAAATGACTTTTGTCTAAGCCCTTCTTTCCAAGTATTTGCTCCCACACGTGAAAAATAGTATGCACCGGAAAGCCGCAACTTCCCGCCGCCGTATCAATGATTGTCTCTTCCGGTTTGGGATTCAGCATTTTCACGCACATATCAATCACATAGCGTGGTGTAAAGTATTGCCCTTTTTCGCCTTTGCTGCTTTTATTGATCAGGTATTCAAAGGCTTCATCCACCACATCCAAATTGGAGTTGAACAGTTTAACATCCTGCAAACTCGACACACAAACCGAAAGGTGCGAAGGAGTCAGCATGAGTTTGGCATCGGTGCTGAAAACGCCTTCCCATTTTTGTTTGGCTTTGTCAAATAGGTTTTGAACCTTGGTCTTCAGTTCGGTTTCTGTATCGCCGTAATTTCTAAATTCCAAATTTCTTGTCCGGTTCCTGCCACTTTGCATCTCGTCAAACAGCTTGGTAAAGATGAGCTTAAACAATTCTTCAAACACATCTACTCCCGCGTTCGCCAACACTTCATCTTCCATTTCCAAAATCAAATCTTTCAGCGATTTTCTTTCGGTTACCAATTTGTCTTTTCTAATCAAGTCTTTAATTGTCCACCGTTCTTCTAAAATATCGGACAGCTTTTGGTCAGCTCTCGGTATTCCCGGAATATCCTCAAAGTAGTTGGGGTCTTTGCGGTGATAGTAAGAAATGGAATCGCCATTGCTCCAAATGCCAATAGGAGCACCAGTGGCATTGCAATACGATTTCAACTGCTCCTTGCCATCCTTGAGTTTTGGTTTTTTCAATTCCACCATAATATATGGTGCAGTGGTCTTGTTCTTATCAAAGATCACAATGTCTGCCCGCTTCTTTTCCCTGCCAAATGAAACCGCATATTCAAGTTCCATTCTATTTATCGCATACCCAAAATTGTCGCGAAGCACCAAAACATACAATTGCCTGATAGCTTCTTCGGGTGTCAATTTTATTTCTTTTTTGCGAACCAGACAGGTTATGTAAGGGACATCTTTGCCCTTGCTGTCTTTTATAATAATGTTTTCCTCAAGTTTTAAGATTTGCTCCGGGCTAAATTGCGTTAGCTTATAATTAGAGTCTTTAAGAATGTCTGATAGGATCATGGGTTGGGTTGTTTGTTTTTCGCGTTTGCAGCAGTGTATCTTATGCTAAGTAGGTCATTATAATTAGTTTAGATTATTTTATAATTTTGTCCCATGGGACGAGTAAACACACCGCAATTAACAACGGAAGCCAAAACCGCTT
>JAYWIH010000142.1:0-38371 GCA_043789005.1 Sphingobacteriales bacterium
CTCTGCTGCTGAGAGGGGAGCAGAGGCTCCCTTTTTTTTCTCCCCTCTCAGCAGCAGAGGGGCCGGGGGTGAGGTGAAACAACGTAAACCTCACTTCAAGCACACAGCGATTGGCGGTAAACCGGCATTTTTTGCGGCGCAAAAAAACGGATAAGCCGCATTTTTGCGTTACTTTCAGCCGCACCGGAAACGCCGGTGTCACAAACGGCGGGTTTCATGTTCAAGTTTTTGGTGGGCTTCGTGGTGTTTTTGGCATGGACGGCTTGGGCGCGGCACACGTATGTATGCGAAATCAGGCATTTGTGCCAGCAGGAAATATTTACCGACTCCGCGATGGGCGGTGCGGCGGTGCTGCGCATCAGCCGGCAAGGTGAGATTATCGGGGGGGGCGAACAGTTTGCCTTTGGCTTGGCCAGCGACTACGCCGCGCTGAACGATGGCAACCGCGATTTCCTGCGCCGGGTCAGCACGTACCTGAAAGCCAACCGCAAGCTGATCCTGAAAATCACCGGGCGGTACACGCTTTCGGAGCGCAACGTGCCATCGGGAATGTACGAAAACTTGGGTTTGTCGCGGGCGGCGTTGGTGCGCGATTCGCTGGTGGGGTTGTACAAGGCCGCGCCGCGCCGCATCCGCATTGCGGCTGAATTGGCCCGCGAAACCGACCCGGAAGCCGCCACTCCACCCGAATACCCGTTGGGTTTCCGGGTTTCAAGGGATACTGTTTTTTCGGGGTTGCCCCCCAGCCACGAGTTCACGGACATGGCGTTTTCGGAGGCGAATTTCAAGTACGGCAAATCGGCGTTCACGCCCACGCTGCCCTTCATAATCTACGCCGATTCGCTCAAAAGCCACCTGCAAGCCCATCCCGACCGCGTTGTACAGGTAACCGCCTACGTCTTGGTGCGCAACAAAACCGCCCGCAACACCGCCCAAGCCCGCGCCGAAGCGGTGAAAAAATACCTGCTGCGCACCAAGGGCATTGAAGCGGCAATCACAACAGCCGTGCAAACAACCGGCACAACCGCACCGCCCAACCACGCCCTGACAATCCGGGTACTGAAAGAAAAGTGACCTTTCTTGTCATTTCGAGGATCGACAGGAAGAAAATAGTATCATTGAAAAACCCCAAACCCGCCCAATGGAACTGCCTCATATTTTCGATGGATTTTTTGATGAAACCAGCCTTTGGTTCGTGATTTTCATGCTTGTGTCTTTCCTGATCGGTTTCTTCACGGCATGGTGGATGCGCGGCCGGGCCATCAGGATATTGCGGCGGCAGATGAAACGGCTGAAAGACGAACTCGTGGGGAAAGAATGATGCGGAAACTGCTTTTGGCAGCCGAATTGGATATTTAGTGGTGGCACGAATTCAAGTCGTGCCACCACTGTCTGATGAGCAGGTTTAGCGTTTTCGAAAGATACTATTTCCGCACTCACCCGACCCATTTCAAATACACCGCGCCGAGTGGCGGCAGGGTCAGGGAAACGGAAAAAGGCTTGTGGTGGCACATCACCAGCTCGGCCTCCACTTGGCCGTTGGCCACGCCGCTACCGCCAAATTGCATGGCATCGCTATTGAAAATCTCACGCCAAACACCTTTTTCGGGCACGCCGATGCGATAGTCTGACCTGACTGCGGGCGTGAAATTGCAGATCACCGCGATTTTTTCGCTACCCGACCCGTCCTTGCGCAGCAACGCAATGACACTGTTTTGGCTGTCGCTAATGTCGAGCCATTCAAAACCCTGCTCGCTGAAAGCAAGGTCGTAAAGCGCAGCTTCGTGCCTGAACATCCAATTCAGTGCCGACACTTCGTTTTTCACGCCTTGATGCGGCGCATATTGCAGCAAGTGCCAATCCAGGCTACGGTCATGGTTCCACTCCTTGGTCTGGGCAAACTCGCATCCCATGAACAGGAGTTTCATGCCGGGGTGGGCGTACATATAGCTGTAAAGCAGCCGCAGGTTGGCGAATTGCTGCCATTCGTCGCCGGGCATTTTGTAAATCAGCGAATGCTTGCCGTGTACCACTTCATCGTGCGAAAGCGGCAGCATGAAATTCTCGTGGAAGGCATACATCGTGCTGAACGTAATCTGCCCTTGGTGGTATTTGCGGTCTATCGGATTCAGCGCGAAGTAGTCCAGCGTGTCGTGCATCCAGCCCATCATCCATTTCATACCGAAACCCAAACCGCCCGCATATACCGGGCGCGAAACACCGGGAAAGGAAGTGGATTCTTCGGCAATGGTCTCAACGTCAGGATATTCGGCATAGACGGCGGTATTGAATTCGCGCAGGAATGAAATGGCCTCCAGGTTTTCGCGGCCACCCAGTTCATTGGGCACCCACTCGCCGTGCTTGCGCGAATAATCGAGGTAAAGCATGGAAGCCACCGCATCCACGCGCAGCCCGTCGGCGTGGTATTTGTCGAGCCAGAACAAGGCATTGCTGATTAGAAACGCCCGGATTTCGTTGCGGCCATAGTTGAAAATCAGGCTCTTCCAGTCGGGATGCCAGCCTTTGCGCGGGTCTTCGTGTTCATACAGCCGCGTGCCGTCAAACAGGGCCAGGCCGTGTACATCTTCCGGGAAGTGCGACGGAACCCAATCCAGTATCACGCCGATGTCGGCTTGGTGCAGCGTATCAATTAAATGCATGAAATCCTGCGGCGAGCCGAAGCGGCTGCTTGGCGCAAAATAACCGGTGACTTGGTAGCCCCACGAACCGTAAAACGGATGCTCCATGACGGGCATAAACTCTACGTGCGTAAAGCCCATTTCGCGGATGTAGCCGGGCAGGGTGTCGGCCAATTCGCGGTAGGTCAGCGAACGATCATTTTCTTCGGGCTTGCGTGCCCACGAGCCGATGTGCAGTTCATAGACCGTGAAAGGTTGTGGCCTGCCCGCTTTTTCGCGCCGTTGCTGCCGCCAGTGGGCATCGTTCCAGTTGTAGGCGGTGTCCCAGATAATGGAGGCGGTGCGCGGCGGCTCTTCCCAGAGCATCCCGAACGGATCGCCTTTTTCGGCTTCGTAGCCGTTGTGCTGCGACTTGACGAAATACTTGTACACTTCGCCGTGGCCCACACCGGGGATGAAGGTTTCCCAAATGCCCGAACCATCCCAGCGGCGGTAAGTGGGGTGGCTGCCCCGATCCCAGTAATTGAAATTGCCGATGACCGACACATATTCGGCATTGGGTGCCCAAACTGCGAAATACGTGCCCGCAATGCCCTCGTGCGTGTGGATGTGCGCCCCGAGTTTTTCATAAAGCCGGAAATGCTTGCCCGACTGGAACAGGGCAATGTCGAAATCGGTGAGCAGGCTTACGCCCGGCATGGTGTTGGGCAGCGGCTGGGCAAAGGTATGTTCAGGGGCGGGATTTTGGTCTTGTTCGGACATTGGCGGGTCAGGGATGATGAAGGGTTGCAGTGGGTTTTGAATTTGTTGAAAAGATGATTAGGATTTGCAGCATTTGCAAGATGGAAGCGGGTTTTGCCATTCAAAAAGATACTATTTTCGGCAACACCCCCGGAAAATATCCGAGCTATCCGCCCTGACTTTCCCTAAATACCATGCCCGGCACGAATGCGGGGATGGTTTGCGCACCACGCACCGCTGATGGAACCGAGGTTTGGGCTTTCCGGGGGATACTGTTTTCCGGCACGTATTTTTTTTGCAATGCAACTGCCCGTAAAGCAAACGTGTCCGGTACAGCACAAGGCTGACCGGACACGTTTGTTTTCATCGATTTGCCAACAGGCGGGTTTGTGCTTTCCGGAAGATACTGTTTTCCGGGCGGCGGGTTCACACAAAAATGTCCGGCTTATGTTGATAAGCCGGACATTCAAATCTATCGGAGAAAGATGCTTTTTAAGGTTTCAGCACCAAGTCAATCACGTGGATAATGCCATTGGTTGCACCCAAGTTTATCTTTGTAAGGTTAGATGGTTGGGGCTTACCATCCTTTATATTGTTCTTACCGGTAATCTTGGCTCCTCCGTCCAAAGTTATCGCAGCTTTCCCACCGGATACCATGGTCAGGTCACCTTTTGCCAAATTATTGGAAAACAGACGGCTGGCAGCCACATGATATGTCAGAACTGAAGAGAGGACAGCCGGATTCAGAGCATTGATGGCATTGGTCGCCTCGGCCAAAATCTCGGCTCCTGTCTTGTCACGGCTTACCTCCGTAGAAACACCCCCGACATCAACAGTGACAGTTAGTTTCGGATTGATTCCCAAAAAAGCGATGAAAGCGTCATTGGTCGGAGCAAAAACCGTGAGCGGGTTACTACCCGATAGGGTTCCTACCAAGCCAGCCCTCGATGCAGCGGTCACTAAGAGGCTGAACCGCGGAATGCTTTGAAGAATCTGCACGATATTCTGGTCGGCGGGCAGCAATACCCGGTCAATCGCATGGATCACGCCATTGGTGGCACCCATGTTTGGACGTACGGAAAAGCCGGTGCTTTTAAAACTTGCAGCCTTCGGATTGTCTGATATGCGCTGCTTGTTGTCAATCACCTTCAAGCCACCGTCGAAAGCATAATCCAAGATGCTGTTCCTGTCCAATTCGAGCAGGGTTGGAAACGTGGCCGAGGCCGGAGCCAAGGTTCCTTGGATACCCAACGAAGTTGGAGCGTAATTGGTAGTGAAATTACGACCCGCAAATACATGGTATTTCAGTATGTCGGCCAAAGTGCTGGCAGATGCGTTGTCAATGAAACTCGCATTAATTCCTGCATCCGCAAAAGCTTCATTTGTAGGTGCAAGGACGGTGAATGGCCCCGTTCCGCTAAGAGTAGCAGCCAAATTCGCCTTCACAACCGCTTGCACTAACAAAGTGAAGCTGGGGTTTGCCTGAAGCGTGGCGACAATGTTGCTGGTGGCCGGGTTAATGACCGCATCCACGATATGCACGATGCCGTTGGTAGCGGTAATATCGGCCAAGGTAACACGCGAACCGTTTACGGAAAGCCCGTAAGAAACCGGCGTATTGGCAGATGAGGTTCCATACACGAAATTAGAGGCGTAAGCAGTTCCGTTAAGCGTGGTCACAGTATTATTGATGCCACTTTTCACATCGGATGATTTCACGGCACTGCCCACAACGTGATACCTGAGTATGTTTGCCAATACAGTCGCATCTGTTTTGGCCACTGTTGCCGAGTCCAGACCTACCGCCTTGAAGGCATCATTGTTGGGCGCAAACAACGTGAGCGGGCCGGCCGCCGAGAGTGCGCCGGTCAGGTTGGCGCGGGTAACGGCGGCAAGCAGGATGCTGAAATTCTTGTCGGTCGCCACTATTTCAGTGATGCTTTTCTGCGGGGGCGTGGACGGATTGGGATCAACCGTGTTTTTTGTACACGACGATACGCCTGCCATCAATGCAACGCCCAATGCCAAAAGGCTCAGGTATTTATGTGTTTTTCTCATGGATTCAGTAGGATTACAGATAAAAAATAGTTGGGTAGTAAAGGCGGTTCCAATACCGGAACCGCCAATGCAAGGTTAATAGCCGGGGTTCTGGGCCATGCCGGGGTTCAGGTCAAGCTCTGTCTGCGGGATAGGCAGCAGCTCATGCTTGCCTGTCACAAACTTGTTTCCCAGCACATTTCTGGCAATGCCCCAGCGCACCATGTCCTTGCGGCGCACTTGCTCGCCCCACAACTCAAAGCGCCTTTCATTGACGATGGCTTGGAACAAGTCGGCGGCACCGGATGCCGCTGAAGGTGCAAGGCCCACACGGGCACGCACTTGGTTCAGGGCGGCCAACGCCAACGGGTTGAACTGGGTTCCGACACCGTTTTGCGGAGCGTTGAGTGCCTCGGCGTACATTAAAAGCACATCGGCATAGCGAATGACGCGCATATTGATGCTGGAGCCAGCGAAATTCTGCACATCATCGCCGGAACTGCTGATCGAACCCAAGTTGGAGTATTTCTTGTGCTGCCAGTCGGCGCGGTCGTAGTCCTTCAACACCTTGTCGCGGTTGATCTTGCTACCGGGGCCGAACATATTCATCCGTTTGCGTGGGTCTGAATCAGGGTAGGCCGCCACAATGTCGAGCGAAGGGCTGGTATTGCCAAAGATGGTAAAGCCATATTCGATGGCCCGGAACGTGCCTTCACCGGCACCGGGACCATCCTGCCCCCAATTGTTGAACGAACCTGTACGTTCAGATCCGCCAAAGGAAATCTCGAACAGCGATTCCTTGTTAAATTCCACGTAAGATGCGTCCTTGTCGCTCAACTCCACAAAATTGTCCCGGTAATCAGCCATCAAACCCATTTTGGAGGGGTTTGCAGTAGCGTAATCAACAACTTCCTTGAATTTCCCGGCCGCATCCGCATATTTCTTTTGGTACAGATACGCCTTGCCCAGCAATGCCTTGGCCGACCATTTGGTAGCCCGGCCCACATCATTGCCCGCATAGGCATCGGGCAGTGCGGCTTCGGCCTTTTTGAGGTCTGCCTCTACCAACGCCCACACCTCGGCGGCCGTTGCGCGTGGCGCAGATGCAATGCCCACCTCATTGCGGATGGGTACGCCGCCCCAACTCTGCACCAATTCAAAGTAATAGAGACCCCTCAGGAAATACGCCTCAGCGATGATGCGGTCCAGCAGGGCTGATTTCGGCAGTTTTGCCGAGTAGGCCAGCGTGATGTTGGTGCGCAGAATGCCCCGGTAGGCACCCCTCCACACATCGCCCACGGTCTCGCTGTTGGCGAGGAAGGTGTAGGCGGTAAGCGTCTGCCCATCAAGGTACAAGGGATCGTTGCCCCTTACATCGTCGCTGAGCAGGTCATACAGGAAAAAGTATTTGCGTCCGTACAGTTCCAAGCGTTGCATGGCACCATAAGCCGAATTCACGGAAGCCTGCAGTTCGCTCTCATTCTTGAAGTACGAATTGTCCGACAATTGGTTGGGATTGGTTACATCCAAGTAATCCTGCTTGCAACTTGTAAAGGCCGAGAATATCAGGATTGCAGAGAGTACAGTCCTTTGGAGTGAGTTTTTCATGGGTATAAGATATGTTAGATTTTTACAGGACACTGATAAGCGTTTCAAGTTCAAAACTTTTGCTTTCCCCGGATTGAAAACACGGTCGCCGGATAACCCGGGGAAAGCAGTGCCTTATGCCGGTCAGAATCCTACCTGCACACCGACCAAGAACATCTTCGGTATCGGATAAGAGGCATTGTCAACATTCCGGTTCAGGTTGGCCTTGGAGGCTCCGCCGGCATTTGGATCGGCATTGTAGCTTGCACCCACCTCAGGGTCGTAACCCGTGTATTTGGTGATGGTAAGCAGGTTGCTGGCCGTGGCGTACACCCGCAGGTTTGCCAGTCCCTTCAGCATTCCCAACGCACCCTTGCCGAAATTGTAGCCGAGGGTGAGGTTTTTGAGCCTCAGGTAAGATCCGTCTTCAATGTAACGGTTCGAAACCTGGCTGTTGTTGGCATCGTTGGAGTTGGCTCTTGGCACTTCCCCGTTACCGGGATTGCTCTCTGATATCCAGCGGTTCAGGGTCCGGCTGTCGTAGTTGAAATTGCGCTGCATACCTTCCATCCAGTAGCGGGTGGCGTTGTATATCTGCGAACCCTGAACCCCTTGGAATTGCACCTGCACGTCAAACCCTTTGTATTCGGCCCGGCCAAAAATGCCGTAGGTGAAATTGGGCATCGGGCTGCCGATGTACGTGCGGTCTTTGGCATCAATCACGCCATCATTGTTGATGTCCTTGAACTTGTAATCGCCAGGGCGGATGGCAGTGCCACCATAGGTAGTGCCCGAGTTGCCGTCTATGGCATTGTTGTAGTAGATTTCAGTATTGTTTTGGAACACCTTCTCCACCGCAAACCCATAGAAAGCTCCGATTGGATGTCCGGCTTCAGTTCTGGTGATAAAACTGTTGCCACCGTTGGAAGGATCTGGCGCACCGCCCAAGGATGAATTCTCACCGTTGAGTTCAAGTACACGGTTCTTGACAAAACTGATGTTGCCGCCAAGGTTCCAAGTGAAATCGCCGGATTGTTGCTGGTAAGAACCGCTCAATTCCAAACCATTGTTCTTCACCTTGCCTATGTTCACCGTTGGCGGCTCATCGTAGCCGGTAGATGCCGGGATGGGCGTTACCAGCAAAATGTCGCTGGTGATTTTGTCAAAGTAATCAACCGTAAACGAAAGCCTGTTGTTAAGCAACCCGAAATCCAAGCCGATGTTGGTCTGGGTGGTGGTTTCCCAGCGCAAAGCCGGATTTACGGCGTTGGTGATGGTGCCGCCCGGTCCGGTGAACGACTGTCCGAAAAGGTAGTTGGAAAAATTGTTTACCACACCCGAATAGCGGTAGTCGCCAATTTCTTGGTTGCCAATCTTACCCCAGCCCGCCCGCAGTTTCAGATCACTGATAAATGGCACGTTTTTCAGAAATTCCTCTTGGCTCAACCGCCAGCCTACTGAAGCGGACGGAAACACACCGAAGCGGTAGTCCTTGCCAAAACGCGAGGATCCGTCACGCCTCACATTGACTGTGAGCAGGTATTTGTTTGCATAATCATAATTGATACGACCGATAATACCCACTTGCCGGTTGCCGGATGCGCCACCGCCGTAGTTGCCCACCGTGCGTCCCGCATCTGCCACCCGAATCAAATCGCCGACCGGAAAACCAAGTTTGTTGGCACCAAAAAAGGTGTAATCGCCGCGCCGCGCCACATAACCCGCCAATACGCTGAATTTATGCTTCTCAATAATCCGCTCATACGTCAGCGTATTTTCAGCCAGCAAACTGATTCCACGGCTGCTGGATTGGCTCAGGCTGTTCTGGTCTGGAGCGCGAAGATCATAAGAACTTGACCTGAAGGTGGGAAAATATTCATTGTTTACACCCAAGTTCAGGTCCGCTCCCACGTTCAGCTTGTATTTCAAACCGGGTATGATTTCGTACTCCATAAAAGTACTGATGTAGCCGAGATAGTTTCTGTAGACCTGGTCATTGATAATCAGGTCACGCAGCGGGTTGCCGCCATCCTGTCCGTCACGCTCCCGCTCATTGCCATTGTAACCCAGCGTGTACGTTGAGTCGCTGTTGTACACCGCCAAGGAAGGGGATGCTCTGGTGGGAGAGGAATATGTTCTGCCACTGGCGTTTTGCTGCCTTTTTTCGGAAGCGAAATACAGGGAAGTGCCGAACTTGAACTTGTTGTAATTCACATCAGCGTTTATACGGGCCGAAATTCGCTCGAAGCCGCTACCCTTCAGAATACCGTCCTGCTTGAGGTAACCCAACGAGGCCAATATCCGGGCGTTTTCTGTGCCGCCGGCAATGGTCAGGTTGTGGTTGCGGGTGGGTGCGCTACGGAATACTTGCCGCTGCCAGTCCACGTCAATGAGTTCACCGGCTACCTGACCCGGCTCCCCGGCAGGCTGCTTGAAGCCGAAGTTATCCACTTGTCCGTAACGGGGCAGTTTTTCAAGGTTGGCCAATACGGGCACCCGGCTCGATCCGATGGCAGCGATATTGCCGGGCTTGCCGCTTTGGAAGGCAATAGCATTGTCGTCGGCCAAGGCATTGTCCTTGGCATTGTTGCTGACGGTGGCATAGTCGCGGGTACCGAGCAAGTCCAAGTATTTGCGCGGTTGCTGGGTGCCCCAGTAGCTGTCAAAGGTAATGGTGGGCTTGCCCGATTTGGCACGCTTGGTGGTGATAATCACCACGCCATTGGCTCCCAGAACGCCATAGATGGCCGATGCCGAAGCGTCTTTCAACACGTCAATCGAGGCTATATCGTTGGGGTTCAAGCTATTGATGTTGCCCGGATAGAACCCGTCAATCACGTACAGCGGGTCGCTGTTGTTCACCGTGCCAAGACCGCGGATGTTCACTTTCATGCCGCCACCCGGCAAACCGGAGTTGGCTTGCACATCCACACCCGCCAAACGGCCTTGTAGAGCCTGGTCAGCGGTTTGGAGGGGCACGTTTTGCAAGGTCTTGATGTCCACCGAACCAATTGAGCCGGTCACATCCTTTTTCTCCTGCGTGCCGTAGCCCACCACCACCACTTCGCTCAACGATTTCAAGTCGGGCACCAGTTGCACATCTACGGTTGAACGATTGCCCACGGCTACCTCTTCAGACACGTAACCGATAAACGAAAACACCAGTGTGCCATTGGCTTCCACGCCCGACAGCGTGTAACGCCCATCGGCAGCGGTGGTAGTACCTTTTGTGGTGCCTTTTACCGACACACTCACGCCCGGCAGGGCTTCATTTGTTTCGCTGGTCACCTTGCCACTCAGGGTGGACTGAGCCGATAGTTGCTGCACAACCAACATGAAGATGGTAAGCAGCAGCCATTTGACTCTGGGATTGTTGGAATAGATTTTCTGCATAATGGTTGTTAACGGTTAAGTTAATGGACAATGAAAAAAGGAATAGTGATGTATTTCACCATAAAACTACAATATCATTTTGTACCTTTTACAGACAAAACAACATTTTTTTTAGGTAAAAAAATTTTACAAAATTAAGTAATTGATTTTCAGTGCGTTGCATTTTTTTCTCAACCATAATTTTATGGCCTGCCGGACTACTTTATCGTTATCGCATTGGTTATTTTCAAAGTATGGGCGTTTGTGGCGGGTCGGGTACGGCGGGTCAGCGCAACGGTATTTCGCGGCGCGTGCCATCAGCTTTCACCACTGTCACTTTGGTGGTTCCCGCCGGAATGCGCAGCGTACGCGAGGACTGCGACAGGTACGTGGAGCCGTATTGAAATTCCTGCTTCCGCTTTCTGCCGTCCGTGAAAGTAATTTCGGCATAAGCATCACCGGGTTGCAGGGGGTGGGTTTGGCCTTTTTGAAACATACTATTTTCAAACACTCCCAAACTGCCCCGGTTTTGGGTCGCCAGCAGCAAAGCCGCGCCGTTGGCAAGTGTCAGCTCGGCAAAACCTTTGGCATCGCCATCCACCATGAAGCCCGATTCGTTGGCGTGGACGGGCTTGAAATTGCCCCGGCCATCGCCTTGCATGCAAACGCCAATGCCCGCATCGTACATCCCGGTCAGCACCTCGGTGGAAAACGAGTTGCCCGCCGCCAGAATGTCAAGGTTGCCATCGCGGTTGAAATCGGTGACGACCATGCCGAAAACCGGCGACAGTTGCGCTTCAGTTGGCAATTGTTTAAGCCGAAAACCGCCTTTGCCCGTGTTCTCAACGTAAGCCGAGGCCATGTAATTGGCTTGGTACATGCGTGCGTCCTTGGTTTGGTTTTCGGGGAATATATCCCGGAACGACATTTTGCCGTAGGTGGCATATTTGCCCAGCACGCGCCGCAAGCCCACAATCTGGTCGGTAAACGTTTCGCGGGGGTGCGTGGGATATTCCTTGCCTTGTATGTAGCGGCAAAGAATGGCATCCAATGTGCCGTTGCTGTCATAATCCTTGGCATACACGCAGACGGGCTCGGTTGCGGAGGCTTTGTAGAGCGAATTCAGGCCCAAGTTGCCCGCCACGTAATCCATGTCGCCGTCGTTGTCAAAGTCACCGGCGGCAAGGCTGTTCCACCAGCCCACTGAATTCTTGAGTTCCGAATTCTGAATTCCGAATTTCTTGCCGCCCGCATTTTTAAAGAATGTGGGGGCTATCCATTCGCCCACCAGCAGCAAGTCCGTCCAGCCGTCGTTGTCGTAGTCGGTCCACAAGGCAGCGGTGACCATGCCGGGTTTGGCCAATTCGGGACATACTATTTCGGTCACGTCGGTGAAGCGGCCTTTGCCGTTGTTTTGCAGTAGGTAGCTGCGCGGAGGCTCGGGATAGCGCATCGGCGATACCCGCCCGCCGACAAACAAATCCAAATCCCCGTCATGGTCATAGTCACTGGCCACTACGCAACTGCCGCTGCTTTCGGTACGGGGCAGGGCGGCGGTGTCCAGTTGCAACTTGCCCTTGCCGAGATTGCGGTACAGCCGGTTTTGGTACTCCTTCACATTGCGGCCAAACTCGGTGCTGCCACTGACGCAGTACAGGTCATTGTCGCCATCGCCATCGGCATCAAATAGCAGCAGGCCCATATCCTCGGCGGTTTTCACGGGTAGCGAATCGGGGCGGAAAGTGCCGCCGGACTGCTGGTAGAACAATTTGGCGGGCTTGCGCACCGAGCCGCCCAGCACAAAGTCGTCCAGTCCATCGCCGTTCAAGTCGCCCACGGCAATACCCGGCCCGGCCTGCGAGTGTTTGTGCGGAAGCAGTGGCTGCCCCTGCCTGAAATCCACGAAATCATCTTCCTGATGCGTGTAGGCCAAGTTGTATTTTTGGGCGGCTTCAGAAAAAATTCCGGATTTCGGATTTCGGATTTCGGAATTGGCGGGCAGAAGTGGGGTTGTGTATTTTTCCATCCCCGCGTTTTTCTCGTCCAGCGTAAGCACTTGGTTGGCGGCCACGTTTTTCAGCAATTGGCTTTTGCCGCCCTGCCAAGTGATGCGCAGGGAATCTATTTTCCGCGCATTGCCCAACCCGAAATGTTCGTGTTCCTCCACCGTGGATTTGTAGCCGCGCTGCAACTGGTGTTCGGCGTACTGGATTTTTCCGTTGGCATACACCCATATCTTGGCTCCCATGCCTTGGCCGTTGCCGCTTGTGCCTTTCAGCTTTAGCCGCAGAAAATTATTGCCGGCTTCCGGTTTTTCCTTGGCTGTCTTGTCTATTAAATTGTTGCGGTACACAAATGCCTCGTCGTTGATGTTGTTCATCACCAAATCCAAATCGCCGTCGTTGTCAAAATCGGCGTAGGCCGCCCCGTTGGAGTACGATGGCTGCGCCAAGCCCCACTCGGCGGCTTTGTCGGCAAAGGTCAGGTCGCCGTTGTTGCGGAACAGGAAATTGGGTTTTTTCACGCCTTCCAGTGCGTTCACGGCGGTCATGGAGGTTTTCATGCGGGTGCTATCGGTGCCAAACATCGACGATTCGCGGCTGTAGGTGATGAAGTCCAGGTCGGTCACATCCTTGCGGTAGCCGTTTGTAATCAGCAGGTCGCGGTAGCCGTCGTTGTCAAAGTCGGCAAACAGGCTGCTCCAGCTCCAGTCGGTGGCGTTCACGCCGGCCAGATAACCGATGTCGCTGAAAGTGCCGTTGCCGTTGTTGAGTTGCAGCACATTGCGCACGTACTGGTCTTGGTAGCCGCGGGTCCGGTTTTCGTAGAAACGGTCGTAGTTGATGCTCGAAAACATGGTTTTCTGGCGCAGGTTGTCATCGGGCATCATGTCCATGGCCACCACGTCGTTCAACCCGTCGTTATTGATGTCGGCAATGTCCACGCCCATGCCGTTGTGTTCAGTGTGCTTGAACAACGTGTGAATCCGGTTGGTGAACGTGCCGTTGCGGTTGTTGATGTAGGCGTGGTCGTTGGACAGGAAATCATTGGCCACGTACACATCCGGGTAGCCGTCCTGGTTTATGTCGTTGACCACAATTCCCAGCCCCCAGCCCTCCGTCTGGATGCCCGCCTGCTTGGACACATCCGTGAAAAACGGCAGTCCGCCCGCGCCAATGCCCTCGTTGCGGTAGAGCCGGTCCACGCTTTTGCCGCCGCCATCGGTACGCTGCCCCAGCGGGTTGTTGCGGTTGTAGGTTTCCAAGGCATTGTTGAGCAGGTACGCGTCCATGTCGCCATCCAGGTCATAATCCAGAAACGCCATTTGCGTGGCGTAGCTGCTGTCGGCAAGGCCCACCTTGGCCGCCACCTCCTCGAAATGCGGGATGCCTTGGCCATCCGTGCCCTTGTTGAGGAACAGCAGGTGGGGAACGGCTTTTTTCTCCTTCATCGGCTGCACCGTTGACACGTACACATCCAGCAGGCCGTCTTGGTTTATGTCGGCTATGGCCACGCCCGTACACCAGAGCCGGGTGTTCACGCCTGCCTTCTCGGTCACGTCCTCAAACTTGAAATCGCCCCGGTTCAGGTATAACCGGCTGGAAACCTGGTTGCCCGTGAAAAACACATCGGGCAGGCCATCGTTGTTCACATCGCCCACCCCCACCCCGGCCCCGTTGTAGATGTACTCAAAACGCAACACATTGAACGTGTCGTTTTCGGCAATCAGGTTGTTGAACGTGATGCCCGTTTGCGACGAAGGCAGCAGTTGGAAGCGGGTTTCCTTCTTGAACGGGTTGCAAGCAGCCAGGCATAGAGTGCCCGCAATAATAATGAAAAGGCTTTTTTTCATGGTTGGGATGCAACGGCGTTAAGGGTCAGTTCAAAGGTAATGGGAAGAACACAGCGACGTGGGCGGGTTTGGACTTTCCGGGGGATACTATTTTGGCGGGTCGGCTGCACACGTTTTCCAGCCTACAAAAGTAAATGCATTATTTGAATAATGCAATTTTATCAGGGCATGAAAGTCTTCATCCGGTGTGGACACGGATCGAAAATGCTTTCCACTTTGGCAAAGTTGTTTTCCCAAACAGATACTCACCCGCCGAAACTCAGGGCGTGGCGGCTGGCGTGCGCATTGATCCAACCGTAGAGTTTGTCCACGTCGGCCACCTTGAAAAGTTCGGTTCCGGGGTTCATGGTTGCCGCCGAGCCGCAGGCCACGCCCATGCGCACCATCTCGCGCAAAGTTTTGCCCTGCGCCAAGCTCCACGTCATGCCCGCCACCATGCTGTCGCCCGCGCCGACTGTGCTTTTCTTGTGTACCGTGGGTGCGGGGGCGTGTTCATAACCATCTTTGGTCACGAGCAAGGCTCCCAGCGGCCCCAGCGAAACCACCACCACCTCACAGTTGCCCTTGCCGATGATTTCGGCGGCGGCCTCGTCCACCTGATCCATTTCCAAGGCTTCCACACCCACCATCCGGCTCAGTTCGCTCAGGTTGGGCTTAAGCAGGAACACGCCTTCGTTGGCGGCCAGTTTCAGCGGCTCACCCGAGGTGTCGAGGATGAATTTGGCACCCATCTCCTTGGCCAGCCGCGCCACCCGCGCAAAAAAATCGTCGGGCAGGCCGGGGGGCAGGCTGCCGCTGGCTACCAGATATTCGGGCTTGGCGGCCTCGACCGCGTCGAGGCAGGCTTGAGCTTCGGCGGCGGTGAGTTCGGCCCCGGCCATGCCGAAGCGGAACTGCGAATTGGTCAGGGTTTCGACCACGATGAAGTTTTCACGCGTCCACTGCTGGGAGGCAATGGCTTGGCAGTCAACGTTTTCCTGATGCAACAAGTCGGACAATAACTGGCCCGAAGGCCCGCCCGCCGGAAAAATCGCCGTTGCATTGCCGCCCAGCCGCCGGATGGCCTTGGATACGTTGATGCCGCCGCCGCCCGCCTCGAACTTGGGGTTTTGGCAGCGCATTTTCTGTTCGGGAATAATCCGGTCCACGGACGTGCTTTTGTCCACGGACGGGTTCATGGTCAGGGTCACTATTTTCATGCGGTCGGGTTTGTAGGGTTGCCGGATTGCGGCTGCCAAAATAGCTTGCCGGAGAATAGTATCAAAAAAACAACCCAAACCCGCACGGTCACTTCTTGCCGCCTACCACCAGCACGATTTCGCCTTTGGGGGGTTTGAGCCTGTAAAAAGATACTATTTCGGTCAGGGTTCCGTTGGTGGTTTCCTCAAACATCTTGGTCAGCTCGCGCGAGACGGAGGCGGGGCGGTCGGCACCGAACACACCGGCAAACTGCTCCAGCGTCTTTACCAAGCGGTGCGGCGACTCGTAGAAAATCATGGTGCGTTCTTCATCGGCCAGTTGGCGCAGGCGCGTTTGGCGGCCTTTTTTCTGCGGCAGGAAACCCTCGAACACAAACCGCTCGGCAGCCAGGCCCGACTTGATCAAGGCCGGCACAAAGGCCGTGGGGCCGGGCAGGCATTCGACAACGATGCCGGCTTGCAGGCAGGCCCGCACCAGCAGGAAACCCGGATCGGAGATGCCCGGCGTGCCCGCATCGCTGACCAAGGCCATGCGTTCGCCTTTGCGCATCCGCTCAATCAGTTTGTCCACGGTGTGGTGTTCGTTGAAGGCGTGGTGGCTTTGCAGCGGCCTCTGCAGGTTCAAGTGCTTGAGCAGCACGCCCGTTACGCGGGTGTCTTCGGCCAGCACCACATCGGCTTCCTTCAGTATCCTGATGGCACGCAGTGTGATGTCTTCCAGATTGCCGATGGGCGTGGGGACAAGGGTGAGCATGAATTCAATGAGTAAATGAGCAAGTGAACAAATGAGTAACTGCAATGGGTTTTGGCCGCAAAGATACTGTTTTCCAGAAGCGTCCATTTTTATTTACGCACTTGCGCATTCGCCCATTCACTCATTTATTAATTTGCCAGCCCGTCAATGATTGCGGCCAGTCTGCGGTCTTTGTCGGTCACGGTATCGCCCGCGTCGTGGGTGCTGAGTTCAATGTCAACGCGGTCATAAACGTTGGCCCACCACGGGTGGTGGTTCTGCCGTTCGGCCTCGATGGCAACCTTGGTCATGAAGGCAAAAGCCTCCACAAAGCTCCTGAACCGGAACGTTTTTTTGAGTTTGTTGTCTTCTTCCTTCCACATGGGCTTGTTTGCTAAATGATTGTCCGCCAAATGGTTTGGTGCTTGGAAACCGGTTGGCGGTTGCGAGGCTCGCCCTCCAAAGCCGGGAGTTAAAGTTTTCCAAAGGTAGGCGAATGTCCGGTTGCCATGCGTATTTTTTTCAAAGGCGCAACACGGCAAATGCACAATACGGCCTCGGAGAAACGAACGCATCCGCCAACCAAAACAAAAAATCCGGCACGGCATTGCTTTTGGAGCCAATGCCATGCCGGAAGCAGCGCGGTTTTTACGCGTAAAAAACCTTATTTGATTGAAACCGGAAACGTCACTTCTATATCGGTTTCGCCCTTGGTAATCGGGTCGCTGTCGGTTTTTGCCGGATTTTCCTTCAACGGCTTGTGTTTGAGCGTAACCGTCAGTGTGCCCGTGCTGGCTGCGATGGTGGTGATGGTTCCGGTTGTTCCCAAGGGCTTGCCATTCTTGTCGGCATTGGGCTTGGAAAACACCAGATTTAATCCGCTGGCGGCGGCGTAGTAAACTTGGTGTTCGTCCGATTCTTTCATTTCCACTTCCTCGGTGATGTCTTCGGCCGGAGTCACTGATTCGTTGAGAAACCTCAACTTGGTGGTGTACGCGGCATTGGCATCCAAAGCCAGCGTTGCTGGCGTTATGGTTGCGGCCGCACCACCGGGGCCGTCTATGTCTTTGAACGTGATGGTTACGGGTGTGGTACTGCCCGCTTTGGTCAGCGACAGCGTGACAGTGGTGATCAGTTCATTGTCGTTCGGCTCGGGTTCGTCTTCTTTCTTGCAGCCGGTTACGGCCAATGATGCGGCAACTGCCATCCACAGCAGGGTTTTTGCGGGTCGGTTTGTCATGGGTTGAAAGGATTGGGTTGGATAATTTGCAATATTGTTGCAAATATAAGGAAAATCCTGTTTGTTACACTGTTGCAAAAATGTTTTTGTTTAGCGCGTCCGGAAAACAGTATGTTTCCAAAAGCCCAAACCCGCCTTTGCCATGAACCAATCCGCCGGACTTGGAAAGTCCGACTTCGCTTGCCGAAATAGTATGTTTCACAAAGCCCGAACCCGCCGGTTGCTCCGAAAGCCGATGCGCGATGCCGGTCTGACACACAGTGTCTGACCTGGGTTTCCCGGATTGGCACATTGAAAACTCAGAACCTGAACTTGAGGCGCAGCGTGATGTTCCTTCCGGTTTCGTCGGAGAAATACCGGAAACGGTTCAGGTAATCGCGGTAGCGGACATTGGTCAGGTTCTGGACGGACAGACCCACGTCGGCGGTATGTTTGGCTATCAGGAACGAGAAGCCCGCCTCGGCGTTGAAAAGCATATACGCTGGCGGGGGCGGCAGGTAGTCATTGATATAAACCGTCCGGCTGATGCCCAATATTTCGGTGGTGCGCGTGGATACCGGCAGGGCGCGGCGTTGCCTTGCAACGTTCAAGGCACTGGCCGCCAAGTAAATGCCCGACAGCTTCCCCCATTTGGCGCGTTCGTAGCGGAGCGTGTTTTCGAGCCTCCCGGCTGGTATGAACGGCAGGTATTCGCTGGTGTTCCGGTTGTCGGCCCACACCAAGGCCAGTTTGCCCTGCCACGAAAATTGCGGCGTGAAGGCATACTTCGCCGTTGCGTCAATACCCCGGAAAAGTGCGTTTACCTGCGTGTAGGTATATTGCGGAAACACGCCCCGGATGGTCAGGATTGGCAGCGTGTCGGGCCGCAGGTAAATGTAGCCGAGCATATAATTGATGTAAGCCCCGACTTCGGCGGTCAGTTTGCCCGCCGTCCAGTTCAGGCCCAGCGTGGCGTGGTAGGCTTGTTCGGTGCGTATCGTGCTGTCGCCCCGCTCAAAAGCAGCCGCGCCCTGGTGCACGCCGTTGCTGTACAGTTCGGCGGTGTTGGGTGGCCGCCACGCCGACGATACGGTCAGCCGCACGGTTGTGTTTTGGCGCGGCTCATACACGGCTCCCAGCGTTCCGGCAAGGTTGGTGTAGGTATAAGCTGGGGCAATCACGAGGTCGCCACGGCCCGGCGGCGAGCGGTACACATTCAAGTGCCGGTAGTCGTAGCGCAACCCGGCTTCCAGTTCCCAGCGGTTTTTGGCCCAGCGTTCGGTGGCGAAAATGCCCAAGCCCAGGTTATTGAAATTCGGGATCAGCCGGCCAAAACGCACATTGTTGCCTTGGTAAATCGTAGACACGCCCACGGTTCCGGTAAAGCTTTTGCCAACCGGTTTGTGATCCCACAGCAATTCGGTGGTGTAGGTGTTCAGGCGGAAACGGATGGCGGGCAAGGTGCTGGACGAGTTGCGCAAAAAATCGTATTCCTCGCGCAAATTGTGCTGGTAGCCGAAAACGAAGCTGAACCGGCCCAGTTTGCCGGACTGGTAATGGGCTTGCATTTTCAACAGGTTGTGCGAAATATCCTGGTACGGCTTGCCCACTTGGTACGAAAACTCCGACACGATGAGCGGACGTTCGGCACGGATGGCATTTTCAAAATCGCCGGTATTGCCGGTCTGCGAAGCCCGGAAAATTCCGATTTCTGTTGAAAACCGGCTGAAGAAAGCCGTCACGCCAAATTTGTCAGTCTGGTAGCCCGCCGCCGCCGAAAAGTTCCGTTCCGTGAACTGCGTGTTGGCCAGCCAATAATCCGGGGTGCGGGCGGTTCCGGCAATTTTTTGGGTTCCTTGCAGCCGCCAGCCGAAGTGCTTCCACTTGCCCGCGCCGCCCTCCAGCAACGCCGCCGCCGTGCCCTGCCGGTTGTTACCAAAGCCCTGCACATTCACCTCGCCCGCCAGCGGGCCGCCGCGTGGCAGCGGGTCGGGTTCAATTAAAATCACGCCGCCAATGGCATCGGCACCGTAGCGCACACCCGCCGCGCCCTTAATCACGGTAATGCGTTTGGCCACAAACGGGTCTATCTCAGGGGCGTGTTCGCTGCCCCACTGCTGGCCTTCCTGCCGGATTCCGTTGTTCAGAACCAGCACGCGGTTGCTGTGCAATCCGTGGATGACGGGCTTGGAAATGCTCGGGCCGGTCTGGATGGAATTAAGTCCGGGTAGCGTTTTCAGCATCTCGCCCAGCGAGGTTCCCGATACGCGTTGCAAAACCGCCCCTTCCAACGACTGTTGCGGAAGTAAAGTGGGGGCGGCGTTGCGGTTGCCCTGCACGGTCACCGTCTCCAGCGTTTCGGGTGTTTCTTTCAAATTGAAATTGCCATCGCGAACCGGCTGCGTGAGTGTGATGCGCAAAGTATCGGCATGGTGGCCCACGAACTGGCACACCAGTGTGTACTTGCCCGCACACAGGTTTTTGATCTCGTAACGGCCCGCCGCATCGGCCACCACGCCCTTTTGCAATTCGGTGATGTAAAGCGCGGCTCCCGGCAGCGGTTCCCCGTTCAAGTGCGTAGCGCGGCCACTCACCGACAGGCGGCAGTCCGGCTGCGCCAAAACCGGAATGGCGGCCAGAAAAAATAGTATGGTTTGGAAATGCCAAACCCGCTGCGAAAATCCGTTTCGCTTGTGCGGCCACACCAGTAATTTTGCCACCCGGCGCAGCCAAGCGGCTGTATGGCCCGGCGCGGCGCGGGTTGCGTGGCATTGGCGGTAGGTCACAATCAACTGGCTGGGGTTTGGCAAATTGCAAAGATACTATTTTTTCTGCAACAATGTTGCAGATTCCGTGCATGAAAAAAACCGGCACGGGTGAGGCGGCTTGCCCACCCGTGCCGGGGTTTGGTGTTTTTGGAAGATACTATTTTCCGGTCATTTGCTGGCCGCAATCCGGCCGTTTTCCAAGGCGGCGGCCTGCGCGAACGACTGCATGGCTTTCTTGAAAACGGCATCCTGCTCGGCGATTACCTGATAGTATTCGTTGCTCAGGCCGTCTTTTTCGCGCCGCCAGATGCTGCGCGCCACCAGTGCCTTCACTTGGTTGGCCAGGAATGATTTGGAACGCTGGAAACCCGCCGCGTTGTATTTGACCCCGGCTTGGGTGGCCATGCCCACCATATCGGCCAGCATCGGTTCGGTGACCGAGAATTTGCGCTTGAAATCGGCGAAAGCCATCTTTTCCAGTTCCTTGCGGTGACCGGAAACGTACTCGAACACGTATTCGCGGATCACATTGCTGCCAAACAGTTCGGTCAGGTACTTGGTGTTGTAGGCCGTGTCGAGCGGCACGAAAACATCGGGCATGATGCCGCCGCCGCCGTACACGGTGCGCCCTTTGGTGGTCTTGTATATCTTGGACGTATTCTGCTTGATGCTGTCGGCAGTGAAAAATTCGCCGTGCGAATAGCGTTTCTCAAGGTCGCGGTCATAGTCGCCGCTGCCATCGTGCAGGTATTCTTTTTGGATGCTGCGGCCGCTGGGCGTATAGTACCGCGAAATGGTGAGGCGCAGTTCGGAACCGTCTTCGAGCGGAATCGGGGCCTGCACCAAGCCCTTGCCAAACGAACGCCTGCCGATGACCAACGCCCGGTCATTGTCTTGCAGCGCACCGGCCACAATCTCCGAAGCCGACGCGCTGCCTTCGTCGAGCAACACGATCACGGCTCCCTTTTCAAATATTCCCGGCTGCGAGGCGCGTATTTTCTGGTCGTAGCGGGCTTCTTTGCCATCGGTATAGACAATCAGTTTTTCGCCGGCCAGCAGTTCATCAACCATGTTGGTGGCGCGGTCCATGTAGCCGCCGGGGTTGCCGCGCAAATCCATGACCAGTTGCTGCATACCCTGTTTTTTCAGGCTTGCCAAGGATTTTTTGAACTCGTCGTAGGTGTTGGCGGCAAACCGGTTAATTTTGATATATCCCGTCGCATTGTCTACCATATACGCCGCATCCACCGAAAACTGCGGTATTTTGTCGCGCGTGATGGTGAAATACATCACACCTTTCACACCGCGCCGCACAATGCCCAGCTTCACCTTGGAGCCGCGCGGCCCGCGCAGGCTGTTGAAAACCGTGGTGTTGTCCGTGTTTTTGCCGGTCAGCGGTTTGCCGTCGGCCTCCACAATCTTGTCGCCGGCCCGCACGCCCACCGTCTCGGACGGCCCGCCCGCCAGCGGCGAAATCACGTGTACCGTATCGCGGAAAACATTGAATTCCACACCAATGCCATCAAAATCGCTTTCCAATTGCGCCCTTGCCATGTGGATTTCCTTGGACGAGATGTACGACGTGTGCGGATCGAGTTTTTCGAGCATCTTCGAGATCGAATAATCCACCAGACCGTCCATATCCACCGTATCCACGTAGTCACGGTCAATAAGGGAAAGGATTTCGCGGTATTTCTGATAGTTTTTGGTCACGCCGCCTGTGTTGCCGTTGCCGCCCACCTTGGCTCCGATAAAAATGCCGCCCGCCAAGGCCAAGGCCAGCAAAATCGGCAGCCGGATGTAAAACTTAGAGTTCTGGATCATTTTTTGGAGTTCTGAATCACGTTATTGAAAAGGATGGTCAACCGTTAATTCCCCGCAGACTGGTTACGGGTGCGGCGCGGGCAAAATAGTATGTTTTACCGTGCCGAAACCCGCCGGGACGGGAATCCTGCGAAAACCCACCAAAAATACGCTTTGTCCCGTTATTTCTCTATATTTTTTCGACATATAAAGGTACGTCAACACAAGGCCGGATGGCATACATTTTTGACGGACGGAAAACATGGCTGGGTTTTTAACGTTTAGCGGGTGATGCGCATCTTTTGCCGGATTGCAGGCCAGACCTGTGAGATTTTAAAAACCTCACAGGTTTTTTTATTGGGGGTTTGGGCTTTTTGAAACATACTATTTTGGAAGGCACTTTTTTCGGATGCCTCCGTATCTTACCGAAAGATTATTTACTTTTGTGACAACAGCGCAGTTTGCCATGGAAAAAACCGCTTTTCACCACCGCACCATTACCGACATTGTAGAACACAACTACGTGTACGCGTATGCGTTGTACCATTCGGGCATCCGGTTTTACGAACACACCGACGACACCCCCGACAATACTTTGGAGCAAGTGTGCCGAGGGCGGGGCCTAAACATGGCGCAAGTGGTGCAAAGCCTGCAACAGGCCGGCCACCCGCAAGATACCCAGCCGGTTGTCCTTGAAAACCTGCCCATTGACTTGGTAATCGAATACCTGCGCCACGCCCACGCCGTTTTCATCAAGCGCAAACTGCCCTACATGGCGCATTTGGTGGAAACATTGCGCCAGGAATCATTTGCCTGCACGCGCGATTTGCAAATCGTATTCCCGCTCTTTGTCGAGGATTTCATCCTGCACATTCATGAGGAAGAGGATACCTTTTTCCGCTACGTTGACCTGCTCCGGCAAGCCCGGCAACGCCAGATTTCGCCCGGCCGGATATTTTTCGACCTTGAGAAACACTCCGTCCAGCTATTCGCCATCGAACACGAAACGCACGACGACGAGATGACGGGTATCCGCGAAATCACGAACCAATATACGCTCCCCGCCGGGCATACGCCGCACCTGAAAGTGGTTTTTGCCGAACTCAAAGCCTTTGAGCAAGACCTGACCATCCACGCCCGCATTGAAAACGAAATACTTTTCCCCAAAGCCCTGGTGCTCGAAAAGGAAGTGAAAGACATGGTGAGGAAAACCGCCCAGTGGAATTAGCGTTTGCCGGATTGCGCATCCCGTCGGAAAAAAGGGTGGGTTTGGCCTTTTTGAAGCATACTATTTCCAAGCGGCAAACACACCCATCCCATGCCCCGCATCCTTGCCATTGACTACGGACTCAAGCGCACCGGTCTGGCCGTCACCGACCCGCTGCAAATCATTGCCTCGCCGCTGGAAACCGTGCTAACGCTGCAACTGATGGATTTCCTGAAGGAGTATGCCCGGCGCGAAGAAGTGGAAGCCTTTGTGGTGGGCCAGCCGAAACAAACCGACAACTCGCCCTCCGAAATTGCGCCGCACGTGGAAGGTTTTGTGAAACGCCTCCAAACCCAATTTCCCGATATCCCAATCCACCGCGTGGACGAGCGGTTCACGTCCATCATGGCGCGGCAGGCAATGCTGGCGGGCGGCATGAAAAAGAAAGACCGCCAAAACAAGGCCAACGTGGACAAAGTGAGTGCGGCCATTATCCTGCAATCGTACATGGAGCGGCGCAGTCTGGGCAACTGAAAGACCCGGCCCCGGCCCTACCCGAAGGAGAGGGAGTAAAAAAAACAGTATCTTTTTAAAACGCCAAACCCGCCTGTTTGAAAGTCCCCTCCTTTGGAGGGGATTTAGGGGAGGCTTCAGGCGGATTTTTGCCGCTTCATCTTCTTGGGGTTGTACCACAGCCAAAATCCGGACACCGACAACATAATCAACCCGGTTGAGGCGCAGAAAGTATAAACCACTTTGATCGGGTCGTTGTCGGTGCCCGCCAGAAAATCGAGTATCGAGCCGTCGTGTATTTTCTCAATTATGTCCGAGCGGCGCGTTTCCACTGATAAAACGGCACCCGTGGTGCAGTCTATTTGCAGCTCGGTGAAATGCTTGGCAAACACGATTTTGGCGATTCCCTTGGCCGGACGGATATCAATCCGGTCTATGGCGGCGGGTTTGTGCAGTGTTTGGCTGGCATAACGCACCGCAACGGATTGGATGCTGTCAATGCTGAGCCACTTTCCGGCGTTGTTGCTGGTTCCCTTCAGGGTAGGTGGCAGCAGCCCGGTTTGTTTTTTCAGGCCCAGCAGTAGCCCCGTAATGCCAATGGTGAGTAAAAACAACAGTAGCGGAATGGCAATCCATTTGTGCAGTTTGCGGTAAAGTCTGGTTCGCTTGGCAATCTGGGTGTTGGCTTTCACTTGGTTGTGGCCCACTAATGTGGTGGTTCGGGGCAAGTCCGAATATAAGCCGTTTCGCCCGTTCGTCCAAATCAGTTCCGCCCCGAAACTGCGGCGCGCTTTCCAAACCCGCCAACTTTTCCGTAGATTTGCCGGAAACAGTCGCACAGAGCAGATTTCCGCACTAATATGATTTACCCCATTGTAGCCTACGGCGACCCCGTCCTGAAAAAAGTAGCCGAACCGATTGTGCACGGCACCGACCTTTCCAAAACCGTGGCCGACCTGTACGAAACCATGTACAATGCCGGTGGCGTGGGCCTGGCCGCCCCGCAAATCGGCATGGGCATCCGCCTGTTTGTGACCGATGGCAAGCCGATGGAAGAGGAAGACGAGCCGATGGATTTTAAGAAAGTATTCGTGAACCCGACCGTGCTCGGCGAAAACGGTACACCGTGGGCTTTTGAGGAAGGCTGCCTGAGCATTCCCGGCATCCGCGCCGATGTGAGCAGGCCCGAAAAGGTGAGAATCCATTATTTCGATGAACACTGGAATGAGTTTACGGAGGAATACACTGGCATGGCCGCCCGCATAATCCAGCACGAATACGACCATTTGCAGGGTACGCTATTTGTAGACCGGATTTCGGCCATGAAAAAACGCCTCCTCCAATCACGCCTCGCCGATATCAGCCGGGGCCGGGCCAAAGCCGACTACCGCCTGCGGTTTGCCAAGTGAAAAACAGTAGCGCACGCTTCAACTTGCGCACACGCTAACGTACAATCCCATGAAAAGGCGGGTTTTGATTATTGCGGGGATACTATTTTTCAGTCTGGTTTTTCAGGTTTCCTTTGCCCAAACCGACTCGCTGCGGCGTTATGAATTCGCGCACCCGCAAATGGGCACGGTGTTCCGGCTCACGCTTTATTCCAGCCATGATTCGGTGGCGCAGCCAGCCGCCCAAGCCGCCTTCCGCCGCATTGACGAACTGAATGCAATCCTGAGCGACTACCAGCCGGACAGCGAACTGAGCCGGTTGTCGGCCACGGCTGGCAGCGGACAAGCCGTAAAGGTCAGTGACGACCTGTGGCGCGTGCTGCTGGTGTCGCAGCAGGCCGCCCGGCTGAGTGGCGGCGCGTTTGACATCACCATCGGGCCGCTGGTAAACCTGTGGCGGCGTGTCAGGCGGCAGCATGAAATGCCCGCCGCCCCACTGCTCAAAAAAGCTCGGCAATCGGTTGGTTACCAGCACATAAGGCTCTACGCGAGGGAGAAAAAAGTGATGCTCCTGAAACCGGGCATGAAACTCGACGCGGGCGGCATTGGCAAGGGCTACGCCGTGGATGAGGCGTTGAAAATAGTATCGCGGCGCGGCATCAAACCCGCACTCGTGGATGCGGGCAGCAACCTTGCCATCGGCGATGCGCCACCCGGCAAAACCGGCTGGCGGGTGGCTGTCGGCATTGGCCCGCCAAGCGATACTGCCCGCGCCACGTACCTCACGCTGGCGCATACGTCCGTATCCACGTCGGGCGATGCCTTTCAGTTCGTGGATATCGGCGGCAAGCGTTACTCGCACATTGTCAGTCCGTTCACGGGCTACGGACTGACGGACTCGCGCACGGTTTCGGTGGTATCTCCCAATGGATCCACGGCCGACTGGCTTTCCACGGCCATCTGCGTGATGGGCAATGCGAAAGCGAAAAAAATGCTGAAAACCATCCGGCAAACCACCGTTTGGGTCTGGGAACCAGATGGAAAATCGGAGAAATTCGGCTTCCAAAAGTAAAAGCCGCAACGCAGGTCAGACACTGTGTGTCAGACCGGAACCGGCATCGGCTTTCAGGAGAACCGGCGGGTTTGAGCCTTCTAAAAGATACTATTTTTTTGGCGCGGAAGACGTTGCGATGCAACGTCTCTACCTTTTTGCTCACCTTTTGGTCTGGAGCCTCTATCCGAATCTCCACACCTTGCCCGGCGTTACACATCCATCCAGCGCCACATCAAACCGATTCACATCCGTGATTTTTGCCACCGGTTCAAAATACGACAAGCCTGTTTTCTGCGCATCCGGGCGGCATTGCGCCAGAAAACGGTCGTAAAATCCCTTTCCGTAACCCACGCGGCCGCCCGACTGGTCGTAGGCCAGCAGCGGAACCAGCACCAAATCAATGCCGGAAGGCGCAACCGATTCGCCATTTTGCGGTTCGGGAACGCCCCAGCGGTTTTCGGCCAGCACGGTTTTGCCATCCAGCAAATGGCTGGTAAATGTGTTGGTGAGCGGGTCAGTTTTGGGGACGGCAATTTTCAGCAGCGGGAAATTGCCTTGCAACTGCCTGATGATGAGCCAAGTGTTGATTTCACGGTTTTTGACAATCGGCAAAAAACAATGAATGGTTTGGATGCGACGCAACGGAAGGGCAAAAGTTTCAAGGAAAAGTTGGCAGATGCGTTGGCTTTCCCTTTCCGAA
This sequence comes from Sphingobacteriales bacterium, assembly GCA_043789005.1. Classification (GTDB taxonomy): domain Bacteria; phylum Bacteroidota; class Bacteroidia; order Cytophagales; family 172606-1; genus Xanthocytophaga. Next base: position 26,814 of record JAYWIH010000142.1, read on the forward strand.
TTCTCCACGGAAAGGCTTCTTTGCCGGTGCAAAAATGTTGGCCGCAATTCGGATTTTGTCATGGAGAAAAAAGGAGGCCTCCCCCCAACCCCCTCCGAAAGAGGGGGAGAAAAAACAAAACAGTATCTTTCAAAAAGCCCAAACCCCGCTTGTTTAAAAGCCTCCTCCTTCGGAGGGGGCTTTTAAGGGGCCACGGTCAGTTTGACCACATCCACGTGGGTTTGGCGCACGGACAGGATTGTGAAAACAAATGGCGGCAATTCCACGCGCTGGTTCACGGGCGGCAAATCTTCATGTATTGAAATAATCAGTCCGCCCAGTGTGCCGTATTCGCCGGCGGGCAGTTGCAACCGGTATTTCTCGTTGAGGTACTCGATTTCGTGCCGCGCACTCAGCAAATACGTGTATTCGTCAAGCTTCTCCTCCACCCAATCCTCGCTGGTATCGTATTCATCCTGAATCTCGCCAAAAAGCCGTTCCACCACATCTTCCAAGCTGATAATGCCCGATGTGCCGCCGTATTCGTCCACCACCAACGCCAAGCCCTTCTGCCCGGATGTGAATTGCAGGAAAATATCCGTGACGGGCATGGTTTCGGGCACAATCATGATCGGCGACAGGATGGAAGCGATGTCCTTGGGTTTCTTGAACAATTCCAAGGCCGGGCAATACCCGACAACCGCGTCAATGGTTTCTTTGTAAACGATTATTTTCGAGTGTCCGCTGCCGACAAAAGCAGTTTTCAACTCGTTGATGTCGCTTTTCACTTCCACCGCCGAAATTTCGGTGCGCGGAACCATGCAGTCGCGCACCCGGATGGATTTGAACGAAAGCGCGTTATTGAAAATCTGCGTGTCCACTTCGGTCTCCTCCTTTTCGGTGGCGGGCGTTTCCACGTGTTCAATGTACGCGGTCAAGTCCACCGGATTGAAAATCGGGCGTTCACGCGCATCCCGCACCCGCAGCACTTTTTGCAGCACCCATTTGGAAATGCCCGTAATGCCCGCCACCAGCGGGTACAGCAGCACGTGCAGCACCCGCAACGGAACCAGCAGCACCTGAAACCACCGTTCCGCATCCAAGAGAAAGATAAACTTGGTCAGGCACTCGGCCAGCAGGAAATGCACGGTGAAAAGAAGGGCGGCCACCAGCGGAAAAACAACAACCCCTTGATTAAAAGGGGCTTGCAGGATGTCTTTGAAATACGGACACAAGGCCGTAAAGCCCAGCACCGTGTAAGCGGCCACGGCCAGCACATTGCCGATAAGTACGGTGCCGATGAGTCCGGACGGGTTTTTGGCAAAGCGCGACAGGATTTTGCCCGAATAGATGCGGCGGTTTTCCTGCCATTCAATGTGCAGTTGGTTGGCCGAGGCAAACGCCGCCTCCACACTCGTGAAAAACACCGAGCCGAGCAAAGCCGAAAAAATGCCGAGCCATTGTTGCAAACTCATGCGGATGCGGGTTTTCGGTTCGGTAATGGAAAATGTTTGCGGTCAAAAATGCGCGGTCAAAAACAGTATCGTTGAAAAAGCCCAAACCCGCTCAACTCAACAACCTCACCCCCGGCCCCTCTCCTGCTGAGAGGGGTGAAAAAAAGGAAGCCTTTGCTCCCCTCTCAGCAGGAGAGGGGCCGGGGGTGAGGTGTTTTATGACTGATTCCTGCCGCCGGGCCGCCGGTTTTTTACGGCTTCCTTTTGCACTTCCTGCCGTTTCAGGGGCGGTATGGGTTTGCTGGCGGATGTTTTGGCAGCGGCTTCGCTCTTGGTCTTGCGCCACTGGTAGGTAAAAAACAACAGCAGTGCCAGCATCAAAATCCAGTAGCTTTGCGCAAAGCCGCGCGTCACAATCTGGTGCAGGCCAATGATGAACAAGGCAAGGGCCGGATACAGCAAAAACACGTCGGGCAGTTTCAAGGTCGTTTTTCGGTTTTCTCTTTCATTTTTCCACGGCAAACACGCCCGAAATCTTGCGGATGTTGTAGCTGCTCAAATCCTGGGCGGCATCGAGTCCGGTGCCTTTGAGCACTTCGTCGGGCGTGGTGATGGTCACGAATTTGTCGGTGTACAGTTTTTTGGTGTCCGGGTTCCAGTTCAGCAGTTCGGTGCGCAGCGTTTCCTTTTTTTCCAAGTTCACCACCACCACATTGCCTTGGGCGGTGTGTACGTTGTTGGCCTGCAGCTTGAAACCCTTGTTGGCACGCAAGGTGGTGGTTTTCACGCCTTTCCGGTTGTAAAACTCAAGATACAGGCTTTTGGGAAACTGCCGGTCGCCGTTTTGCAGTTCTATTTGCAGCGGGGCCGTGAGCCGGATACTGAGCCGCGCCGAGTCGGTCATGAGCATTTCCATGTCGCGCACTTCCGATTTCGGGCCTTTGTAAAAGACCGGTTTCTCGGTTGCCTGTTCGCTTTCGCAAGCGGTGAGCAGCAAGAATAATATCCCCAAAAAAGTCCAAACCCACGTTATTTTCATGGCTGTGCGCACGGAAATGCGGTTGTGAGCAACCGCCGTGCCGGTTTTGAGAAACCGGCACCACTTGTGAATAGTATGTTTCAAAACACCCAAACCCGCCGGTTGACCCGGAAGCCGATGCGCGATGCCCTGTCTGCCGACAGGCAGGCGGTCTGACACGCAGTGTCAGACCGGCGTTACCCAGACACCCTATTTCCTTGTATCAATCAATCTTATACCGCCTGAACCACTCGAAACTGTTGAGGCTGAAACCGAAAATGAGCCGCACATAATCCTCTTTGATCAGGCTTGCCTCGCCGCGCCTGCCCAGAATAAATGTAGTGTTGATGTACGAGATGCCGCTGCGGTCTTGCGGCGTGATGGGCAGGAAAATGCCGAGGCTCACGCTGCGGTCCGAGAGTTGCTTGCCTTGGTGGGCAATGGGCATTTGGGCGTATTGCAGGCCGCCCCTGAACGTCATGCGCCGCAGGTAGCTGCCCACCGAGTTGATGTCGGGTGTCCATTCGCCGCCCAGATGCGCCGAATACGTGTTCATCAGTGACCCACTGGTGCCGAACGATGAATAACCGGACCACTGGCTGTAAGCCACATCGGCGGACAACGCCCAGCGGAATGGGTTCTCGAGGTTCACGCCCAGCCGGAATCCTTGTGGCAGCCGGATGTTGCCCGGCAGGTCGCGCACCAGGGTGTCAAGCAAAATCGGTGCGCCTTCTATGTCGCCGCCACGGTTTTCGGAAGTGAGGGTGCGCCGTCCGGAAACGTTGGTGGCAAACTCGTAGGTGCCGGCAATGCTCAGGTACACGGCTTTGAGCGAATCCTTGGAGTCGTAGCGCAAACGCTTGCGGTAGGCAATGCCGGGCTTGAAGACAAAATCGGAGTAGTTGATGCGCTGCTGGTAGCCAGCCGTACTCAGCGGCAGCGAGTCAATTGCGCCAAACACATCGGTGGTGGCCGAGCCGAAAACATAGGTGGTCTGCAAGCCCGCGTACAGGCTTTTGGTAAGCGTGAACCCGTTGTTAAAGTTCACACCCGTCAGGCCGCCGCGTCCGGTGAGCGTGGTGTTCACCTTTTGGGTGGGCCGCCCGGCCACGATGCCGGTGGTCTTGATGTCGTAATTAACCGTGCTGTACGGCGACAGCACCAAGCCGGTAGTCCAGTAGCGGGCCACCGGAAACGCCAATGCGAGGTAGTTCAGGTTGCCGCCCAAGCTGCGCTGCGACGTGTTGCCGCTGGTCATGCGTTTGTACTGGGCCGCCACGCCGAGTTCCAGCACCACATTGCGGTTGCGGGCCCAGAGTGCCGGGTTCAGGTTGTTGATGAACAGCCCGTTGCTGTAAGCCACACCCGCCCCGCCCATGGCCTGGTGCGAGGCAAAAGCCGGATTGGTGACATCGCCGATGCCGATTTGCGAATACGGCGAGTTGCCCACATTCTGGGCCTGCACCGTGCCGCCCGTCCACAGAAAACCGACCGCAACAAATAATTTCAGGTAAAAACGCATGAATGGGAAGTTAATGGTTTGTATGGTTGTTGCCGGTAAATGGCTTGCATTCTGCTTGCATTTTATGGTAAAAGCCGGATAACGGTAAAGACTGCCGGAAAACGATGCGCAAAATAGTATCTTTCAGAAACGCCAAACCCACCTTGGCTTTCGTGCCGGAAATTGCCTGACTGGCGCGCGGTTCCCACCTCGTGCCGCCCATGCGGGGGGGTTCTTATCTGCCGAAGCGGCAAGTCCGGCAACGCCGCCGAGATAGGAATCTCGGAACATGGGCGGCACGGGATAAGAATCCAGCGCCAGTTACGAACCTTGCCTGCGGACAGTTGCCAGTTGCCACTCGCCAGCGGCTGTCTTTCATTTCGACATAATCTTTTGACTGTCAGCTTATTGCAAATTTAAAACTCTTGCGCCAACCCTGAACCGAAAACCTCACGAATTGAATTGCAAGATGTGGTTAAGCCCCACCAGCACCAAGTCTGAAATGGCAAATATCGGAGTTTTCAGCCGCCTTTCAAAAAAATGCGCATCGCCGCCCGTCAGGATCACCACTGCATCGGGCTGTTGTGCCCGGTATCGCGCCACAATTCCCTCCATTTCGGCGGCCATGCCATTGAGTGCGCCGCTCTGCATGGCTTCGTGCGTGGAAGTGCCCGTGAGCGGCGCATCGGCATCGGGTTCCAGCAGCGGCAGGCGGCTTGTGAACGCGTGCATGGCTTGGAACCGCATTTGCAAGCCCGGCGAAATGCCGCCACCCCGGTAATGCTGCCCATTTTCGAGCCATTCGTATTTGAGGCACGTGCCCGCGTCAATGGTCAGGCAGGTGCATCCCGGATACAGTGCCTGCGCCCCCGCCACCGCCGCCAGCCGGTCGGTGCCCAGCGTTTCGGGGGTTTGGTAATGGTTTTGGAATGGCAGCGGCAGCCGGTGATCCAGAAGCAAAATAGTATCCGTCCACACGGCCAAACCCGCCCGCCACTTTTCGGTTTCACCCGCCACCGACGAGAACAGTATCCGTGCGGGTTTCAGCGTCTGCACTAATGGCAGCAATTCGTCGTGGCTCACGCGTCGGTACGCGCCCCGCAAGGCATCGGGCGCGAAACAGCCGGTTTTAGCCGAGGAATTGCCGATGTCAATGACAAGGTTCATGTGCGTGTTTCTGTCCGTCCTGTGCGCCAAAGTTGGCACATTTCGCAATCCGTTCTACTTTTGGACGCACATTTAACACTTTTTAACCTTACGCGCCAGCCATGACTTTGCAACGGGGTTTCCGCTTTTTTTTCCATACTATTTTCCTCATTGCCTGCCAGCCGGACAGTTCCGAACGGCACACGGCAATTGTTTCGGCGGCAAAACCCGTGCCCGCACAACCGGCCGCCATTGTATTTGACCGCGCCGCGGACGATGCCGCCAAAGTAATGGCCGGTATACCAGTGAAGGGTCTTTCGGGCTACACGGCTATCTGCCAGTCAGCGGCTTGGATGCGGTGTGCCGCCGCCATGGACAGCAGTTGGAGCCAAGTGGAAAGGCAGCGTCTGGGCCGCATGAAAGCTTGGCGCGACACTGAACTCACCGCCGCCCAAGCCGCCACCAACGTACTGTACCCGTTTTCCGGGCCCGACTTCATCCATGCCCACACGCTGTTTCCAAACGCCACAAACTACCACCTATTCGGTTTGGAACCCATCGGCAGCCTGCCCGACTTTGCGCGCCAATCGCCCGATGAAATTGTGAACTATTGCGAATTGGTGCAAAACGCCCTGCGCGATGTGTTCCGGCGCAGCTATTTCCTGACCAAGCGGATGCACCACGATTTGCCGCGCATCAACGGCGCAGTGCCGCTGATCTGCGTGTTTCTGGTGCGCACCGGCAATACCATAACCCGCATCCAGCCGATGATGATTGCCAAGACCGGCCAACCGATGGACTGGAAAGGAGCGGACGCGGGCCTGCCTGAAAACACGCCCCGGCTGGTGCGGATTGATTTTCTGGATGGCCGCACGCACGCGCGGAAGTCGGTGTATTACTACGCCGGCGACTTGTCTGATACGGGTTTGCAGGCCCGCCCCGCCGTGGCAAAATACTTGGCGCAACTACCCGGCGGCTGTGCGGGCTATCTGAAATCGGCGAGTTACCTGCTGCATTACGCGTCTTTTTCGACAGTCCGAAATAGTATGCTGCAAAAGTGCCAAACCCTGCTGCAAGACGATACGGGCATTGCCTATGAATATTTCAACATGGCGGCATGGAACATTCAACTGTACGGCGTGTATTTACCACCCATTGCCGAATTCAAAAACCGCCACCAGACAGAATTGCAACAGATGTACCGAGACAGTGCCGCTGTGCGTCCGCTGCCCTTCGACTTGGGCTACCATTGGGGCACGCACAAGGACAACCTGCTGTGGGCGGTTCGGAAAAAAGGGTGAGCGGGAGTGATGGGTTTGGCGTTTTGGAGGGATACTATTTTGTGGGAAAAAAGGGTACGTTGTGCATACCCTGAAGGGAAGCCAAAAAAACTCCCCTCCCTAACGGGGAGGGGCCGGGGGTGGGGTTTCTTGGGAGCCGCTTTTCACTTCTTGCCAGCCAACTGCCCGCAGGCCGCGTCAATGTCCTTGCCCCGGCTGCGGCGTATGTGTACCAGCACGCCCTTGTCTTCGAGGAAGTTACCGATTTCCGTGACCTTGCTGGCACTGGCATTCTGGTAGGTGGCTTCGGCAATCGGGTTGTATTCTATGATGTTCACCTTGCAGGGCGTGTGCTTCGTGAATTCATAGAGTTCCTTGGCATCTTGCAGCGTGTCGTTGAAGCCGTTGAACACAATGTATTCGTAGGTCAGTTGCGTACCCGTCTGGCGGTAAAAATGCTGCAACGCCTCGCGCAGGGCGGCCAGCGTATTGCTTTCGTTGATGGGCATTATCTCGTTGCGTTTCAGGTCGTTGGCCGCGTGCAGCGACAAGGCCAGCTTGAATTTCACTTGGTCATCGCCCAGTTTTTTAATCATTTTGGCAATGCCCGCCGTCGAAACCGTAATCCGCTTGGGGGCCATGTTCAATCCCTCCGGCGACGTTATCCGCTCCACCGATTGCAGCACGCTGTCGTAGTTGAGCAGTGGCTCGCCCATGCCCATATAGACGATGTTGGTGAGCGGAGCCTTGTATTTTTCCTCCGCCGAATTGCGGATCATCACCACTTGGTCGTAGATTTCGGCGGCATCGAGATTGCGCTGGCGTTTCATGTAGCCCGTCGCGCAGAACTTGCACGTCAGCGAACAGCCAACCTGACTGCTCACGCAAGCCGTCATGCGGTCGGTGGCCGGTATCAGCACGCCTTCCACCACCTGCCCGTCGTATAATTGGAACGCCGATTTTACCGTCCGGTCGCTGCTGATTTGTTCGCGTTGCAGGCGCACGGAATTGATTACAAAGCTGTCTTTGAGCAGGTTGCGCAACGGAACCGACAGGTTGGTCATCTGGTCGAAATCCGTGGCCGATTTTTTCCAAAGCCATTCGTGTACCTGCTTGGCCCGGAACGATTGCTCGCCTTGGCTTCCCAAAAAATCCTTTATTTCCGGCAGACTTATCTTCCGTATATCCCTTTTCACCGCGTGGGCGGCGGGTGCGATTGTTTCCTTTATTTCTGTTGGCATGGTGCAATTTACAAAATTCCGGTGCGATGATCCTTGCATTAAGCCGATTTTTCGGTAATTCGTTCCACGATGCGCTGGACACACGACTTAATCCGCTATTTGCCTTTTCTTATTCACGTGCCGCTCTTGTGCTATCTGGCATTTGCTTTCTACCGTACCCAAACCCGCGAACCGTTGCGCCGGTGGTTCTGGGGGGCATTGATCCTGAAATGTGCGGCGGGCATTGCCGTGGGGTTGCTTTACCTGCACCATTACCCGTACCGGGGCGACACGTTTGCACTTTTCGAAGAATCTGCCGCGTTGAGCAAGTTCGCATTCCGCCAACCGGGCGATTATTTGAAAATCCTGTTCCTCAACGACTTCAGCAATAGTTCATCCGCAACGCTTCTGTTAAAAAACCAGCCGCGTGCATTTTTTGCCGCCAAGTTGTTCAGTTGCCTCAACTTGTTCACATTCCATAATTACTGGATTACCGGACTGTACTGTTCACTGTTCAGTTTTTTGGGGTTTTGGCGGTTGGCAAATGTACTGGCAAGCGTCTATCCGCGCACCCGCACGGCAGCCATCACTGCGTTCCTGCTGTTTCCGTCAGTTGTTTTCTGGAGCAGCGGTGTATTGAAGGAATCCATTGCGATGGGCTGCTTCACGGGCATTCTGGCAATCGGATTGCCATTTTATTTTTCCGCAAAGCGCAAAGACAGGGGGGTGTTTTTCCGGAAAAACGTGTTTGCGCACACAAAAAACTCCTGGAAAAAATGCTTGTGCATCGTGCTTTTCGGCTGGATTGTGTGGCAACTGAAATTCTATTATCTCGGTGCGCTGCTACCGGCGGCATTATCGCTGGCGGGGGTTTTTGTCGTGTACGGCAACTACGGCATTTCTCATGGCCGGGTTTTGCGGTTTTGGCAGATACTATTTTTTTGCGCCGTCTTTGGCGCGGCTCCGTTGCTGATCGGGCACATGACCGGTCATTCGCTGCTGGCTTCCATTATTGCCAACCACGATGCAACGGTAAGCATTTCCAAACCAGGCACGTATGTGGTTTTCGATACGCTTTTGCCCACCGTGCGCAGTTTTGCCGCGCATTTTCCGTTAGCTTTGTGGTCGGGTTTGTTCGCGCCGCTGCCGTGGCAGGCCCGCAATTGGCTGGCTTTCGGTGCGGGCCTTGAAAATGCGGTTTTGCTGGGTCTGGCGGTGCTTTGCCTGGCGAAAACCTGCCTTTCTCCGAAAAAAAAATTCCATCTTTTTTCTTCTCCGGTGGGTTTGACACTTTCAAAGGATACTATTTTGACGCGGTTGCTGGTGCGGGCGGCGTGGCTGTATATTCTGTCGCTGGCGGCAGTGCTGGCTTTTTCCTCCCCTAACTTCGGGGCATTGGCGCGTTACAAAATCGGTTTCCTGCCGTTTCTCGTGTATATCCTGCTGGCCGGATTGCCTGCCAACCCACAAAAAACCAACAACCGGAATGAATGTGAACGAATGTTTTGAACTGGGATACATTGCCAAGACGCACGGGCTGAAAGGCGAACTGATGGTGGTGCTTGACGTGGACAACCCGCAGAAATACAGCGGCTTGGATTCCTTTTTCGTGCAGTGGCAGGGCCAGTTGGTCCCGTATTTCATGGAACATTACAACCTGCAAGGTGGCCGCGCCATTGTGAAACTCGAAGAGGTGGACAGCTTGGATGCCGCCAAAAACCTGGTTGGCAGCAAGCTGTATTTGCCGCTGGATAACCTGCCAAAACTCAAAAAAGGCCAGTTTTACTATCACCAAGTGATTGGCTACCAGGTTGTGGATGCCCAAGAAGGCCCGCTCGGTACGGTATCAGCCATTTACGATATGCCCGGCAACGACCTGCTCGCCATGGATTACCAAGGCCGCGAAGTGTTGGTTCCGATGAATGGCAACATTATCGGCCACGTTGACCACGCCGCCAAAACCCTGTTTGTGAACCTGCCCGAAGGCTTGCTGGATGTGTACATGAATGATGACGAAGGCCAGCGCGATGATGACTGAGCCGGTTTTATTGACGCAAGTGTACACTTGCCCGCTACTGGCGCGAGGTTCTTACCTCGTGCCGCCCATGTTCCGAGATTCCTATCTCGGCGTCGTTGGTCTCAATGCGTCTCCGGCAGATAGGAATCTGCCCGCATGGGCGGCACGAGATGGGAATCTCGCGCCAGACGCTTTCAAAATAGTATCTTTCAAAAAGGCCAAACCCCACCCGTCTTTCAACGGTAAACGCCAAACGCTTTCATGCGCATAGACATCATCACCTGTTTGCCGCAATTACTGGACAGTTTTTTTGCGGCCTCCATCCTGAAAAGGGCGCAGGACAAGCAACTCGTTTCGGTACACACGCACGACCTGCGCGACCACACCACCTACAATCACCGCCAAGTGGACGATTATGCGTTTGGCGGCGGGGCGGGCATGGTGCTCATGATCGAGCCGATTGCCAATTGCATCCGTGCGCTGCAAAAAGACCGCAGTTACGATGAAATCATTTACGTGACACCCGATGGCGAGCCGTTCAGCCAGCGGATGGCCAACCGGTTTTCGCTCAGACAAAACCTGATTATCCTTTGCGGCCACTACAAGGGCGTGGATGAGCGGGTGCGTGAGCATTTCATCACGCAGGAAATCAGCATCGGCGATTATGTGCTGTCGGGGGGCGAACTGGCGGCGGCGGTGATTTCGGATGCCGTGATCCGGCTCATTCCGGGCGTATTGTCCGACGAGACTTCGGCCCTCACCGATTCGTTTCAGGACGATCTTCTGGCTCCGCCCGTCTATACGCGTCCCGCCGAGTTTGAAGGCTGGCAAGTGCCGGAGATTTTGCTGTCGGGCCACGAAGCCAAAATCAACGACTGGCGCACCGACCAATCATTGGAACGCACCCGCCAGCGCCGCCCGGATTTGCTGGCGGAGTGAAAGGCACGCCAATTGCCGCAAAGCGTAACTTGTGGCTGTGCCTGAGTGGCAAAAGGGGGTTTTGCCTTTTTGAAGCATACTATTTTGCCCACGCCGACATTGGCCCCACCGATGTTGCGGGCCTGCCGACGATGGCGGGTTTGGGACGTAAAAAACCATGAAATTCGACACGGAGTAATTTTGCTTTTTGCGTTCTTTTTCCTAATTTTGCAGCCCGTTTGATTTTTAAAGGCGGTTTTTCCATTTATTTCCAACCCTGATTTCAATCCGCACGGCCTGTGGACTGATGTACTTTGCAAGGCCATCACCGATGAGTAAAGTTCTTGAAGATTTTGATTGGGACAAAGTAGTGGCCAAAGGCTTGGGCGGCGGCTATTCGGCAGCCGAAAAAGCCGAGATGGAAGCCATGATTGACGGCACGCTGACCCAAGTGGCCGAAAAGGAAGTGGTGAAAGGCTCGGTTGTGGGCATCTCCGACCGCGAGGTAATCATCAATATCGGCTTTAAGTCCGACGGTTTGGTTCCCCTCTCCGAATTCCGCGATATGCCCGACCTGAAAGTGGGCGACGAGGTGGAAGTGTTCGTGGAAACGCAGGAAGACCTGAACGGCCAACTGGTGCTGTCGCGCAAGAAAGCCAAGGTTCTCACTGCTTGGGACAATATCCAGAAAGCATTGGATCACGACTTGGTGATTGAGGCACTGGTGAAACGCCGTACCAAAGGCGGCCTGATTGTGGACATTTTCAGCATTGAGGCGTTCCTGCCCGGCTCGCAGATCGACGTGAAGCCGATCCGCGACTTCGACATTTACGTGGGCAAGAAAATGGAAGTGAAGGTGGTGAAAATCAACTACGCCAACGACAACGTAGTGGTTTCGCACAAAGTACTGATTGAGAAAGACCTCGAAGCGCAACGCCAGTTGATTCTGAATAACTTGGAAAAAGGGCAAGTTCTGGAAGGTGTCATCAAAAACATGACCAATTTTGGGGTGTTTATTGACCTTG